>NZ_CVTK01000052.1:196841-306347 GCF_900004785.1 Pseudomonas sp. 28 E 9 | reverse complement strand
CGGCTAACCCGGCGTCCTGCCGGGTTACCCACGGATTCAAGCCTGCGTTCGGCCAGCGTGGTTTAACGGGGCGCCTAAGATCAAGATCAAAAGCCAGATCAAGAGCGACTCGCTTCGCATCGTGGTTACGGTTGGGCGCTGCTGAGTTGTGTAGATACTTATGCTTATGGGGGGCTGCAAGTGAAAGGCGCCTTTGCTTGCAGCTTGCAGCTTGCAGCCTAAACCTTGAGCGCCTTCTTGGGATAAATGTCATAACGACTGGACTTGCCCTCCAGCGCATGGCTCGGCTTGGGCCCGTCAATGCACGGCGCCTTGCGCGGGCGCTTGACCACTACGCGATGGCTGGCCAGGGCCAGGGCCGCCGCGAGCAATGCCGGTGCATCCAGGTCATCACCGACCAGTGGCCGGAACAGGCGCATTTCCTTCTTCACGAGGGCGGTTTTCTCGCGGTGCGGGAACATTGGGTCCAGGTAGATCACTTGCGGCGGCTCGCCTTCCCAATTGAGCATCACTTCAATGGCGTTGCCCTTGAGCAGCGTCATGCGCGCCACGATCGGCGCCACGTCAAAATCCTGCGCGGCGCGTGCCAGGCCGTCTTCCAGCAAGGCACCAATCAACGGCTGGCGCTCGATGAGGCTCATCTCACAGCCCAGGCTTGCCAGCACGAACGCATCCTTGCCCAGCCCGGCCGTGGCGTCCAGTACACGGGGGCGCACGCCTTGGGCGACGCCCACGGCCTTGGCGATCATCTGCCCGCTGCCACCGCCATATAGACGCCGGTGCGCCGCGCCGCCTTCGACAAAGTCGACCCGCACCGGGCCCGGTGCGTCCGGCCCGAGCTGTTGCAATTGCAGGCCTTGTTCGCCGACCTGCAGGGAAAAATCCGCTTCATCGCGTTGCACAGGCAAGCCCAGCAGCGCAGCCCACTGCTCGGCGCGGGCCTGGAATTCTTCGGCCAAGGCCTCGACCCGAATGCGGCTGGCCGCTGGTTGTTCACTCATCAATCGCTACGCTCGAAAATATTAAGGATCGGCCAATACCGGCCGATAAAAACAACAGTCAGGTATTTTGCCAGAGCTGAGCGTCGACCGAAAAAAATGTCAGACATTCTTCCCCTAACCATCGGTGTACTGCCGACCCACAACCACTACGGCCTGCGCAATACTCAAGCGCTGGCCGGGGTGAGTCATGTGTGGCAGGACTTCTTTGCCCGAGCTCTGGCCGAACAGCTCGGCGCTACGCCGGGCGCGCTGGCCGCCACGACGCCTGCACCGCAGGACCCGGCGGTGGAACCCGGCGAAGGCGCCGACCTCTTGGCGCAGATCCTCACCCAGCGTGGGTGTGACGTGAAAGATACCGAAGTCGCCCCACCTGAGCCGCTGTTCCTGCCGATTGCCGAATTCGATACCGAGCTGCTGCCACCCGCGCCCGCGCCATTCCCTGACGAAGACATCATCGCCCAGCAACGCCAGCAGCATTTCGAAAGCGGCTGGGTACGGCCGATTGTCCTGAATGCGGGCCAACCCGCCGCTGAACCCGGCCCGGCGCCGCAGCCCCGCCCGCTGCATCTGCCGATTGCCGAGTTCGAGCTGGACTTGCTGCCACCGCCCGCGACCCCGTTCACCGAACAGGACTTGGTCGAACAACAGAAGGCCCTGGATTTCGACTACCACTGGGCACGTCCGTTGATCGTCAACAACCTGCGCCTGGCCGCCTGACGCTTAGCGACACACCCACCAGCGTCCCATGTCCAGATGAAAATGGTTACGGTGTGCGGCGTTGTAGTCCGGGCTCAACACCCCGTTGAACGCGTTACACGCACTGTCACGCACCTGACGCAGAAACCGTGCGTCAGCGTCGTCGCCCGGCCAATCCTTGAGCACACTGATACGGCGTCCATCGGCCAGGCGAAACCCGGCGATATCCAGGGCATTGGCCGAGGCGTGCTGACTGAGGCGGCCTTCGGCGCGGTTGTAGATAGTGCGACAGGCAAAACTGCCCAGGTGATCGACCCGCGTCACCGCCTCGCCATAGATCGCCTGAGCCGCCGGCTGCAGGCTGTGCCGCTCGAACAACGCAAAGGCTACGGCCAACGGGCAACTGGCCAGAAAACTGCGGCTCAAGCCCACCTCCCCGCCCTGTACCCGCAATGTGTTGCGCAACGGGCAGGCGGCGTCGGGGGCTGAGTCCGCCTGGCCGGTCACCCGCAACCCCGAGGTTTTCAGCACTTGGTCGCACAGCAACGGATTATCCTGCAGCCGCCCCAGCTTGTAGCGCGTCAACAGGTTCGGACTGGCGCGTACATCCAGCGGCGCCCAGGGGTTCCACTCGTCCGGCACCGGCACCCAGCCCCGCCATGCGCCCACCGCAACAGCGCCACCGAGCACCAACAACGCGCCCATCCACCCGATCGACCGCACGGCTTAGCCCTTGAAGAATTGATTGGCCTGGTCGAACGGCATCTTGCGTTCGGTAAAGGTGAAGGTGCCCGATCCATAGACCTCCTGCGCCGCCCGATAAAACTCGCCATAGGCCGCCAGGGCCAGGGCCGAGCCGACGCTGATGCGCCGCACGCCCAGCTCGCTCAACTGCGCGACGCTGAGGTTCAAGCCACCGGACATCAACACGTTCACCGGCTTGGGCGCGACGGCCTTGACCACCGCCAACACCTCTTCGGCACTGCGCAGGCCCGGCGCATACAGCACATCGGCGCCCGCCTCGGCGTAGGCTTGCAGGCGGCGAATAGTGTCGGGCAAATCCAGGCGGCCATGCAGGAGGTTTTCTGCGCGTGCCGTCAGCGTGAAGGGAAATGCCAGGCTGCGGGCAGCGGCAACGGCAGCCTCGACGCGCTCGACGGCCAGGTCGAAGGGGTAGATAGGGTCGGCGGCAACGCCCGTGGCGTCTTCGATGGAGCCACCGACGATACCGGTGGCGGCGGCTCGCAGAATGGTCTGGGCACAGCCTTGGGGGGTGTCGCTGAAACCGTTTTCCAAGTCGGCGGCGACCGGCAGCGCAGTCGCCCGGACGATGCTGCCGGCATTGCCCAGGGTGTCCTCCAGCGACAGCGCGCCTTCGGCATCCGGCCGCCCCAGGCTGAACGCAAAGCCCGCGCTGGTGGTGGCCAACGCTTCGAAGCCAAGGCTGGCAAGCATGATGGCGGAACCTGCGTCCCACGGGTTGGGCATCACAAAGGCACGATCACGGGTGTGCAGGGCTTGGAAGGTTTCGGCGCGAAGGGTTTGGGCATCCATGACGGGCTCCTGGCGGGGAAAAGAGCCCTAGAGTAACCCCAGTTGCTCCGCCACGGGTTCTCGATGCAAGGTCGGCAGCGGCACAAGCCCCGGCAGACGTGCCATCAACTGGTCATGGAAACGCAAGGCCAATTGGGCGGCGAGGCGGTTGTCCGAGGTGTGCAGGAACATGTAGGGGGTGCGCCCCTCTTCGATCCAACTGGCGATCTTTTCGACCCAGGGCATCAGGAATGGATCGTTGGCTTCAAGTTCGGGGTGCCCGATAAAGCGCACTTGGGGATATTGAGTCAACGCCGCCGGGCGCGCTGGCACCCTGGGCTTTTTCGATTGGGCATGCAGGACGGCCGCCGAGGTGGAGGTGCAACTGAACAGCGCGCGCGAATCGAGGCACACGCGCTCGACGCCACGGTCACGCAACAGGCGGTTGAGCATGCGCTCGGCCTCGCCTTTGGCGAAGAACTCATCGTGACGCACTTCAACCGCCAGTGGACGGTCAATGCCATCGAGGAATCCGGCCAGCTCTCCGAGACGCTGCGGGGTAAAACCCTTCGACAGTTGCAACCACAACGGCGACACACGCTCGCCCAGGGGGCTCATCAAGCCGATAAAACTTTCCGCCGCCGGCAGTTGTTCGCGCAAGTCACCGGCATGGCTGATATCACCCGGGAATTTGGCGGTGAAGCGAAAGTCATCGGGCATGATGTCGGCCCAGCGCTGCACGGTTGCGGCCGAGGGTCGAGCATAAAAAGTGGTGTTGCCTTCAACGGCGTTGAAGACCTGGGAATAGAGCCCGAGGTAATCGTTGGCGCGTGCATCGGCGGGGTACAGGTACTCGCGCCAGGCGTTTTCACTCCAGGACGGGCAACCGATGTAGTAAGGCAGGCGCATCAGATGTGGATATCGAGACCCAGCACTTCCATATCCCATTCGACAAAACCGGCGGTGGTCAGGTAGCTGGCCAGGGCATTGGCAACGCTTTTGCTCATGGAGCGGGGGAAGACCATGTCTTGCTGACGGGCGGGAAGACCGCTGATGCGTGCTTGAGTGCCGGCCTGCGCATCGGAGTGGACTTCGATGAAGTCCGGCGAGTCCTCGACGGAATCGTCCACCGTCGCGTTAGCCTTGCGCGGCTTACGCTTGATCGGGTACGACTGTGAGGAAAAGCCATCAATACGCATAGGCGCGAACTCGCTATCAATAGTGGCATTTTAGTGGCGCAATCCGTAACGCGCAAATGCTCTGGTGATAACTAGAACACATAATTGGTAAAAGGTTTAAAAACCGCTGCAAATTCTGACGATTGGCGAAATTTGCCTCAAAATGCCATCATTTTTGGCGTCAAATAATCCCGCGTTCCGCCTTGGTTTGCGCAACCTTGTCGCGCAAGTACACCGGCGCCGCCTGGTCAGCCGCAATGGCCTCGCCACGCTCGAATGCAAAGCGCGCCAAGGTCAGCAAATCCTCTGCATGGGGCAGCATCGCGGGGTCCTGGCCGACCAGCTGGACGCCGATCCGCTCGCCATAGCCCCAGCCGGTGCCGGCGCCGAACCAATCACCGCTGGCGTCCTCGGGCAGTGCAGATGATTCCGGCGCCTGCACCGCTTCCACGCCCACCAGGCGCATCTCGCCCGCCGTCTCGCGGTAGCAGCCCCAATAGACTTCATCCATGCGCGCATCAATCGCCGCCGCCACTTGCGAGGCGCCATGTTCACGCAGCGCACGCTGGGCCAGCACCGCAAGGTTGGACACCGGCAACACCGGACGCTCCAGCGCAAACGCCAGGCCCTGCACCACGCCAATGGCAATGCGCACGCCGGTAAACGCGCCGGGGCCACGGCCGAAAGCGATGGCATCCACGGCGGCCAGGCTGGTGCCGGCGTCTTCCAGCAGTTGCTTGATCATCGGCAACAGCTTCTGCGCGTGCAGGCGCGGGATCACCTCGTAGTGGCTGGTTACTTTGCCATCGTGCAGCAAGGCAACCGAGCAAGCTTCAGTCGCGGTGTCCAGGGCCAGCAGGGTGCTCATGGGTGTGGGTGTCCAAGTCGAAAAAAGTGCGCCAGTATAAACAACAACGGCCCGCAAGCGGGCCGTTGTCAATGCAGTCGATCAACGCATCAGCTCAGTGCTTGCAGCACCTTGGCTGTAATCGCCTCCACGGAGCCGACGCCAGGGATATGGCTGTATTTCGGCTTGCCCTGGGCAGCGGAGAGCTTCTGGTAGAAGTCCACCAGCGGCTTGGTCTGGGAATGGTAGACCGACAGGCGATGACGCACGGTTTCTTCGGTATCGTCCTTGCGCTGCACCAGGTCTTCACCGGTGACATCGTCCTTGCCTTCAACCTTGGGTGGGTTGTAGACGACGTGGTACACGCGGCCCGAGCCTTCGTGTACGCGACGACCGGCAATGCGCTGGACGATTTCTTCGTCCTCGACGGCGATTTCAACCACGGCGTCCAACTCGACACCGGCCTTGACCAGGGCTTCAGCCTGGGGAATGGTGCGCGGGAAGCCGTCGAACAGGAAACCGTTCTTGCAGTCTTCCTGGCTGATGCGTTCCTTGACCAGGTTGATGATCAGGTCATCGGAGACCAGGCCACCGCTGTCCATCACGCTCTTGGCGATCAGGCCCAGCTCGGTGCCGGCCTTGACGGCCGCGCGCAGCATGTCGCCGGTGGAGATTTGTGGAATGCCGAATTTTTCAGTGATGAACTTTGCCTGAGTACCTTTACCGGCCCCGGGAGCTCCCAGCAGAATGACGCGCATCGATGTGCTCCTCAATTTTTTATAGAGATGACGCTCGGATTCGCCGCGTGGGGCCAATCTCGTAAAAATGTGGTTCCAGGCCGATCAAACGGCCAAAGGCTGATCAAGATACACAGCGGGCCCTTGCCACACAAGCCGCCCAAAGTAGGAGAAACCCGCGCCAGGCATGCGTCGGCCAACGGGTTTGCCTGAGCGCAACCCCGCCCCTCAAACAACGACCGCCCTTTTCCGGGCGGTCGTCGCAGTTCATTCGCAAGCCGTTGAGAACACGCGAAAAACCTCAACCGGTGTTGCGCAAACCTGCGGCAATACCGGCTACGGACACCAGCAGCGCCTGTTCCAGAGGGCTGTCCTGCGCCGCTTCGCGTTGGCGCGAGCGGGCGAGCAATTCAGCCTGCAACAGATGCAGGGGGTCCAGGTAGGTGTTGCGCAGGCGGATGAACTCCAGGGTATCCGGGCTGTGGGCCAAGAGTTGCGACTGCCCGGTCAGGCCAAGCACCACCTCGCAGGCCTGCGACAATAGGTCGCGTAAATGCGCGCCCAATGGCAGCAAGTCAGGCTGCACCAGGCGCTCATCATAGAGCCGGGCGATATCGGCGTCGGCCTTGGCCAGCACCATTTCCAGCATATCGATGCGGGTGCGGAAGAACGGCCACTGTTCGCGCATCTGCCCAAGCAACTCACCCTCGCCGCGCTCCAGGGCCTTGCTCAATGCCGCTTCCCAGCCGAGCCAGGCGGGCAGCATCAAGCGGGTCTGGGTCCAGCCGAAGATCCACGGAATCGCGCGCAGGCTTTCAATACCGCCGGCACGCCGCTTGGCCGGGCGGCTGCCCAACGGCAAGCGGCCCAGTTCCTGTTCCGGTGTGGACTGGCGGAAATACTCGACGAATTGCGGATTTTCCCGCACCACCGCCCGGTAGGCGCTGACGCCGTCGGCCGCCAATTCGTCCATCAAGTGACGCCAGGCCGGTTCCGGGGGCGGTGGTGGCAACAGCGTGGCTTCGAGCACTGCGGCCAGGTAGAGGTTGAGGTTCTGCTCGGCAATGTCCGGCAGGCCGAACTTGAAGCGGATCATCTCGCCTTGTTCGGTGGTGCGGAACCGCCCCGCCACCGAGCCCGGCGGCTGCGACAGAATCGCCGCATGCGCCGGGCCGCCGCCACGGCCGACGGTGCCACCGCGACCGTGGAACAACAGCAACTCCACTTGCTGCTCACGGCAGATGTCCACCAAACGCTCCTGCGCCCGGTACTGCGCCCAGGCGGCAGCAGTGGTGCCGGCGTCCTTGGCCGAGTCCGAATAGCCGATCATCACTTCCTGCGGGCCTTGCAGCCGCGCGCGATAGCCCGGCAGCTGCAACAACCGCTCCATCACCGGCCCGGCGTTATCCAGGTCGGCCAGGGTCTCGAACAGCGGCACCACACGCATCGGCCGCTGCACACCGGACTCTTTGAGCAGCAGTTGCACCGCCAGCACATCCGAGGCGGCACCGGCCATGGAAATCACATAGGAGCCCAGCGATGCGGCCGGTGCAGCGGCGATTTCCCGACAGGTGTTCAAGACTTCCGCCGTGTCTGCCGACGGCTTGAAATAACCCGGCAGCAGCGGCCGACGATTGTCCAGTTCCTTGCTCAGGAAGTCGATGCGCGCTTCTTCGTCCCAGTCCTCATAACGTCCCAGGCCAAGGTAGTCGGTGATTTCAGTCATGGCCGACGCGTGGCGAGTGGAGTCCTGGCGCACATCCAGGCGGACCAGGAACAGGCCAAAGGTCACGGCGCGGCGCAGGCAATCGAGCAACGGGCCATCGGCGATCACGCCCATGCCGCACTCATGCAGCGACTGATAGCACAGTTGCAACGGACCGAGCAGGTCGCGATTGTCGCGCAGCACCTGCTCGGGTGCCGGTGCAGTGCCATTCAACGAGGCATGGGCCCACTGGCGCGTGGCGCGCAGACGTTCGCGCAACTGCTTGAGCACCGCACGGTAGGGTTCGACGCTGTCTCCCGCCTGGGCCTGCAACGCCGCGCTGGCCTGTTGCATGGACAACTCGGAGGCGAGTTGATCGATATCGCGCAGATACAAATCCGCCGCCATCCAGCGCGCCAGCAACAGCACTTCACGGGTGACCGGCGCGGTGACGTTCGGGTTGCCGTCACGGTCGCCGCCCATCCACGAGGCAAATCGAATCGGCGCAGCCTCAAGCGGCAGGCGCAAACCGGTTGCGGCATGCAAGGCCTGGTCGGCCTTGCGCAAATAATTCGGGATGGCCTGCCACAAGGAATGCTCGATGACGGCAAAGCCCCACTTGGCTTCATCCACCGGCGTAGGCCGCACGCGACGGATTTCCTCGGTGTGCCAGGCCTCGGCGATCAAGCGTTGCAAACGTTCACGGATGTGCTCGCGTTCGGCACGGGTAAGGTCACGGTGATCCTGCAGCGCCAACTGCGCGGCGATCGCGTCGTACTTCTGGATCAGGGTGCGACGTGCGACTTCGGTGGGGTGGGCGGTGAGCACCAGTTCGATTTCCAGCCGCGCCAATTGGCGCGCCAGGGATTCATCGCTGTGCCCTTCACGCTGCAGACGGGCCAACAGTTCCGGCAACACGCGGGACTCGAAGGGCGCCGGCTGCGACTCATCGCGCCGGTGAATCAACTGGTACTGCTCGGCAATGTTGGCCAGGTTGAGGAACTGGTTGAAGGCCCGGGCTACGGGCAGCAGTTCGTCTTCCTGCAGTTGATTGAGGCTTGTGCTGAGTTCATCGCCCGCGCCGCGCCGGTCGGCCTTGGCGCCTTTACGGATCTGCTCGATCTTGTCGAGAAAATCACCGCCGTATTGCTCTGCAATGGTGTTGCCCAACAGTTCACCCAGCAGGTGAACATCCTCACGCAAGCGTGCATCGATATCACTCATCAGCCACTCTCCAGCCAGAAATCCGGGACGCGCAGGGGGTCCAGAGTGCCGTCGGCGCAGGTTTCTGACAAGACACTTTAAACCTTGCCGCTTCCCGCTAGTCTCAACATCAGGTCGCCGCGTTATGCACACCGGCGGCTGGACACTCATTATTGAGGTTGCCATGAAAATTCGAGACCTGCCCCAGCATTGGGAAGAGACCGCCAAGGGTCAACTGACCAAAACCGAATACGCCATTCATCTGGATGTAGAGGCCGCCGCGAGACTGGCCGCCCTGGCCGAGATGTACCCCAAGCGTCACGCCGAAGAACTGCTCGGCGAGCTGATCGGCGCCGCCCTTGAAGAATTGGAAGCCAGCTTTCCCTACGTCCAGGGGCAGCAAGTGATTGCCACCGATGAGGAAGGCGATCCGCTGTATGAAGACGTTGGGCCCACACCGCGATTTCTGACGCTGTCACGCCGCTATCTGCATGATTTGTCAGCCGGTAATGACGAACAGCAGCACTGATCACTGTTTACCCACCCCAATTTAACCCAGGTATTCCGGGCTTTTCAGCGGCCCGGAGTACCGTTGTGCGTGGTGAAAGTTCCAATTTTCCAGAGCTGACCAATCAGTCAGATATTTTTTTAGGCAAATCGCCATCTTCGCTGAACTTTTGAAAAAAGCCTCCGGTCACAGCCAGTAAGCCATCACTTGGAACGCTCGTTTGAACTGGTGTCATGTGCTTTACCGCCGGGCCCGCAAACGAACACCAAGATGGATTTTGATGTTTTTCAGGAGCTACCCAATGGAGTTGAAGACGATGAAGACCAGCACTGCCAAATCCTCGTTTAACCACCTGCGCGGGCTTAAATTGGCCGCGCTGGCAATCGGCACCAGCTTCGTTCTGGCAGGTTGCGCCGGTAACCCGCCGACCGAGCAGTACGCAGTGACCCAGTCTGCGGTCAACAGCGCGGTCAGCGCCGGCGGCACCGAGTTCGCAGCCGTGGAAATGAAGTCGGCTCAGGACAAGCTCAAAGAAGCTGAAATCGCCATGCACGACAAGAACTACGACAAAGCTCGTATGTTGGCTGAACAAGCCGAGTGGGATGCTCGTGTCGCTGAGCGTAAGGCCCAGGCTGCCAAGGCCGAGCAAGCGGTGAAGGATTCCCAGAAAGCAGTTGATGAGTTGCGTAAGGAAGGCATGCGCCCGGCTGCTATCCAGCAGAAGTAAGCCGCTGCCCCTTGATTGCATCGCACCTGATATCGAATTGAAAGGACGACACGACTATGCGTAAACAATTGATGATCCCTGCCCTGTTGGCGATGAGCGTTGCCCTGGCAGCCTGCTCCACCCCGCCGAACGCGAACCTGGAAAACGCACGGACCAACTTCACGGCCCTGCAAACCAACCCGCAGGCGACCAAGCTCGCAGCCCTGGAAACCAAAGACGCCAGCGAGTGGCTGGACAAGGCAGACAAGGCCTACCGCGACAAGGAAGACGAGAAGAAAGTCGACCAACTGGCTTACCTGACCAACCAGCGTGTAGAAGTGGCCAAAGACACCATTTCCCTGCGTGAGTCCGAAGCCAAGCTGAAAAACGCTGGCGACGAACGTGCCCGCGCCCTGCTGGACGCCCGTGACGCGCAGATCAAGCAACTGCAAAACAGCTTGAACGCCAAGCAAACCGATCGCGGCACCCTGGTAACTTTCGGTGACGTGCTGTTTGCCACCAACAAGTCCGACCTCAAATCCAGCGGCCTGGTCAACATCACCAAGCTGGCTCAGTTCCTGCGCGACAACCCGGACCGTAAAGTGATCGTCGAAGGCTACACCGACAGCACCGGTTCCGACTCGTACAACCAGAGCCTGTCCGAGCGCCGCGCCGCTTCCGTACAGCGCGCACTGGCCCAGCAAGGCGTGGACATTTCGCGCATCGTGACCCAGGGTTACGGCAAGGAATATCCGGTTGCCGACAACGGCAGCGTCTCCGGCCGTGCGATGAACCGTCGCGTCGAAGTGACTATTTCCAACGACAACCAGCCAGTCAAGCCGCGCTCGTCCGTTGCTAACTGATTGATTGAAGCGGCATAAAAAAACCCACCTTATGGTGGGTTTTTTTTCGGCTCGTCGAACTGTACGGTTCGACCGGTATCTTCAGCCGGCATTTGAATCTGCGGGCCCGCCTGCTTGTCTGCCTGACTCTCAAGCCTGTTGCGGCGAGCAGCTTCCTGTTCAATCGCCACATGCTGCCTTGCCATGATCAGCATATTTTCCAGCACTGGAATCTTGAATTCCATCCTCGCCTCAAACCGTGTGAGTGACAACGCTTTGTGTGGTATCTGAAGAAATAAGGTTCCAGGCATTCCTGCCCAGACCGACGACTGGCCATCCGATGCACGAAAAAAACCGCCCCTGCAGGCTGATGCCGTTCAGTTAAGGCTTTTTGTAGGAGCGAGGGGGGCGCCTAGCTCTTGCTCGCAAAAAACCACAGGCGCCGCGTTCAACCAGGAAACACGCGTTATCGTTGACGTTTTTCGCGAGCAAGCTCGCTCCTACAGAGGGCGATGTACGCTTAACTGAACAGCATTAGCCCTGCAGGCGGTTTTTCCAGGAGGCTTGATCAGTTGCCGACTTGGCCTGAACCTTGATAGTCCGGCTGCTGGATCTGGCCCTGTCCCGCGCTCTGACCACCGCTTTGGCCATCGTCGGCGCCTTGACCGCCCTGGGCACCTTGAGCGCCCTGCGCGCCACCCGCCTTCTGCGCGAGCAACTTCTTCAGCAGCTCCTCCAATTCCTTGAGGGGATCTTCACCACCGGCACCACTATTTCCCTGACTGCCTTGAGAACCCTTGGCTTTAAGATCCTGGATCTGCTTTTGTACGTCTTTAATCTGCTGGTCGAGGCCTTGCGAGCTTCCCTGGCCATTGCCAGCGCCGCCCACACCCCCCATGCCGCCCATGCCACCCATGTTCGCGCCGCCCGAGATACCGTTGATTCCTGCCATAAATGCTAACTCCAACCTATGAATTAAGGGACCGATCAGCCTTGCCAATCGGTGAATAATCAGTGGTGGGTGAGCCAGGATGGTTCCGGCCTGCCGGGTGGCTGACATGCGTGAAATCAATAGTCTGTAAAGACTAGGGTGGTTTCCCACGGCTGGGAGGCAGAATTCACTGTTGCAGTTGCGGAGTTTCTTGCCCGATGCAACGCACTGCCTGTTTCTTGTTGTTCACCAGTACGCCGCTCAAGCCTTTCTGGTCGGTATCGAACATCACCAGCACACCGTCCACGCACTGCGCCACTTGAGTGGCGGGGGTCAGTGAGACTTTGTAATCCTCCCCCGGCACGGTCTTGAGCATCGTGAATTCACTGAGCAGCAGCGCATCTTCCGGCTTGGCGAAGTGCAGGTAGCCGTAGTACCACAAACAACCGACCGTACCGATGATGGTGCCGATCCCTGTGAGAATCAGCGGGATCATGTTGCGCTCTTCACTCATTGCGGGCTCTCTGATGGGTCAACCTTGGAAAGGGGGTAATTCGGTATTTCGCCCAGACGCCGCAGGCCGTTGAAATGCTGCGGGTCATCCAGGTAACGCAACATGACGGTTTGCCAGGTCTTGTCGGCAAACGTCTGCACATGCCCGCCTCGCGTCAGCTGCAGTACCCTGGGCGGCGGCGCCGCTTGGTAAAGGCGTATGCCGTTGGACACGGGCACGATCGGATCATCCAGGCTGTGAAACAGCAGTTTGGGAACGCCCTTGAGCTGGGGCATGGCGTTGATCGCGCTGTCGGCGTCAGGTACCAGCCAGGACAGAGGGACCTGAAACGGCCATGTTAACCAGGAAGTGCTCAGGGCAAATTGTCCCACGTCACGATAACTGGCGGGCACACCGTCCAATACCAGGGCTTTGAGCCGGGACTGGCGCTCGGGGTGAGCCGCCAGATAATGCACCGCCAGGGCGCCGCCCAGGCTCTGGCCAAGCACGACCAACGGCTGCCCCTGGGCTTCGGGCGCCTGATCCAGCCAGCTGAAGGCTGCGTCCACGTCCTGGTAGATAGCCGGCAGTGACGGCTTGCCTTGCGAAAGCCCATAACCGCGATAGTCGAGCAACAGCACCTGGTAGCCCTGCTCCGGCAACCACCAGCTGCCGCCCAGATGCCACGCCAGGTTGCCGCCGTTGCCGTGCAGGTGCAGCACCGTGCCTTTGAGGGGCACGCCAGGCTTGGCCGGCAGCCACCAGGCGTGCAGTTTCACGCCGTCGGCGGTGGTAAGGGTGACGTCGCGATACGCCAGGTGGGCTTTTTCCGGCGTGAACGGCAGGCCGGGCTCGGGGTAGAACAGCAGGGAGCTGCAGCCGTTCAATGTGAGTAGCAGGCACAGAATGCCGAGGATTCTCATCCGTTGAGCCTCGTGAGTGAGATGAAATGGGCGGACGTGGGAGATCCCGGGTGAGTCGCCGTCCGGTCAAAGGATATTGGAATAGTCCGCCTCGATCCGGTCCAGGCTCAAATGGTTGAGGAAGTTGGAAAAGCACATCCAGGCCGCCAGTGCGTTCATGTCGCGAAACTGTTCGGGCAGGTACTTGGGCGGCACGACCAGGCCTTCGTCGACCAGTTGGCGCAAGGTGCGCATATCTTCGAGCGTGGTCTTGCCGCAGAACAGCAACGGCACCTGTTCCAGCTTGCCCTTGCGCACGGCCAGCTGGATGTAGTTGTAGACCATGATAAAGCCCTTGAGGTAGGACAGGTCCTTGGTGAACGGCAGGCCGGTCGGCACCGAGCCACGGAACACTCGACTGGCGTTGCCGTAGCTTTCCGCCATTTCAAAACCCTGCTCGCGGAAGAACTCGAACACCTGCAGGAAGTCGGCGCCCTCCTCCACCATATGGATGGCGCGGGTGCGGTTGGTCAGTTTGCGCAGCCGGCTGGGGTAGGAGGCAAACGTGATGATCTCCATCAGGATCGCCAGGCCTTCCTGGGTCACGGTGGACGAGGGCGGCCCCTTGGACAGGAACGTGCAGATCGGCTGGTTCTGGCCATTGAGGGTGGTGCCCACATGCACCAGGCCTTCGTGCACTTCCAGGGCGCGCACGTCACGGTCGTTGAACATCGCGTCGGCGCGGATCTTGATGTAGTCGGCGCCCGCCGCTGCGTCGGCGACGATGCCATCGGACTCGAATACGCGGATGGTCTCCTCGGCCTCGCCGAACACCTTGTTCAAGCGGGTCTGCAGCAGGCTCACCGCATCCTTGGCGGTCAGGGTCTTGGCTTCGTCCTTGAGGTCGCCCCGGCCATCGATGTTGTTCAGGTAGTCCGAAAGCATCAGCCCCAGGTCCGCCAGCGTCGGGTCGCCGGCGTGGAAGGCGTCGGAAGCGGCGCCGTAGAGTTCCTGGGAGATCAGGCCGAAGTCCTCGGTGCCACGGGCTTCGAGCATCCGCACGACCATGCGGTACTCCCGGCACATGCGGCGCATGATCTGCCCCACCGGGCTGAACTGGCCGAGGCGGCGGGTAATGTCGCGCTCGATGTTCTGGAACTCCAGCTTGACCGCGCTGGAATCGAACGACAGCGGCCGGTTCAGGTAGTAATCGCGATCCACGGCGGGCATGGCCTTGCCCTTGGCCTTGAGAAAGCCCTGGCGAATGTTCTCGTCCCACTTCACCGCATCAAGGACGCGGATCGGTGTTTGCGCCAGCACAATGCGATCGGACAAGCTGCGTATCGTCTGCTGGTAATCGTCCACCCGGTGCTTCCTCTTTGAACGTGGCCTTTCTGGTATCAGACTGAAGCCAATACCAGGTGCATGTAACGCTTGAGTATCTCCAGCATTTCTTCACCGGTCAGCGGCTCTGCGCCGCCCAACAGGCCCTGATATTCCATCCGACTGATAATCGCCGTCAACACCTTGGCATCCTGCTGCGGCTCGCGGGAGCCCAATACCTGGAAAAACTGCCCGGTGCCTTGCAGCAGAATCTGTTGGTGGGAGCGTACCAGTTCGGCAAGGCGCGGATTGAGCAAGGCTTCCTGGCGGAAAGCCTGCTCGGCCATCAGGTATTCGCGACGGTTGATCAGTTGGCGCTGCACATAGTCGGCGGTCAGCCGCGCAATGTCATCGGCCAGCTGCGAGCGCGACGCCGGACTGCCGTCGCCGTAAGCGACCATCTCGCGCAGCAGGCCTTCGTTGCGCACCCACAGCTTGCCCATGAACGCGGCGCTGCGTTCGACGTATTGGGCGAAGGTGTCGGTGAGCAGGTCATCGATATCCTTGAAGTAGTAAGTGGTGGCCGACAACGGCACGCCGGCCTCCGCCGCCACGGCCCGGTGCCGCACGGCACGTACGCCGTCACGGACCACGATGCGCATGGCCGCATCGAGAATGTCCTGCCGGCGCTGTTCACTGCCCCGGCGGCTGGCCTTGCGGCCCTGGTACTGGACGCTATCGGCCACGGCAGCGGCAACGCCGGCGGCGCCTTCTTGAGCCATTACGCGGTTCACCACATTTCCCTCTTCTAAGTGTGACGCGCAGCGTCACAGGATGCATTCCCACGCAGAGCGTGGGAACGAGCAACCGATCAACAAAACCTGGCGCTGTTTGTTTGACGCGAATTTACGCCACATAAAAAAGCCGCCTTATAAAAGGCGGCTTCGGATTTCGCTACGGTTACGCTTGTGGCCGCATATGCGGGAACAAGATCACATCGCGGATCGACGGCGAGTTGGTCAACAGCATCACCAGCCGGTCGATGCCGATACCTTCACCGGCGGTGGGCGGCATGCCGTATTCCAGGGCCCGTACGAAGTCGGCATCGTAGTGCATGGCTTCGTCATCACCGGCGTCCTTGTCGGCCACCTGGGCCATGAAGCGCTCGGCCTGATCTTCCGCGTCGTTGAGCTCGGAATAGGCGTTGGCGATTTCACGGCCGCCAATGAACAATTCGAAACGGTCGGTGACGTTCGGGTTGTCGTCGTTACGACGCGCCAGCGGCGACACTTCGAACGGGTACTGGGTGATGAAGTGCGGCTGTTCGAGCTTGTGCTCCACCAGTTCTTCGAAAATCATCACCTGCAACTTGCCCAGGCCTTCGAAGCCCAGCACCTTGGCGCCGGCCTTCCTGGCGATGGCGCGAGCCTTGTCGATGTCGTTCAGGTCGTCAGCGGTCAGCTCAGGGTTGTACTTGAGGATCGAGTCGAACACCGACAGACGCACGAACGGCTCGCCGAAGTGGAACACTTTGTCGCCATAAGGCACGTCAGTGCTGCCCAGCACCAGCTGCGCCAGTTCACGGAACAGTTCTTCGGTCAGGTCCATGTTGTCTTCGTAGTCGGCGTAGGCCTGGTAGAACTCCAACATGGTGAATTCAGGGTTGTGCCGAGTCGAGACGCCTTCGTTACGGAAGTTGCGGTTGATCTCGAACACCTTCTCGAAACCGCCGACCACCAGGCGCTTGAGGTACAGCTCCGGCGCGATCCGCAGGAACATTGGCAGGTCCAGCGCATTGTGGTGGGTTTCGAACGGCTTGGCCGCGGCGCCACCAGGGATGGTCTGCAGCATCGGCGTTTCCACTTCCAGGAAGTCACGCTGGGCCAGGAAGCTGCGGATGTGGGCGATGACCTGCGAACGCACGCGGAAGGTCTGGCGCACGTCTTCGTTGACGATCAGGTCAACGTAGCGCTGGCGGTAGCGCTGCTCGGTGTCGGTCAGGCCGTGGTGCTTGTCCGGCAGCGGGCGCAGGGACTTGGTCAGCAGGCGCACGCTGGTCATCTCGACATACAGGTCGCCTTTGCCGGAACGGGCCAGGGTGCCCTCGGCTGCGATGATGTCGCCCATGTCCCAGGTTTTCACCGAGGCCAGGGTTTCTTCGGAAAGGGTCTTGCGGTTGACATAGACCTGGATGCGCCCGGTCATGTCCTGGATCACCATGAACGAGCCACGGTTGAGCATGATGCGACCCGCCACCTTGACCGGGATCGCCGCTTCTGCCAGCTCTTCCTTGGTCTTGTCCGCGTACTCTTTCTGCAGGGCATCGCAGTAGTTGTCGCGGCGGAAGTCGTTGGGGAAGGCGTTACCCTTGGCGCGCTCGGCAGCAAGCTTTTCCTTGCGCAGGGCGATCAGGGAGTTTTCTTCCTGTTGCAGGGCTTGCGGGTCGAGTTGTTGGTCGCTCATGTCTTAAATTTTCCATCAGGTTCGTTGTCCCCGGCCAGTGGCCGGGGATCGCCTACAATCTTTACAGCCCCGATTTCAGGCTGGCTTCCAGGTATTCGTCGATATCACCGTCGAGCACCTTGTCGCAGTCGCTGCGTTCGATGTTGGTGCGCAAATCCTTGATCCGCGACGCATCGAGCACGTAGGAACGGATCTGGTGCCCCCAGCCGATGTCCGACTTGGTGTCTTCCAGCGCCTGGGACGCGGCGTTGCGCTTCTGCATTTCCTGCTCGTACAACTTGGCCCGCAGCATTTTCATGGCGGTGTCCTTGTTGGCGTGCTGGGAGCGCTCGTTCTGGCAGCTGACCACGGTGTTGGTCGGTACGTGGGTGATACGCACGGCCGAGTCGGTGGTGTTTACGTGCTGGCCACCAGCACCGGAGGAACGGTAGGTGTCGATGCGCAGGTCGGCCGGGTTGATCTCGATTTCCACCTTGTCGTCGATCTCCGGGGAGACGAACACCGCCGAGAAGGACGTATGGCGACGGTTGCCGGAGTCGAACGGGCTCTTGCGCACCAGGCGGTGCACGCCGATCTCGGTACGCAACCAGCCAAAGGCGTATTCGCCCTTGATGTGCACGGTCGCGCCCTTGATACCGGCCACTTCACCGGCGGACAGCTCCATGATGGTCGCGTCGAAACCGCGCTTGTCGGCCCAGCGCAGGTACATGCGCAGCAGAATGTTGGCCCAGTCCTGGGCCTCGGTGCCGCCGGAACCGGCCTGGATATCCAGGTAGGCGTTGTTCGGGTCCATTTCGTGGCTGAACATGCGGCGAAATTCAAGCTTGGCGAGGTTTTCCTCGAGACGGGCCAGCTCGGCGACAACATCGCCCACGGCGCTTTCGTCATCTTCTTCGACGGCCATGTCCAGCAGGTCGCGGCAGTCGGCCAGGCCGGTGTTCAGTTCGTCGAGCGTGTCGACGATCTGCGCCAGCGCAGCGCGCTCGCGCCCCAGTTCCTGGGCGTACTCAGGTTTGTTCCAGACACTCGGATCTTCAAGCTCGCGATTGACTTCGGTCAGACGCTCATGCTTTTGATCGTAGTCAAAGATACCCCCGAATAGTTTCGGAGCGCTCGGACAGGTCCTTGATGGTGTTAAGGATCGGGTTGATTTCCATGGCGGGCAGCACTCGTTGGCGAACTTTTGAAAGCCGGCGAGTATAACGGCAAACGCCTGGAAACGGCAGTCCACCCGGCCGAAAAGGCAGAGGTTTGTACACAATCCCAAGACCGACGAAGAGCCAAATGTGGGAGGGGGCTTGCCCCCGATGGCAGTCTGTCTGCCAATGAAGTTGTGACTGACACACCGCTATCGGGGGCAAGCCCCCTCCCACATTTGGCTTTGCGCCGGCCTTGAGTTATTCGATGCCGACTTGATTGCGCCCATTATGCTTGGCGATATACAACCCCTTGTCCGCCGCCATGATCAACTGCCGGCAATCGGTGCCCTGTACGGGTGTCAACGTCGACAGGCCAATGCTGACGGTCAGGCTCGAACCTTCCGCAGGCGCGATATGCGGGATTTTCAGGGCGGCCACCGCCATGCGCAGTTTTTCCGCCACCAGCCGCGCACCGCCCGGCGAGGTGTTGGGCAGCACCAGCGCGAACTCTTCGCCGCCATAGCGTGCCGGCAGGTCGGAGGGACGGCTGCTGGCTTCGCGGATGGTATTGGCGACTTTGCGCAAGGCCTCATCACCCTCGACGTGGCCAAAGCTGTCGTTGTAGGTCTTGAAGAAGTCCACATCGATCATCAGCAAGGAGAGCTGGGTCTGGTCGCGCATGGCTCGGCGCCATTCCAGTTCCAGGTATTCGTCGAAGTGGCGGCGATTGGACAGCCCGGTCAGGCCATCGGAGTTCATCAGCCGTTGCAGCACCAGGTTGGTGTCCAGCAACTGTTGCTGGCTGACCCGCAGCGCACGGTAAGCCGCGTCGCGCTGCAACAGGGTCATGTAGGAGCGCGAGTGATAGCGAATGCGCGCCACCAGTTCGATATTGTCCGGCAGCTTGACCAGGTAATCGTTGGCCCCGGCCGCAAACGCTGCGCTCTTGATCAGCGGGTCTTCCTTGGTGGAAAGCACGATGATCGGGATATTCGCCGTGGCCGGGTGATTGCGGTACTCGCGCACCAGGGTCAGGCCGTCGAGGCCGGGCATGACCAGGTCCTGCAGGATCACGGTCGGCTTGATGCGAATTGCCTGCGCGATCGCCTGGTGCGGGTCGGCGCAAAAGTGGAAATCGATGTTTTCTTCATGGGCCAGGCCGCGCCGCACAGCTTCGCCGATCATGGCCTGGTCGTCGACCAGCAGCACCATGGCGGCGTTTTCGTCGGTCTTGAAGTCGTCAAGTTGCAAATCATTCATGTGCGGTCACCTGAATTACGCCTGCAAACCAGCACGGCGGGAGATTGTCGATCATGTTGCAAAGACCTCCTGCAATCGCGGCGCAATTCTTTCCAGTGGGCGAATTTCAACAGCGGCATCAATCGCCGCCGCTGCTTTGGGCATCCCATACACCGCCGAACTCGACTGGTCCTGGGCGATGGTCAAATATCCTTGTTCGCGCATCAACTTGAGGCCCTGGGCGCCGTCGCGCCCCATGCCGGTCAGCAGTACGCCGACGGCGTCACCGATCCAATAGCTGGCGACACTTTCGAAAAACACGTCGATGGACGGCCGGTAAATCTCGTTCACCGGCTCTGCGGTATAGGCTAGCGTGCCATTTTTCAACAAGCGAATATGGTGGTTGGTACCGGCCAGCAAGACCACGCCGCTCTGCGGAGGCTCACCCTCTCGCGCCAGGCGCACCGGCAGGCCGGACGCACTGCTCAACCACTCGGCCATGCCCGCGGCGAACACCTGGTCCACATGCTGGACCAGCACGATGGCGGCGGGAAAGTTGCGGGGCAATCCCTTGAGCAGGACTTCCAGGGCAGCCGGACCGCCCGCCGAAGAACCGATCGCCACCAGGCTCTGGCGTTTGCCGGTGCTGCGATCGGGCGCGGTTTCGGCGCGCACACGGCTACCGCGCTGGCCGATCAGCCAGCCGATATTGAGGATCTTGCGCAACAACGGCGCTGCCGCATCCCTGGGGTTGCCCACGCCGAGCGCCGGGGTGTCCACCACATCCAGGGCGCCGTGGCCCATGGCTTCGAACACCCGGCTCATATTGGCCTGGCGGTCGACGGTCACCAGCAGAATCGCGCAGGGCGTCTCGGCCATGATCTGCCGCGTGGCCTCCACGCCGTCCATTACCGGCATGATCAAGTCCATCAGGATCAGGTCCGGCAGCCGTTCGGCACAGCGCTGCACCGCTTCCAGGCCATTACTGGCCACCCATACCACCTCGTGCGCGGGTTCCAGGTTCAAGGCGCGCCGCAACGCCTCGACGGCCAGGGGCATGTCATTGACGATCGCAATCCTCATGCCCGGGCGCCCCCGATCAGTTCAACCACGGCGTCGAGCAAGGCATCGTCGTGGAAGCTGGCTTTGGCCAGGTAATAGTCGGCGCCGGCGTCGAGGCCTCGGCGTCGGTCTTCTTCCCGATCCTTGTAGGAAACCACCATCACCGGCAACGATTGCAGGCGACTGTCACGGCGCAAGAGTGTGACCAATTCAATACCGTCCATGCGGGGCATATCAATATCAGTGATAAGCAGGTCGAAATCCTCGGAACGCAATGCGTTCCAGCCATCCATGCCATCGACCGCAACGGCCACTTCATAACCGCGATTGAGTAATAACTTGCGTTGCAGCTCACGCACAGTCAGAGAGTCGTCCACCACCAGTACCCGCTTGCGCGGTGCCTCGGTGGCCTGCTGGGTGCGCCGGGCGATACGTTCCAGGCGGCCGGTGTTGAGCAACTTGTCCACCGAACGCAACATGTCCTCCACGTCGACGATCAGGACCACCGAGCCATCGTCAAGCAAGGCGCCGGCGGAAATATCCTGGACCTTGCCCAGGCGATCATCCAGCGGCAATACCACCAGGGTGCGCTCACCGATAAAGCGCTCGACGGCGATCCCATACACGGCATCGCGCTCGCGTATCACCACCACTTTCAAGGTATCGCCAGGGGTTTGCCCCGGTGGACGCTGCAACAGCTGACTGGCGGCGACCAGGCCGACATGCCGGCCCTCGTGCCAGAAATGCTGGCGACCTTCCAGTTGCACAATGTCCTCGGGCGCCAGGTCGCACATGCGTTCGATGTGCGCCAGCGGGAAGGCGTAGGCTTCATCACCGACCTCCACCACCAGGCTGCGCACCACCGACAGGGTCAACGGCACCTCCAGGTGAAAGCGACTGCCCTGCCCCGCCGTCTGCTCCAGCACCACGGCGCCGCGCAGTTGACGCACCATGTGCTGCACCGCATCCAGGCCGACGCCGCGACCGGACACTTCGGTCACCTTGTCACGCAGGCTGAACCCCGGCAGGAACAGGAACGTGAGCAGTTCTTCCTCGCTCAGGCGCAACGCGGTTTCCACGGGGGACAGGTGCCGGTCGACAATGGTACCGCGCAGGCGCTCAAGGTCGACGCCGTTACCGTCATCGCTCAACTCCAGCACCAGCAAGCCGGCTTGATGGGACGCACGCAGGCGAATCAAGCCTTCCGCCGGCTTGCCCGCCAGCAGCCGCTGCTCGGGCATTTCGATGCCGTGGTCGACGGCATTGCGTAATAAATGCGTGAGTGGCGCCTCGAGCTTTTCCAGCACATCGCGGTCGACCTGGGTCTTTTCGCCCTCGATCTCCAGGCGCACTTGCTTGCCCAGGCTGCGGCCAAGGTCACGCACCATGCGCACCTGCCCGGCCAGCACATCGGCAAACGGGCGCATGCGACAGGCCAACGCGGTGTCGTAAAGCACCTGGGCGCGCTGGCCGGCCTGCCAGCCGTACTCGTCCAGCTCGGCGTTCTTCTGCGCCAGCAGCGCCTGGGCCTCACTCAACAAGCGGCGGGTATCGGCCAGGGCTTCCTGGGCCTCAAGGTTGAGGTCGACGACCTTGAGGTGGCCCTCGAGGGTATCCAGGGCGCGCAGGCTGTTGCTTTGCAGGCGCTTGAGGCGCTGCAGGCTGGCGAGATAGGGCTTGAGTCGCTGGGTTTCCACCAACGATTTGCTGGACAGGTCCAACAGGCTGTTCAAGCGTTCGGCCGTGACCCGTAGCACGCGCTCACCGCCTTCGGTCATGCGTTTGCCCTGGCGCGGCGGCTCGCTGATGACGGCGGGCGCAGGCTCAGGTTCGGGTACCGGCGCTTCGATCACCGGCATGGGAGCCGGTTCGGGTTTCGGCGCGACCATGGCAGTCGGTTGCGACGGGTCCAGCAAGCGCTCCATCAGCGCCACATAGGCCTGGATATCCGCCGCCCCTACGTTATTGCCCGGGGTGGCGATACGCATCAGCAAATCCGTGCCCTGCAGCAACGCGTCGATATGCTCGGGCTGCAGGTACAAGCGCGCTTCCTGGGCGCTGACCAGGCAGTCTTCCATGACATGGGCCACGCTGACGCCGGCATCCACCCCGACAATCCGCGCCGCGCCCTTGAGCGAGTGCGCGGCGCGCATGCAGGCCTCAAGCTGGTCGGCCTGGGTCGGGTTGCGTTCCAGGGCCAGCAGGCCTGCACTGAGCACCTGGGTCTGCGCATCGGCTTCCAGACTGAACAGTTCCAACAGCGAGGCATCGCGCATCTGGTCGGGGGTCATGCGAGGCTCCGGGTCACGGCGGACAACAATTGAGCCTCGTCCAGCCAACGCAGGCTGCGGCCTTTCCACTGCAATACGCCCTGGGTGAAACGCGCGCTGGCCTGGGTACCGGAGGCCGACGCGGCGCTCAAGGTGCGCTCATCGATGGCATGGATGCCATCCACTTCGTCCACCGGCACGACCACCGGGCCATCCTGCGCGGCAATGATCAGCATGCGCGGCATGATGCGCCCGCCGGTGGCGCCGGTATTGGCGCTGTCCAGGCCGAGCAGTTCCACCAGCGACAGGCAGGCCACCAATGCGCCGCGTACGTTGGCCACGCCCAGCAAAGCCCGGGAGCGCTGGTGCGGCAAGGAGTGGATCGGTTGCAGCGGCGCGACTTCCACCAGGCAACGGGTCGCGATGCCAAGCCACTCCTCGCCGAGGCGGAACATCAGCAAGGAGCGGGTGACCACCTGGTTGTCGAGCTCGCCGGCGGCTTGCGCGGGACGCTCGTCCTGCACCAGCGCATAGCGGTCGAGCAGGCGCGTGGCCGCGGCCGAATACACCGAGCAGTTACGGCAATGGATGTGCTCCACCAGCAAGGGGCAGGATTTGTCGCCATGGATGCCGATGCGGTTCCAGCAGTCGTCGATGGCTTGGGTGTCGGCCAGGGTCAGATCCAGGCCAGCGGTATCCAGCGCGTCAGGGCTACTCATCGTTTGGACTCACTGTCAGCTCGCTCGCTACGCGCGGCCCGCGCCTGCAAACGACGCGCCCCCGCACTGTCGCCCTGGGACTCGAGCAACGCGGCCAGGTGCATCAAGGCCTGCGGATGCTGCGGTTCCAGGTATAAGGCTTTACGGTAATACCCTTGGGCTTGCGGGGCATTGCCGGCTACATCGCTGAGCAAGCCCAGCCAGTAGAACACCTGGGCCACCGGCGGATGGCTGCCCAGATAGCGCTCGCACGCAGCGCGGGCCTCGGCACTCTTGCCCTCATTGGCCAAGGTGGCGATCTGGTTGAGCAGCTCGCCGGCCTCCGTATGCGCTGCCTTGACCGGCGCCGCCTGGGCGCCAACCGTACTGAACGGGCGCGGCTTGAGCGTAACAGGCGCCGCACTGCGCGGCGGCGTGGGTGCCGGTATCGGTGCAAACACCGGGGCTGGCGCGACCGACTCCGCGTGCCGGCTGAACGCAAAGGATTGCGGCACGCCAATCGAACGCATGCCATGGTGTCCCAGCAGGCTGCCTTCGGCTGGGCCGATAAACAACACGCCGTCCACGTGGGTCAGTTCCTTGAGCACATCGAAGACTTGCTTCTGGGTGGGCTGATCGAAATAGATCAGCAGGTTGCGACAGAACACAAAATCATAACTGGACTCATTGGCCAACAGCGCCGGGTCGAGCAGGTTGCCGACTTGCAGGCGCACTTGCTCGCGCACCCGGTCGGCGATGCGGTAGGCGCCGCCGTCTTCAGTGAAATGCCGGTCGCGAAATTCAAGGTCGGCGCCGCGAAAGGAGTTCTTGCCGTACACACCGCGGCGGGCACGCTCCACGGACAGCGGGCTGACGTCCATCCCCTGCACTTTGAACTGGTGCGGCGCCAGGCCGGCGTCGAGCAGGGCCATGGCAATCGAATAGGGCTCTTCGCCGGTGGAACAGGGCAGGCTGAGAATGCGCAAGGCGCGCATCTGCTTGATCTCGGCCAGGCGTGCATGGGCCAGGCGCGCCAGGGTCGCAAAGGACTCGGGGTAGCGGAAAAACCAGGTCTCGGGAACGATCACCGCTTCGATCAGCGCCTGCTGTTCATCGTGGGAGCTTTGCAGGAGCTGCCAGTAGGCGTCCGCTGTGGGCGCCTGGGACAGTTGGCAACGCTGGCGCACCGCGCGCTCGATGATCGCCTCGCCCACCGACGCGACGTCCAGGCCGATACGTTCCTTCAGGAAGGCCGAGAAGCGCGGATCACTGCTCATAGGCTCAACTCGCTGGAAAACAGCAACGCACGCACGTCATCGCTCAACAACTCGGCCACACCGATCCATTGCATCAAGCCCAGCGCATCTTCGCGCACCGGCCCCAGGTAGGGCGCCTGGCGGTTATCCAGGCCATAAGGCTGGAATTCGGCGGGGTCGCAACGCAGGGTGTCGGTGGCCTGCTCCAGGATCAGGCCCAGCCACCGCGCCTGGCTCCCGGCTTGTGGCTGATAATTGACCAGCACCAGCCGCGTACTCGTACGGGCCTGGGCCACGGTGCCGAAGGTCAGCGCGCTCAGGTCGATCACCGGCACCAGCGCGCCGCGATGGGCAAAGATGCCCGCCACCCACACAGGTGCCTGGGCGATGGGTTTGAGCGGCAGGCGCGGCAGCACCTCGACCACTTCCGTGGCCTTGAGGGCAAAGCGCTCAGTGCCGATGTGGAACACCAGGAACAACGCCTTTTTCGCTGCCGTAACGGCGCCGCGTTTAGCCGCGAGGTCGCTCATCAGACTTTGAAACGCGACACGCCGCTGCGCAGACCCACCGCGACCTGGCTCAGTTCATCGATGGCAAAGCTGGCCTGGCGCAGGGACTCGACGGTCTGGCTGCTGGCATCCCCCAACTGCACCAGCGCGTGGTTGATCTGCTCGGCGCCGGTGGCCTGGGCCTGCATGCCTTCATTGACCATCAACACCCGCGGCGCGAGGGCCTGCACCTGGTGGATGATTTGCGACAGTTGCTCACCCACTTGCTGCACCTCGAACATGCCTCGGCGCACTTCCTCGGAGAACTTGTCCATGCCCATCACGCCCGCCGACACCGCCGACTGGATCTCGCGCACCATCTGCTCGATGTCGTACGTCGCGACGGCGGTCTGGTCGGCCAGGCGGCGCACTTCGGTAGCGACCACGGCAAAACCGCGCCCGTACTCACCGGCTTTCTCGGCCTCGATGGCGGCGTTGAGGGACAGCAGGTTGGTCTGGTCTGCCACTTTGACGATGGTCACCACCACCTGATTGATGTTGCCGGCCTTCTCATTGAGGATCGCCAGCTTGGCGTTGACGAGGTCGGCGGCGCCCATCACCGAATGCATGGTTTCTTCCATGCGTGCCAGGCCCTGTTGACCGGACCCGGCGGCGACCGAAGCCTGGTCGGCGGCAGTGGACACTTCGGTCATGGTACGCACCAGGTCCTTGGAGGTCGCGGCGATTTCACGCGATGTGGCGCCGATTTCAGTGGTGGTGGCGGCGGTTTCGGTGGCCGTGGCCTGTTGCTGCTTGGAGGTGGCGGCAATCTCGGTCACCGAGGTGGTGACCTGCACCGACGAACGCTGCGCCTGGGAGACCAGCGCGGTCAGCTCGGTCATCATGTCGTTGAAGCCGGTTTCGACCATATTGAATTCGTCATTGCGCTCCAGGTTCAGGCGTTTGCTCAGGTCGCCCGTGCGCATGACTTCGAGGATATCGACGATACGTTTCATCGGCGCCATGATTGCGCGCATCAACAGCAGGCCACACAGCGCGGCGGCAAGCACCGCCAGCAGCAGCGAGACGCCCATGCTGATCTTCGCGGCCTCGACGGCATCATCGATGGCGGCGGTAGCCTCGTCGGCAACTTGTTTGTTCTGCTGGATGATTTCATTGAGCTTCGCGCGGCCTGCGACCCAGGCGGGCGTCAGTTGCTCGTTGAACAGCCTGAGGGCCTCCACGGCGTTGTTGCTCTGCTGCGCCTGGAGCACTTGGGCGAGGATCTGGTTGTAGCTCTGGTGGGTTTTTTCGAAGGCGTCGAAATCGCTGCGATCCTGGGTGAAGTTGATCGTCTGGGCGTAGTCGGCCATGTATTTCTCAAGGCGTGCCTCGAAGGACTTGTAGTCCTGCTTGTCCTCCTCGGAAATGCCCTGGTTTTTGTGGATGCCCACCAATTCCTGGGTTTGCAGGTAGCTGTCGACCCAGGCGCTGCGAATCATCGAGCTGAAAAACACGCCAGGCACAGCGTCATCGCGCACGGAGCTCTCACTGGTTTCGATTTTCAACAGGCGCGAATACGAGAGCACGACCATCAGCAGCATGATCGCGATAATTACCGCAAAGCTCGCCAAAATCCGTTGGCGCAGGGTCCAGTTCTTCACAGTAATTCCTCGCAGATCCATTCAAATGGAGGGGAGTATAGCTGAGCGATGGCGTGTATTAACCAATGGTTTGCGGGGACACTGCAGGTGCCGGCGGCGCCCTGGCGGCAGGCGCCCTGGCGCTTGGAACCAAGCCGGGTTTGAAGGTGGGAGCAGGCCCGCTCCCACCTGTGGACAAGTAGGCGGTTTTATTCGAGGTTAAGGCGCACCTGTTTCTCCAGCTCCGCCTTCAGGCCCGGCTCCAGCTTCAGCTGGCGCGCCAGTTCGTCCAGGTAGGCCTTCTCCATGAAGTTTTCCTCGTCCACCAGCATCACACTGGCGATGTACATCTCGGCGGCCATTTCCGGGGTGCCGGCGGCGCGGGCGACGTCGGCCGGGTCGAGGGGTTTGTTCAACTCGGCGTGCAGCCAGGCTTGCAGTTCGCGGTCGTTGTCGAGCTTGGTGAACTCGCCTTCGATCAACGCCCGCTCACGCTCATCCACATGCCCGTCGGCCTTGGCGGCAGCGACCAGCGCCTTGAGAATGCCCTGGCTGTGCTGCTCGACCTGGGCCGGCGGCAGACGATCAATGGTTTGCGGCTCGCCCTGGGGCGCGTTGGCCTGCTGCGCCTGCCAGTTGCCGTAGGCTTTGTAGGCAATGACTCCCAACGCGGCCAGGCCTCCGTAGGTTAGGGCCTTGCCGCCGAATTTGCGCGCCTTCTTATTGCCCAGCAGCAAGCCCATGGCACCGGCCGCCAATGCACCACCGCCTGCGCCACCGAGCAGACTGCCAAGTCCGCCACTGCCAAGCAGCCCGCCAAGGGCGCCTTTGTCAGTCGATTGACGCTGGCCGCCAGCCTTGTTCTGCAACATGTCCTGGCCAGACTTGAGCAACTGATCGAGCAATCCACGGGTATTCATTCGTAGCCTCCAGACACTTGGGTTCGTAGGACCAATAGGCCCCCAGCGTAAAACTAAGTGCCAAAAACGCTCTATCTAGAGTGCTTCCAGATGTAACGCCCTGCCCTGGCGTCGGAAATGTCTTGTTGCACAGCGGCGCCATCATGCTGCCATCAATGATTTTTCCTTCACCATCGAACCGCTTAAGCTATCCGGCGTCTGTTTATTGTCCGTTGCGTTTGGCCGAAGGCATGTCCGAACCGTTATTTCTGATCCGTTACGTGCCAGGAACGGCGCGGGATTCGCTCACGACAGGTTGTCTCTATGCACCGCAGGAATTTGCTCAAAGCGTCCATGGCCATTGCGGCCTACACCGGTTTGTCGGCCAGTGGCCTGCTGGCCGCGCAGGCCTGGGCCGGGAACCGTGCCGCCGACGGCAAGGCCGTGGCATTCGATTTCGATACGCTCAAGGCCCAGGCCAAACAGCTCGCCGGCGCCGCCTACAAAGACACCCGGCAGGTGCTGCCGCCCACGCTGGCAACCATGACCCCGCAGAACTTCAACGCCATTGGCTACGACGGCAACCATTCGCTGTGGAAGGAACTGAACGGGCAACTGGACGTGCAGTTTTTCCACGTCGGCATGGGCTTCAAGACGCCGGTGCGCATGCACAGTGTCGATCCCAAGACCCGCGAGGCCCGCGAAGTGCATTTTCGCCCTTCGCTGTTCAACTATGAAAAAACCACGGTTGACACCAAACAGCTGACCGGCGACCTGGGCTTCTCCGGGTTCAAACTGTTCAAGGCACCGGAGCTTGACCGCCATGATGTGCTGTCGTTTCTGGGTGCCAGCTACTTCCGCGCCGTCGACTCCACCGGCCAGTACGGCCTGTCGGCGCGCGGCCTGGCGATCGACACCTACGCGAAAAAACGCGAAGAGTTCCCCGACTTCACCCAGTTCTGGTTCGAAACCCCGGACAAGGATGCCACCCGCTTCGTGGTCTACGCCCTGCTCGATTCCCCCAGCGCGACCGGCGCCTATCGCTTCGATATCGACTGCCAGGCCAATCAAGTGGTGATGGCGATCGATGCCCATATCAATGCGCGCACCGCCATCGAACAATTGGGCATTGCGGCCATGACCAGCATGTTCAGTTGCGGAACCCACGAACGCCGGATGTGCGACACCATCCACCCGCAAATCCACGACTCGGACCGCCTGGCCATGTGGCGCGGCAACGGCGAGTGGATTTGCCGTCCGCTGAACAACCCGGCCAAGCTGCAGTTCAACGCCTTCGCCGACACCAACCCCAAAGGCTTCGGCCTGGTGCAGACCGACCACGAGTTCGCCAGCTATCAGGACACCGTGGACTGGTACAGCAAGCGACCCAGCCTCTGGGTAGAACCCACCACCGCCTGGGGCGAAGGCTCGATCGACTTGCTGGAGATCCCCACTACCGGCGAGACCCTGGATAATATCGTAGCCTTCTGGACCCCGAAAAAACCGGTGGCGGCCGGCGATTCGCTCAACTACGGCTACAAGCTCTACTGGAGCGCCCTGCCGCCGGTGAGCACGCCGCTGGCGCAGGTCGACGCGACCCGTTCGGGCATGGGCGGATTTACCGAAGGCTGGGCCCCAGGCGAGCATTACCCTGAGGTGTGGGCACGCCGCTTTGCGGTGGACTTCAAGGGCGGCGGTCTGGACCGTTTGCCAGCCGGCACGGGCATCGAACCGGTGGTCACCTGCTCTCACGGCGAGGTGAAAGACTTCAGCGTGCTGGTGCTCGACAACATCAAGGGCTACCGCATTCTATTCGACTGGTACCCCACCAGTGACAGCGTGGAGCCAGTAGAGCTGCGTCTGTTTATCCGCACCCAGGACCGTACCCTGAGTGAGACTTGGCTGTATCAGTATTTCCCGCCCGAGCCGGGCAAGCGTAAATACACCTGAGACGGCGGCCCACGCTGTGGGAGCAATGTGCTCCCACACGGTGTCCGCCCACCCTTCAAAACCGAGACACGGTTTTCATCGCCCCAATCAAATACCGCATCGCAACCTGATCGCTCTCGGTCAGGGTGCGGTAATGCGCCAGCAGTTCGACTTCATCCGAACTCAACCTGCGGCCACGCAAGGACATCCTGCGGATCAGAAAAGACGCCATCACACCCGCTACACCATAGGACTTGGCCATGGACTGCTTCTCCTGATATCGATCCAATATGTCTGCTGCCCTTTATCCGCGTGACGTGAAGCGGACTGACTTCCTGGGCCGAAAATCAGGCTTATCGTAAGCGTAGAAACAATCTGGTTACGTGTGGGATTTTTTTTAGAGTATTCACTTAAATAATTGCTTCGGTAATAAATACCTACAACCCTTTCTCACGCCTTCACCGACCACTCAGATCGATCTGCGTCATCGCCACGAGCGAAAAAAACCCACCGCGTCAGGGTGGGTTGTGTGGGCATAGGCTAAGGATCAATCCCTGAGATCGGATTCATGAATCGGCTGGTCGCGGTGCGTCGCCCGTTGATATTGCGCCGGCCAGATCGCTTTGCGCCCGCCCAGGTCATCGTCGGCATGCAGCGGCCAGTACGGGTCGCGCAACAATTCGCGGGCCAGGAAGATGATGTCGGCCTGGCAGGTACGCAGGATATGTTCGGCCTGGGCCGGTTCGGTGATCATGCCGACCGTGCCGGTGGCGATGCCCGACTCTTTGCGTACCCGCTCGGCAAAGCGCGTCTGGTAACCGGGGCCGGTGGGGATTTCGGCGTTGGCGGCGGTGCCGCCGGAGGACACGTCGATCAAGTCCACGCCCAAGTCTTTCAGGCGGCGCGCCAGTTCCACGGTTTCATCGGGGTTCCAGCCGTCTTCCACCCAGTCGGTGGCTGACACGCGCACAAACAGCGGCAGGTTCTGGGGCCAGACTTCGCGCACCGCGCGGGTCACCTCCAGCACCAGGCGGATGCGGTTTTCGAAGGAGCCGCCGTACTGGTCCTGGCGCTGGTTACTGATGGGCGACAGAAACTGATGCAGCAGGTAACCGTGGGCGGCATGGATCTCCACCACTTCGAAACCGGCGGCCAGGGCACGCTTGGCGGCGGCGACAAAATCGGCGATCACTTGGCGGATCTGTGCTTCATCCAGCGGTTTGGGTTGCGTGTGCTGAGGGTCGAATGCGATAGGCGACGGACCTACCGGCAACCAGCCACCGTCCTCCGGCTTGACGCTGCCATGCTTGCCGATCCACGGCCGATAAGTGCTGGCCTTGCGCCCGGCGTGCGCCAGTTGAATACCGGCCACCGCGCCTTGCGCCGCAATAAAGCGTGTAATGCGTTGCAACGGTTCGATCTGTTCGTCTTTCCACAACCCCAGGTCCTGGGCGGTGATGCGGCCATCGGCGGTCACGGCGGTGGCTTCGGTGAAGATCAGCCCGGCGCCGCCCACGGCACGGCTGCCCAGATGCACCAGGTGCCAGTCGTTGGCCAGGCCATCATCGCTTGAGTATTGGCACATCGGTGATACCGCGATGCGGTTCAGCAGGGTGAGTTGACGCAGGGTGTAGGGTTCGAGCAACTGACTCATGGCGCACCTCTTCGGGTTCTGTGGGCAAGCTCCAAGGCTCTCTTCATGGTGCTTAGAGCCTAGTCGACAACGAAGGGTCGCACTGGGTTCAGAGCTAAAGAGTTCAGAGCTAAAGAGTTCAGAGGTAAAGAGTTCAGAGGTAAAGGGTTCAGAGGTGAACCGGGAGCCGATTGCCGGCTCCCGTGCTGCAGCGTCTTACATTTCGACCTGGGTGCCCAGCTCGATCACCCGGTTGACCGGGAGTTTGAAGAAGCGCAGGTTGCCGTTGGCATTCTTCAACATGAACGCGAACAACGCTTCGCGCCAGCGCGCCATGCCTTTGATACGCGAGGCGATCACGGTTTCGCGGCTGAGGAAGTAGGTGGTGCGCATCGGGCTGAAATCCAGCTCGTCCAGATGGCACAGTTTCAGCGCCTCGGGCACGTCCGGCTCATCGGTAAAACCAAAGTGCAGGATCACCCGGAAGAACCCCTCGCCATAGGCGTCCACTTCAAAACGCCGCGCCGCAGGCACACGCGGGATGTCTTCGTAGACCACCGTCAGCAGCACCACCTGCTCGTGCAACACCTGGTTATGCAACAGGTTGTGCAGCAGCGCATGGGGTACGGCGTCGGGGCGCGCCGTGAGAAATACCGCCGTGCCCTGCACGCGATGGGGCGGCTGCACGCGGATACTGCCGATAAATATCGGCAGCGGCAGGCCGCCCTCGTCGAGGCGCTCGACGAGCAATTGCTTGCCGCGCTTCCAGGTGGTCATCAGCACGAACAACACGATCCCCGCCAACACCGGAAAGGCGCCGCCCTGGATGATCTTCGGCACGTTGGCGGCAAAGTACAGCCCGTCCACCAACAGACAGCAGAGCAACACCGGCACCGCCAGCACCGGCGGCCATTTCCACAGCAGCAGCATCACCGCAGACACCAGAATCGTGGTCATCAGCATGGTGCCGGTCACCGCCACGCCATAGGCGGACGCCAGCGCACCGGAGGATTCAAAACCCAGCACCAGCAGGATCACGCCCACCATCAGCGACCAGTTCACCGCGCCAATATAGATCTGGCCCTGTTCGGCGCTGGAGGTATGTTGAATGTGCATACGCGGGATATAACCCAGCTGGATGGCCTGGCGCGTCAGGGAGAACGCACCGGAAATCACCGCCTGGGAGGCAATCACGGTGGCCAGGGTCGACAGCACCACCAGCGGAATCAGCGCCCAGCTCGGCGCCAGCAGGTAGAACGGGTTGCGGGCCGCTTCCGGATCGCCCAGCAACATGGCGCCCTGGCCGAAATAGTTGAGCACCAGCGCCGGCAGCACCAGGATGAACCAGGCACGGGCGATGGGTTTGCGGCCGAAGTGGCCCATGTCGGCATACAACGCTTCGGCGCCGGTCAGTGCCAGCACCACCGCGCCGAGGATGGCCACGCCGATGCCGGGGTGAGCCTCGAAGAAGCGCACGGCCCACATCGGGTTCATGGCGCTGAGCACCTCAGGGTGCAGGGTGATGCCATACACGCCAAGGCCGCCCAGCACCAGGAACCAGGTCACCATCACCGGCCCGAACAGCTTGCCGATGCGGTCAGTGCCGTGTTTCTGGATCAGGAACAGCGCCACCAGGACCACCAGCGCGATGGGCACGACCCAGCGCTCCAGGCCGTCGAACGCCAACTCCAGGCCCTCCACGGCCGACAACACCGAAATCGCCGGGGTGATCATGCTGTCGCCGTAGAACAGCGCCGCGCCGCACAAGCCGCACACCACCAGGAAACTGCGCAATTTCCTGCGCTCTCCCGCCGCACGACGTGCCAAAGCGGTCAGCGCCATGATGCCGCCTTCGCCCTGGTTGTCGGCGCGCAGCACGAACAGCATGTATTTGATCGACACGACCCAGATCAGCGACCAGAAGATCAGCGCCAGGATCCCCAACACCCCGTCATGGTTGACCTGTACCCCATAACCGCCATTGAACACCTCTTTAAGGGTGTAGAGCGGACTGGTCCCGATATCGCCATACACCACCCCGACCGCTGCTACCAGCATGCCAATCGGCTTGGCGTTCGAATGCTCGGCACCCGCTGCCTGACTACTTGCCTGACCCATCAACCACTCCTGCCCTTTGACCTGAGGTCGCTTATAAACAACGTGCTCAAACTGACCGTAGCATGCGCTGTTTTACTTCTCGTAACAGACGTTTTGTTGACCTTCGGATTTTACCTATGAGCAACGGCGCGAAGCATAGCGCAGCGCTGGTCGCATTTCTCTGCATTAAAACAGGCGTCTTTTTGCCTGCATTGACGTCACTGAGTACTAACGCTACGTTTTCGCGTGTTACCACCACCGTGATTCCGACCTATGGGTCGCCTGGCGTCATGCTTGGAGCAAAAAGCATTTGCCCGGTTTTTTGACGGGTTGATCCATACTCAGGACGTAGCCACAACGTAGCTACGTTTTTGATCGGGAGTCACGCTATGTCTGCATTACTGAAAACCACTGATGTGCGTTGTCGCATTGACGAGGATTTGAAGGAGCGTGCCACTGCTGTGCTCAATGCCTGTGGGCTTAGCCTCAGTGACGCCATGCGTCTTTTCCTCCGTCAGGTCGTGACGACGCAAGGGCTGCCTTTCGAGGTACGCATCCCTTCGGAGAAAACCGCTCGCGCCATGAAGCAAGCGCATGCTATCCGTCGCCAGTTCGATTCGATCGATGACATGCTAAGGGACGCCGATGGCGAAGCAGGAGAAGAAGCAAAAACGCGCTGAAATACCCAAGCAGTGCGCACAGACACCTGAGTTTAAAAAGTCCCGGGAACGCTATAAACGCGCCGGGCGTCGAGACATGAATGAGGTCAGGGTAGTGATGGTTTCGCTTTTTGTTGGGCGAACAACTACCCGCCGAGTATCGAGACCATGCGCTTACCGGAAACTGGGACGGGTTCAGAGAATGCCATATTGGTGGTGATTTCCTGCTGATTTACGAACATTCACGGGCTGACCTGATCACCTTTGTAGACTTGGGGAGCCACGCTGAATTATTTGCTTAGGCATTGGGGTATTGAACAGCACAGCGCTCGTCGCATTTCCCCGCATAAAGCTGGTCAAGTGCGTTGCCCGCCGCTAGAATTGCGCACTTTTTGATCAGAGGCGCACCAAGCGCCCGTCCGCTGCCTGCCCTTCACGGTGGCGGCGTCATTCGATACCGAGGTTAGACATGTCCACCACCATCGCAAAAGCCAACCCCAAGGTTGGCTTTGTTTCCCTGGGTTGCCCGAAGGCTCTGGTCGACTCCGAGCGCATTCTCACGCAACTGCGCATGGAAGGTTATGACGTCGTCTCCACTTACCAGGACGCGGACGTGGTGGTGGTCAACACCTGTGGTTTCATCGACTCGGCCAAGGCAGAGTCCCTGGAAGTGATCGGCGAAGCCATCAAGGAAAACGGCAAGGTCATCGTGACCGGCTGCATGGGCGTGGAAGAAGGCAATATCCGCAACGTCCACCCAAGCGTGCTTGCCGTGACCGGCCCGCAGCAGTACGAACAGGTGGTCAACGCCGTGCACGCCGTGGTGCCGCCGCGCCAGGACCACAACCCGCTGATCGACCTGGTGCCGCCGCAAGGCATCAAGCTGACGCCGCGTCACTACGCCTACCTGAAGATTTCCGAAGGCTGCAATCACAGCTGCAGCTTCTGCATCATCCCGTCGATGCGCGGCAAGCTGGTCAGCCGCCCGGTGGGTGATGTGCTGGACGAGGCCCAGCGCCTGGTCAAATCCGGCGTGAAAGAGCTGCTGGTGATCTCCCAGGACACCAGCGCCTACGGCGTCGACGTGAAGTACCGCACCGGTTTCTGGAATGGCGCGCCGGTGAAAACCCGCATGACCGAACTCTGCGAAGCGCTCAGCAGCCTGGGCGTGTGGGTGCGTCTGCACTACGTTTACCCGTACCCGCACGTGGACGAGCTGATTCCCTTGATGGCCGCCGGCAAGATCCTGCCGTACCTGGACATCCCGTTCCAGCACGCCAGCCCCAAAGTGCTCAAGGCCATGAAACGCCCGGCCTTCGAAGACAAGACCCTGGCGCGGATCAAGAACTGGCGCGAGATCTGCCCGGAACTGATCATCCGTTCGACCTTTATCGTCGGCTTCCCCGGCGAAACCGAAGAAGACTTCCAGTACCTGCTGGACTGGTTGACCGAAGCACAGCTGGACCGCGTCGGCTGCTTCCAGTACTCGCCGGTCGAAGGCGCTCCGGCCAACCTGCTGGACCTGGCCGTGGTGCCGGACGACGTCAAGCAGGACCGTTGGGAGCGTTTCATGGCGCACCAGCAAGCGATCAGCTCGGCGCGCCTGCAACTGCGCATCGGCAAGGAAATCGAAGTGTTGATCGACGAAGTCGACGAGCAAGGCGCGGTCGGCCGTTGCTTCTTCGATGCGCCGGAAATCGACGGTAACGTGTTTATCGACGATGCCAGCGGTTTGAAGCCGGGCGACAAGGTCTGGTGCACCGTGACCGATGCCGACGAATACGACCTGTGGGCGCAAAAGCGCGACTAAAGCGGTAAAAAATTAAAAAAGCCCTGCTTCTGGACAAGATGCGGGGCTTTTTTAGGTCTATCGTTTTGCCCATCGGCACCTATTTCGACAAGAGACAGCGGGCATGCGTGAGCATTCGGTTATCCACACCCCCAACAATAGCGATTACCCCGAGCTGGCGAGGATCTGGGAGGCCTCGGTGCGCGCCACTCATGACTTTTTGCCGGAAAGTTACATTGTGCTGCTCAGAGAGCTGCTGCTGACGCGCTATCTGGATTCAGTGATGCTCGTGTGTACCAAGGATTCGAGCCAGCGCATCACCGGGTTTGCCGGCGTAGCGGCGGGCAAGGTGGAAATGCTGTTTATCGATCCGCTGCACCGTGGCCAGGGCCTGGGACGGCAATTGCTGCGCTACGCAATCAACTGCATGAATGCCGATGAGCTGGATGTGAATGAGCAGAATCCGCAGGCGCTGGGTTTTTACCTCAAGCAAGGCTTTGAGGTGATCGGACGCACGGAGCACGATGGCCTGGGCCAGCCCTATCCGTTGCTGCATCTGCGCCTGCGCCAGCAGCAAATACGCAGTGGCTGAAATGGGGCCGGGATTAACCGGCGCCAGGCAGGTACAATAGCCGCCCCCTTTTGTTACGGCCCTTGTCATGACTGACCCCATACGCCTCTCCAAACGCCTTATCGAACTGGTCGGTTGCTCCCGTCGGGAGGCTGAGCTGTTTATCGAAGGCGGCTGGGTCTCGGTGGACGGTGAAGTGATCGACGAACCGCAGTTCAAGGTCACCACCCAGAAGGTCGAGCTGGACCCCGACGCCAAGGCTACCGTGCCGGAACCGGTGACCATCCTGTTGCACGCCCCGGCGGGGATGGATGCCGAGACGGCCATGGCGTCGATCAGCGCCGAAACCTTGTCGGAAGAACACCGCTTCAGCAAGCGCCCGCTAAAAGGCCACTTCCTGCGCCTGACCGCCAGCGCCGATCTGCAAGCCAAGGCCAGCGGCCTGCTGGTGTTCACCCAGGACTGGAAAATCCTGCGCAAGTTGACCGCCGATGCGGCCAAGATCGAGCAGGAATACGTGGTGGAAGTCGAAGGCGACATGGTCGCCCACGGCCTCAACCGCCTGAACCACGGCCTGACCTACAAAGGCAAAGAGCTGCCGGCCGTGAAAGCCAGCTGGCAGAACGAAAACCGCCTGCGCTTTGCGCTGAAAAATCCGCAGCCAGGCGTCATCGCGCTGTTCTGCGAAGCCGTTGGCCTGAAAGTCGTCGCGATCCGCCGCATCCGCATTGGCGGCGTTTCCATTGGCAAGGTGCCGGTGGGCCAGTGGCGTTACCTGTCCGGCAAAGAGAAGTTTTAGGCCGTTACCCTTTTCCCGACACTGCCTGATTGGGCGGTGTCTACCCGCTGAAAACCAGGATTGCCCACCATGATTCACAACGACGTACTGCGCAGCGTGCGCTACATGCTCGACATCAGCGATAACAAGATGGTCGAGATCATCAAGCTCGGCGGCATGGACGTGACCAAGGAAGACCTGCTCACCTACCTCAAGAAAGATGAGGAAGAAGGCTTTGTGTTCTGCCCGGATGAGGTGATGGCGCATTTCCTCGACGGCTTGGTGATTTTCAAGCGCGGCAAGGATGAAAGTCGTCCGCCGCAGCCGATCGAAACCCCGGTGACCAACAACATCATCCTGAAAAAACTGCGCGTGGCCTTCGAATTGAAGGAAGACGACATGCACGCCATCCTCAAGGCCGCCGAGTTCCCGGTGTCCAAGCCCGAGCTGAGCGCGCTGTTCCGCAAGTTCGGTCACACCAACTACCGCACCTGTGGCGATCAGTTGTTGCGCAACTTCCTCAAGGGTCTGACGCTGCGCGTCAGAGCCTAAAAACAGCCATAAGCTTCAAGCCGCAAGTTAAGAGCTTGCGGCGTGCGGCTTGCCACTTGAGGCTCCAGTAATGGCCTACCAGGTCTCGCCCATCGGCTTCGTACGCTCCTGCTTCAAGGAGAAGTTCGCCATCCCGCGTCAACCGCAACTGGCCCCGGCCGCCCGCGGTGTGCTGGAGCTGGTGGCGCCGTTCGATGGCGGCGAGGCGGTGCAGGGACTGGAGCAGGTCAGCCATGTGTGGCTGCTGTTTCTGTTTCACCAGGCACTCGAAGACACGCCACGCCTTAAAGTGCGACCGCCGCGCCTGGGCGGCAATACGTCCATGGGCGTGTTTGCGACCCGAGCGACTCATCGCCCCAACGGGATTGGCCAGTCAGTGGTCAAGCTGGACAAGGTGGAAGCGGGCCGGCTGTGGATTTCCGGGATCGATTTGCTCGATGGCACGCCGGTGCTGGATATCAAGCCGTATGTGCCGTACGCCGATATCGTCGACACGGCCACCAACAGCATCGCCAGCGGTGCGCCGCCGCTGATTGGCGTACAGTGGCTCAAGACCGCGCTGCAACAGGCGCAGGGCCATGCCCAGCGTCTGGGTGAACCGTTGGTTGAGTTGATTGACCAGTGCCTGGCGCAAGATCCACGGCCGGCGTACCAGACGCCTGGGCCAGAGCGCGAATACGGCGTGCAGTTCTGGGATGTGGATGTACGTTGGCACTATCCCGAGGCAGGGATGATTTGCGTATTGGAAGTGGTGCCTGCCGGATAAACCGGAACCCAAATGTGGGAGGGGGCTTGCCCCCGATAGCAGTGTGTCAGTCAACTCATCTGTGACTGATCCACCTCAATCGGGGGCAAGCCCCCTCCCACATTTTTTTGATCGCGTTTATTTTTCGACGAACGCACGCTCAATCAGGTAATCACCCGGCTCACGCATGCGTGGCGAAACCTTCAGGCCGAAGCTGTTCAGCACTTCGCTGGTTTCGTCCAACATGCTCGGGCTGCCGCACAGCATGGCGCGGTCGTCCTCGGGGTTGATCGGTGGCAGGCCGATGTCGCTGAACAGCTTGCCGCTGCGCATCAGGTCGGTCAGGCGACCTTCGTTTTCGAACGGCTCGCGGGTCACGGTCGGGTAGTAGATCAACTTGTCACGCAACGCCTCGCCGAAGAATTCATTCTGCGGCAGGTGCTCGGTGATGAACTCGCGGTAGGCGACTTCGTTGACGTAACGCACGCCGTGGCACAGGATCACTTTTTCGAAGCGCTCGTAGGTCTCCGGGTCCTGGATCACGCTCATGAATGGCGCCAGCCCCGTACCGGTGCTGAGCAGGTACAAGTGCTTGCCCGGCTTCAAATCGTCAAGCACCAGGGTGCCTGTCGGTTTTTTGCTGATGATGATCTCGTCGCCTTCCTTCAAGTGCTGCAACTGGGAAGTCAGCGGGCCATCCGGCACCTTGATGCTGAAGAACTCCAGATGCTCTTCCCAGTTCGGGCTGGCAATGGAGTAGGCGCGCATGAGCGGGCGGCCATTGGGCTGTTGCAGGCCGATCATCACGAACTGACCGTTCTCGAAGCGCAAGCCCGGATCGCGGGTGCACTTGAAGCTGAACAGAGTGTCGTTCCAGTGATGAACACTGAGGACACGCTCGTGGTTCATGTTGCTCATGTACGGGGGACTCCTGGAAATGGGTCTGCGCCAAATGTGAAGTGCGCAATTGCACAGCATTCTAATGGCGGCGACAATATCTGTTAACTGGATTATTAAGATAAGGGTTATCGGTTATATCGATATGCGATTTACTCTCCGTCAACTGCAAGTCTTCGTCGCCGTCGCCCAGCAGGAAAGCGTGTCACGCGCTGCTGGCCTGCTGGCCTTATCTCAATCCGCCGCCAGCACCTCGATCACCGAGCTGGAGCGTCAATCCAGCTGCCAATTATTCGACCGCGCCGGCAAACGCCTGAGCCTCAACGCCCTCGGTCATCAACTGTTGCCGCAGGCGGTGGCGTTGCTGGACCAGGCCAAGGAGATCGAAGACCTGCTCAATGGCAAGTCCGGCTTCGGCTCACTGGCGGTGGGCGCCACCCTGACGATCGGCAATTACCTGGCGACCCTGTTGATCGGCAGCTTCATGCAGCAGCATCCCGAGAGCCAGGTGAAACTGCATGTGCAAAACACTGCCCATATCGTGCATCAGGTGGCGCATTACGAAATTGACCTGGGTCTAATCGAAGGCGACTGCAGCCACCCGGACATCGAGGTGCAAACCTGGGTGGAGGATGAGCTGGTGGTGTTTTGCGCACCCCAGCATCATTTGGCCAAACGTGGCGTGGCAAGCATGGATGAGCTGACCCATGAAGCGTGGATCCTGCGCGAACAAGGCTCGGGCACGCGCCTGACGTTTGATCAGGCCATGCGCCATCATCGCAGCGCATTGAATATCCGCCTGGAGCTGGAGCACACCGAGGCGATCAAACGGGCAGTGGAATCAGGTCTGGGGATTGGCTGCATTTCGCGGCTGGCACTGCGCGATGCGTTCCGGCGTGGCAGCCTGGTGCCGGTAGAAACCCCGGATTTGGACCTGGCCCGGCAGTTCTACTTCATCTGGCATAAGCAGAAATACCAGACCTCGGCGATGCGCGAGTTCCTGGAGCTGTGCCGCGCGTTTACCGCCGGGGTTCAGCGCAGCGACGAAATCGTACTGCCGAGCATCGCCTGATCGTCAGATCAGAATCACCGCCCACACCAGCGTGATCATGGTCAAGGCGACGAATTGCGCGGCGCTGCCCATGTCCTTGGCGTTCTTCGACAAGGGGTGGCGGTCCAGGGAAATGCGGTCGATGGCCGCCTCCACTGCTGAATTGAGCAATTCGACGATCAGGGCCAACAGGCACACGGCAATCAGCAATGCGCGTTCGACGCGGCTGACCTGCAGGAAAAAACTCAACGGAATCAGGATGACGTTCAGCAGCACCAACTGACGGAACGCCGCCTCGCCGGTGAAAGCCGCGCGCAGGCCATCCAGGGAGTAGCCCCCTGCGTTGAAGATACGTTTGATACCGGTTTGACCCTTGAAAGGCGACATAGATGTAGGCAACTGAACCAAAGGAGTGGGGAAACTAGAGCACGCAAAGTCAAAAAAGCGTGAATCGGTGACAGCTTAATGCTGCGAAATTGACTCAAGTTGTTGCAGGAGTAACGCCGCCTGGGTGCGCGTACGTACGCCCAACTTGCGGAAAATAGCGGTGACATGGGCCTTGATCGTCGCTTCCGACACGCTCAGCTCGTAGGCAATCTGCTTGTTCAACAGGCCTTCGCAGACCATGGTCAACACGCGAAACTGCTGAGGCGTCAAGCTGGCCAGGCCATCACGGGCCGCCTTGGCTTCCTCGGACACGTTGATTTCTTCAAAAGCTTGCGGTGGCCAGGACACATCACCGTCCAATACCGTGCGCACAGCCTTCTGGATATCTTCCATCGCGCTGGACTTGGGAATGAAGCCGCTGGCGCCGAACTCCTTGGAGCGCACCACCACATCGGCCTCTTCCTGCGCCGAGACCATCACCACCGGTATCTGCGGATATTGCCCGCGCAGCAGCACCAGCCCCGAAAAACCGTAGGCGCCGGGCATGTTCAGGTCGAGCAGCACCAGGTCCCAGTCGGATTTTTCGGTCAAGCGGGCTTCCAACTCGGCAATGCTGGCGACTTCGACCAGTCGCACATCAGGGCCAAGGCCCAGGGTGACGGCCTGATGCAGCGCACTGCGAAACAGCGGGTGGTCATCGGCTATCAGGATGTCGTATGTGGCCATTGATTAAATGATCCTGTTTTTACGGGAGCCCTGATGGGTTCAGAGTTCGCCAGTACACAAGGCAACGACCAGGCGGCCATCGCCACGGGGCACGCTCAACGTCAAAAACACGCAAAACAACGTCGAAAAACCAAGGTAGCGCCCCAATCGGCGCCCAGCATGCCCAGCGTAGCCTGGGGGGTCAAGCACTACGCCCATGGGGATTTTAGCGGGTTGCGTGATTAAGGTGCCATCATGCGAACGTCGACGGGTCATACCGCCGGGATATAGGGCGCCAAACGTGTGTGGACACTGTCCGTCTCATCCACAGGCAACTGAAACTTGGCGGCCAGGTAGTGCGTGCTGAAAACATCGAGGTAAGCGTCCAGCACTTCGCTGGCGGCCTGATCACCGGCCAACTCCAGGCACAGCGCGGCCACCTCGGCGGTGCAGAAATGATCATCACGCTTGGAACGGCGCAACTTGTAACGTGACAACTGCTCCGGCGCCAGGCTCAGCACCGGCAAATGCTCCAGGTACGGGCTCTTGCGAAACATCTTGCGCGCTTCGCTCCAGGTGCCGTCCAGCAGGATGAACAGCGGGCGCTTGCCCTCCTCTGCATCCACCACGCTGACCACCCGTTCAGGCGCCACGAATTCCCCGGGAAACACGATGTACGGCTGCCACTGCGGGTCGGCGAGCAGGGTGAGCAGAGCCGGGTCGACCTCGGTCCGCGACCAGGCAAACGCGCTGGTGTCGTCAATGACATCGGCGATCAGCCAGCCGGTGTTGCTGGGTTTCATCGGTTCGACGTCGTGCATCAACAGGCACATCGCCGATTTGGCTTGAACCGTTGGTCGCCACGCGCACAGGCAGTATTCGGGAATCACTCGGCAGCCGGTGCACCGCTCGGCGCGCGATCCCCGATTCAGGAACGGCCTGACGGCTCGGGCCAGACGCCGGGTGCGCAAGCGGGAGACAGCGTGGCTCATTGGATACGCCACAGAAACGGGTCAATCGACACGGGATAACTCGAAAGCAATTGGAGTGGGCGCAGTTTACCAGCGATACGCCTGGCTGTAGTGGCCGGCGCTCACCTATAATTGCGCGCCACTGAACGCACAGCGCAGTGGCTGGTCTATGCACCAGTAACCGAATCAGGAGAATTTGATGCTGCGTTCCATGCTGCGCCTCGTTGCCCCATCCGTCGCTATTGCGCTGGCCTTGCCCATGGGCGCCCACGCGGCCTCGCTGCTGGAGGCTCAAATGAACCGCAAGCTGCAAAGCGTCGCGACCGAAAGCAACAAGGACCTGCCCCGGGAAATCGATGAGAAAACCCTGGAAGTGGCCTACACCGTTGAAGGTATGCAACTGATCGATCATCTCAGCGTGCAGCCTGACCGCGCCGAGCAGATGCGCGCCAATCCCAAGGCCGCGTATTTCCAATTGGGCCGCAGTGTCTGCACCAACCCAGGCTACCGCGAGCTGATGGCGAAGGGCGCGGTCATGCGCTACGAAATCACCGAGAACAAGACCAACCGTCCTGTCGCATCGGTCAAGTTCGCCGAAGCCGACTGCCCGGCTCCGTCCAAGAAGAAAAAGTAACCCTGCCTTGCACCTTGCGCGTTGCTGCCCGGTGACGCGCCACTCCCCTGCTCCAGCGCCCGCCTGCAGCTGAACGCCGTGATCAATCACCAATAAGCGGTTGCCAGCCAAGGGTTTTGCAGCCCATGATCAGCTCATCCCATGCGCCCGCCAGAGCAGTCTTCCCTGCTGTTCTGTAATACTTTCAGGGCAAAAGAGGCCTGCCCTCCTGCGGCAAGCAACGACACATGCAGTGTCGTGCCCCCCTGACGACACGCGTCGGCTGGCCAGGCCCTGTGAAGAAGGAGAAAGTTGAATGCCTTATGAATCGAATGCCTCCCTGCTCGATCTTTTTGAACAAAACGGTACCGACCTCACGCAGCAGGTTGACGCGCAACTCCAACTGGTCGCGCCAAACAGCCCGAACATTCCCCTTTATCGCGACATGATTCTCACGGTCCTGCGCATGGCCCAGGACGACCGTGACCGTTGGAATGCCAAGATCACCCTGCGTGCGATCCGTGAGCTGGACCACGCTTTCCGCGTGCTCGAACAATTCAAGGGACGACGCAAGGTGACGGTGTTCGGTTCCGCACGCACGCCGATAGAAAGTCCCCTGTATGCATTGGCTCGAGAGGTCGGCGCGGCATTGGCACGTTCCGACCTGATGGTCATCACCGGCGGCGGCGGCGGCATCATGGCGGCGGCGCATGAAGGCGCGGGCCTGGAGCACAGCCTGGGGTTCAACATCACCCTGCCGTTTGAACAGCATGCCAACCCGACCATCGATGGCACCGACAACCTGCTGTCCTTCCACTTTTTCTTCACCCGCAAACTGTTCTTCGTCAAGGAAGCCGACGCACTGATTCTGTGCCCGGGTGGTTTTGGCACCCTGGACGAAGCCCTGGAAGTGCTGACCCTGATCCAGACCGGTAAAAGCCCGCTGGTACCGGTAGTGCTGCTGGACGCTCCAGGCGGCGGTTTCTGGCAAGGCGCCCTGGACTTTATCCGCAGCCAGTTGGAGGCTAACCGCTACATCCTGCCGACCGACCTCAAGCTCATACGCCTGGTCTACAGCGCAGAAGACGCCGTGGACGAGATCAACCGGTTTTATGCCAACTTCCATTCAACCCGCTGGCTCAAGCGTGAATTCGTGGTGCGTATGAACCATCCCCTCAGTGATCAAGCCCTGGCCCATTTGCAGGATGAGTTTGCCAGCCTTCGACTGAGCGGAGAATTCCAGCAGCTTGCCTACACAGGCCAAGAGCATGACGACCCCAGGTTCAGTCATTTGACGCGGCTGGTCTTCAACTTCAATGGCCGAGACCAGGGGCGTTTGCGCGAGTTGGTCGACTACATCAACTTGCCGGAAAATTGGGTGCAGCCTCAGGGTGAGGTGCAACAGCGAGGGATGCCACAGCCTGCGTGATTTTTTGCAGGCGAAAAAAAAGGCCCACTATTTTCATAGTGGGCCTTTTGTTTTGCATTCAGTCGTCCATGTCCCGGCCGCTTAACAAGCGACTGATCATGTCCATCGAAAACCCGCGATAACTCAGGAAACGCCCCTGCTTCGCACGCTCCCTGGCGTCAATCGGCAGATGCCCAGCAAACTTGCGCCGCCAAGTCTCTTCCAACTGCGACTGCCAACTGATACCGCACTCGCGCAAAGCAAGGTCGATATCGGCACGTTGCAGGCCACGCTGGCTCAACTCTTCGCGAATCCGCGCTGGGCCATAACCGGACCGCGCGCGGTAGGACACAAAGCTTTCGAGGTATCGGGACTCCGACAACAGCCCCTCTTCCGTCAACCGGTCAAGGGCCGTTTCGATCATTTCAGGCTCTGCGCCGCGCTGACGCAATTTACGCGTCAGCTCGACTCGACCATGCTCGCGGCGAGCAAGCAAGTCCATTGCAGTGCGCCGAACGGCGACAAGTGTGTCCAGTACAACAGTCATCGTGTGCTTCAGATGTCAGTGTCGGCTTCTTCCATCTCGTCAACCGGCTCGCGGTTGGCGGCGGCCTTGACGTCCGGTGCTGGGGTGAGCAGCTTGTCGCGAATCTGCTTCTCAAGCGTGGCAGCGATATCCGGGTTGTCTGCCAGGAACTTGGCCGAGTTGGCCTTACCCTGACCGATCTTGCTGCCGTTGTAGGCATACCAGGCACCGGACTTCTCGACAAAACCGTGCAGCACGCCCAGGTCGATCATCTCGCCATTCAGGTAGATGCCTTTGCCATAAAGAATCTGGAACTCTGCCTGACGGAAAGGCGGGGCCACCTTGTTCTTCACGACTTTAACGCGGGTTTCGCTACCGACAACCTCGTCACCTTCCTTCACCGCGCCGGTACGACGGATATCCAGACGGACCGAAGCGTAGAACTTCAGCGCGTTACCACCGGTGGTGGTTTCCGGGCTGCCGAACATCACACCGATTTTCATACGGATCTGGTTGATGAAGATCACCAGGCAGTTGGCGTTCTTGATGTTGCCGGTGATTTTACGCAGCGCCTGGGACATCAGACGGGCTTGCAGGCCCACGTGCATGTCGCCCATTTCGCCTTCGATTTCTGCCTTCGGTACCAGCGCTGCCACGGAGTCGACCACGATCACGTCGATGGCGTTGGAACGCACCAGCATGTCGGTGATTTCGAGGGCTTGCTCACCGGTGTCCGGCTGCGAAACCAGCAGGTCGTCAACGTTGACGCCCAGTTTGCCGGCGTATTCAGGATCCAGGGCGTGCTCGGCGTCGACGAACGCGCACGTGGCGCCCATTTTCTGAGCCTGGGCAATCACCGACAGGGTCAGGGTGGTTTTACCGGAAGATTCAGGACCGTAGATCTCAACGATACGGCCTTTTGGCAGGCCGCCAATGCCGAGCGCGATATCCAGACCCAGAGAGCCAGTGGAAATAGCCGGGATCGCCTGACGGTCGTGATCGCCCATACGCATTACGGCACCCTTGCCGAATTGACGTTCGATCTGACCCAGGGCCGCAGCCAAGGCTTTCTTCTTGTTGTCGTCCATTAAAGTCCTCACGTAATCAATAAGGCCTGACGGCCAACACCTGTATAAGTAGACAGTATTGTTCCACAAAGATCGAAGATCGCCTACCCCTGATTGTCTATTTCTGCTGCAGCTCGTCGCAACAAGCCTTCGAGCGCGGCCTTTACCGTTTGTCGACGGACCTCGTCGCGGTTGCCGGGAAAGTGCGCACGCTCGGCCGTGACCTCATCGCCCACGCCAAACGCCAGCCATACCGTGCCCACCGGCTTGTCCGGCGAACCGCCGTCCGGGCCCGCCACGCCGCTGACCGCCACGGCAAAACGCGCCAGGCTTTTTTCCTGCGCCCCTCGCGCCATGGCTTCCACCACTTCCTGGCTGACGGCGCCGACCTTGGCAAACAGTTTTTCCGGCACATTCAGTTGCCGGGTCTTCTGCCGGTTGGAATAGGTGACATAGCCCGCCTCGAACCATGCCGAACTGCCCGGAATCCGCGTAATGGCTTCGGCAATACCGCCGCCGGTGCAGGACTCGGCGGTGGTGACATGGGCGTTGAGCACCTGCAAACGGCGCCCCAGTTCAGCAGCCAGTTGAGTGATTTCCTTCACGGTCGTCTCCAGGATTGGGCGGGGGTTCGCCTACCCTACAGCAGCCCATCGGCCATGCAAGTTGCAGAGTGCATCAAAAGACTAACGCGTGACGGCTCGCACATAGGCCTGACAGGCACCCAAGGCGATCAAGGCGTTATCGCCGTCGTCGGTGATGCGGATAATTCGTTGAGCATGCGCCGGGTCAAGTCGGGCTCGCGCGGCTGCATGAACCACGCCGCCGGGGGTGGCGGCGGCTGGCATTGGCGTGCAGCCGGCGGTATCGGTAGCGTCGAGAAGGACTGACAGCCGCACATCAGCAGTGGCCAGGCGGTCGCGCAGAGCAGCTTGGTGACGTTGGGCATCGCTCAACTCCTGAGTGTGTTGTTGGTCGCTGGTAGTGAGTTGGCGCACCAGGGCCTGGCGCTTTTGCTGTTCTGCCTGTTGCTGTTCAAACGCGGCCTGCTGTTGCTGGCTGAGCGCCAGCGCCTGCCCGGCCGCCTGCCGCTCCAGCTGCGCGCCATAGCGCCAGGCCTGTACCTGCCACACCAGTGCAAGCAGCAGGCAAACGCCGACCCAACGCAACGTGCCTAGCCAACGCATAGCACCGCCTTCGCCCTCTCCCACAACTGCACCCGCGCCTGCAGGCCATTAAGGCCGCCGTTGATACGCCGGGTAATGGTGGTGAATTGATCTTTATCCGCCAGCTCGTTGAGGCCGTTGCTGTACCAGAACCAGGCGGCGGACTCACACGCCCACTGCGGTTGTTCCAGCAATTGCGGTTGCTGCAACAGGCGCTCATCGCCAAACAGTGCCTGGCTGCATGCCAGGTAGTTGCGCCGCCCCGTGACCTGGATCAGGCCCCTGCCCCGGTATTTCTGGCCATCGCCATCCGCCTCGGGGGTATTGCCCAGGCGGGTGGCCAGGGTGCCGGTGTCGTACTTGCTGAGGTATTGATCGCTGCCCAGTTCGCGTACGTAGCGCAGTTCGGCGGATTCGTGACCGATTTGGGCGAGGAAGGCGGCAATGCGCCTGGCACTGTTGAGCTCGTACCGCACGAAGGCTGCATTTAACGGGGACAAAAAAATGCCCGCTCGAAGGCGGGCTCCCGGCATCACATCAAGAAGCTGGGTAAGGGTAATCTGCATGGGACCTACTCTGAAAAAATCTCTACACCGACAAACCACTGGCCTGGATCGTGCTTCGGTAGCCGCCGGTGCGTTTACCGCTGGCCGTCACCGTCTTGATCGACCAGCGTCCCTGCATGAAGCCCGGCCACGACTCGTCCAGCAGCAGCAACCCTTCAGCGGCCAGCGACGGGTTACCGGGGCACACCACATCGATCTGCAGTACTTCTCGGCTCACACGGCGCATCTCGCCCTGCGCCGCCGAGCGCGCTTCGTCCTCGCTTGGATAACGCTGCGTCACCACCTTGAACGGCGCGATCCCCAGCTCTACCACCTGCTTTTTGCCGCCCGCCGCATCCCACCAGGACGTCTGCACGCCTTTATATTTGGCGCGACTGGTTTCGGTAAGGGTGGCGCTGATGAAGGCGTGGTCGCCCGGGCGATTGTCACGGGTGACGGACAAGCGCACATCCGGCAGCGCCTTGCCCGACAAGGACTTGATCTGACCTTTGCGCCCGAGCACATAGAGCTCGTCCACAGGCTTGGCCACTGCATCGAAGCGTTTGGCCAGCCTGGTCAGAAATGCCATGTCACTCTCGTTGGTCTGGTCGATATGCGCGATTCGCTCGCCGTCGAGCTCAGGCGCCACACGCGGGGAAAACCCGTAGCGACTGGTCAATTGACGAAACAGTGCGCCCAGGGTTGTCGGCCCATGGCTGGCGGTGCGGCGCTGTTTGAACCCATGCTCATCGAACGGCGCCGCCGTGGCCACCAGCACCAGGCGCATCGGGAACAGCGACGGCTTACGCTGAGTGATCTTGAACATGCCCTTATCCACCAGGCCGGACTCCAGATAACCGACGCGCAAGCCGACTTTCCCGCCCAGATCGGGCAGGCCTTCAAGGCCCTCGATGTCGAGGGTCAACTTGAGTTGGTCGGACACAAATCCCGCCGCGTCAATATGCTCCCACTCCAATAGCCGCTCGTTGAACAAGGCGGCATTGGCGCCGTAAAGCTCCACCACCGGTGTGAATCCAAGTGCCATGATCGCTCCTTAATCCCAGGCTGAAACCGGCCGACTCGCGACAGGTTTTGCATCCAGTTCGGGCACCAGCACACTGACGCCGGCCGGCAATATTGCGCCCTTCTCCGCCAGCTCCGGATTCAAGCGCCACAGCGCCTCCTCCGCAGCATCATCACAGCGGCCGAGCTCTCGGTAGAGCAGCAGGTTTACCGAATCGCCCGCAATACTTCGGACTCTACGCATTGACGAACTCCTCCAATACCAGCGACCAGGCGATCGCCATGGCGGTGCCGTCGTCGATGACGCTGGTTTGTTTTTCGCTGATCGACTTGATGGTCCACAACCCCCAGTTGCGCCCCAGGCCGTCCACCAGAGGCAACGGCACGCGCAGGTCCTGCAGGGCCCGCAGTTCATCCAGACGTTGCATGCCATTGGCGCGCGCGGCCTTGCCGCCCACTGCCAATGTTTCGAGGCCCTGCCCCACCTGGCTGGATTTGGGTTTGCCGGCGATGATGTCCAGGCTGACCCACCCACCACTGCTGCCACGATCGAGGCTGTCGTAGGCGAACCCGCGCGACAGCCCGAAAATAAACGTGCCCAACACCATCTGTTGTCGCATCACACAGCTCCATCGGTCAGTGCTGCGCCACGTCGCGTCGCCAGCAGGTTGTCCATCGACAGCGGCGTAAATTGCGCTTCGATCTGTTGCACCACGAGTGTCGCCAATTGCTGATAGCTGGCTTGTTCCGGCGCGTTGATAGTGATTTGCGGGGCAAAATTGATTTGACGGTTATCGGCTTGGGGGTTGTTGAGGTTGTGGCTGACATCCGTGGGAGACGGCAAGCGATCCCCGGAACCCATTACTTTCTCGGCAAGCCATGCCCCCACGTCACTGCCGACAAACGTACCGACGGCGCCGCCCACCACGTTGCCGATCGCGCCACCGGCGACGCCGCCCATGACCCCGCCCAGCACCGTACCGGCACCCGGCACCACCGAACCGATCACCGCTCCGGCAAGCGTGCCGACCGCTCGGCCAATCGCCATGCCGGCGAACTCACCGGCAACGCCACCGGCGACGGCGCCGCCTATCGAACCCACGCTGGAGCCCAGCGCTTCACCCGGATTCCCCGTCAGCGCGCCCTGTGTGACATCAACTCCGGCCTGTGCCAGCACCAACCCCAACGAAGCCTGTCTGGCGACTTTGCCGGCCTTCTCCGTTCTGCTTGGGCGGTCAGGACCGGACGCCGAACCCGGCGTGGGTTTACCTGTAGGGGTGTCGTCACTCCGAGTGTGCTGCGGGCGGGCGGAAGGGTCAGCGGCAGGTCCTTCGCGGAGAATTTTCCCCGCGACCTTTTCAAACACCTTGTCCTTCACGGCATCGAACACGCCGGAAAGCACAGCCCCCAGTGCAGCCCCTGCCACCGTGACGGCGGCGGTGGTGTGAGGCAGCGCTTCAGCCAAGCCACTCACGCCGTTGACCAAACCGGTCATCGCTGTCAGCGAGGTATCCACGGCGGGCGCCAGGGCCACATCGGAGGCAGTTTGCAAGCGCGTGGTACTGGCCTCATAGGCCTGCCGTCGAGCCTGGGTGGAATCGGCGCGAATCGCTGCAACGCGCTGAACAGAGCCTTGATCGCCTAACGCCGAGGTGGCGTAGGTGGACGTTTCGGCCACCTGCGAAAAAGCGTGTTTAACGCTGTCAATAATCGGCACCAGGCTCAGAATCGACTGGTTACCGTCGAACAGTTGCGCCGCCAGCGCCGCCTGCTTTTCAGCCGGTTGCGACTTGAGTGCCTCCAGCACGGTAACCAGGGTCTGCGGGGCATCCTGTTTCATGCCACCGGCCAGCTCTTTGGGATCAAGCTTGAGCGCTGCCCAGGCACTGCGCTGCGCGGGAGAAGCGCTGTCGCCTTTGGCCAGGGCGAGACTGATTTTTTCCAGTCCGAGCTCCGCAGCACCTTTGCTGTTACCGGCACTCAACAACACCGCCGAAAGCGCCGCGGCCTGCTCGGGAAGCATGCCCGCAGTCGTTGCGGCGGCGCCGCGACGTTGCACGATCGCTGCAATGTCCGCTGACTCGGCCTTGAGCGAGACATCGTTGCCCAGCACATTTGTCGCGTCAGCCAAATCCACGGCTTGGGCGCGGTCAAGGTGCATAGACTCACGCCATCCGCCGATGAGTTCGCCGGCATGCTTCACATCGATTTTGAACGCCGTCGCCATGATCGCCGCGTCGCGGGCGAATTGCTGCAAGTCTGCCTGGCGCCCGGCCTGGTCGATATTGCCTGACGCGTCAACTCGCTCGCTGCCGATACCCGACTTGGCCGCAACGTACTCGACCTTCGCCAGGTCCACCGCGCTCGCGCCGCTGGCCGCCACCATGGGCTCGGTCGCCATGGCCAGGTTGGCTTCGCGCATTGACTTGCGCTCACGCCCGACGAAGTGCAGCAGTTGGTGCAGGTCGGTCATCGCGGCATCCAGTGCCTGCGATGGCGTACCCGCGGGGGCCGCCGTGCGGGTGCTCGTATCGCCCGTGCCCGCCGCCTCGATGGCGTCGGCTTGCCGGGCGTCCATCATCTTGAGCAATGAGGCGTTGAACAGCTCAAGCGTGCCCACAAGCCGCGCCTGGCTTTCGGCCAAATGGTTGATCTGCAGGCTGGCATCGGCCAATGCCAACACCAGGTTCGCGGCACCTCCCGGCACCGCCTCAGCCGGACTCGCCAGGGTTTGCGCGATGGGGTTGAGGCTGGCCTGTGCGCCGGCCATTTGGGGTGAGCGCTGAATCATCACGCCGTCCCTGGCGATGGCTGAATCAGCACCTTTATTACTGTCTGCCATCCCGCTCTACTCCTGTTTAACGCCAAGGCGATTGATCGCGATGTCGTAGCGGCGCATTGCCTTGCCGGCGTCCCAGTCGAGGATTTCCGCTTCGGTTACTGAGTAAACCAGCGGTACTACATCGAGGATCACTTCGATGTCGCGTTCCGAAAGAAGTCCGCCGGTTTGTTTAAAAAATCGTCGATGCGCCCCTGCAGTTCGGTCCAGTCGGGCACGGTCAAGCCGGCGAGATCGGGAATCATCAGGCCGGCGCAATGAGCGGTGATGAACTCGGCGCGTTCTTTGTTGGTGGGCAGTTTTTTCATCACTTTGGTGGCGCGCATGGCGGGCATTTCCAGTGTGACGTGGGTGAGCGTGCGACCGCTTGCCTGAAGGGGAAGCAGCAGCGCGACCTGCTCGCTGGTCAGCGATTGGCGCGGCACATCGGCCTGATCGAGAAAAAACGATGCAGGCTGGGTCGACATCTCGTGTACGTATTGCGCAATGCTGACGTAGTCCGGGCGCTTGAGTTGGTCGAGTTCTTTTTCCGACAGTCCGGTGGCGAGCTTGGCCAGTTCGAAAAACTGCTCATCCTCATCGTCGCCAGCGCGCGCCAGGGCTTCTTTCTGTGGCGCGTAGAACAAGGGTTTGAGTTGAATCTGCTCGATCACGGCACCGGTGTCGGCGGTGATCGGGGACAGCAGGACGTGTAGCGCAGGCATCCAGGCCATGGGGTGATTCCTTGATCAGGTATGGGGCGAGCGAACCCGCCCCCGGGGCCTTACGGCATCAGCACGGCGCGGCGGGCGTCGCCGAGAATGTCGACGCCGTTGAGCACGAACTTCTGGGTACGCACGTCGATGTCGATCACCGAAATGCCGTTTTCCAGACGGTTATAGGTACGGCAGGACAGTTCCAGGGTGGTGACGGGCTTGGCATTCATCGTCAGCGCGGTTTCGGTCAGCGACTTCAACTTGCCGCCCACGGTGTGGTAGGTGAAGTAGGTCTTGCCATCCTGATCCTGCCCGGCTTCGCGCACGTTCAACAGGATGTCATCGCCCCGCGTGACGCCAAGCGCCAGCAACACTTCTGCACCCACCCCTTGCAGTACCAGGGTTGCGCCCATCACCTTGGCGCTTTTGGCCACCTCCTCGGCGATGAAGCGCCCGCCGGTCATCGGGTCCATTTCGAACTCGATCTTCGGCGGCGTAAAGGAATCGACCGTGGCCGACAACGGCAGGCCTTGGAGGGTGGCCGCAATGGCCTGTCTGACTCGGTTGGTAAACATTAGAGAACGTCCTCCAGGAACTGCTCGATGATTTCATCGCGGGCGTTGAGTTGATAAACCATGTGTTCGTTCGGCGCGTAGCGGCCATAGTCGATGACGATGAACCAGGTGCCGTTCTTGTACTTCTCGACGCTGTTCAACTCCGGATGCAGGTAGACGCTGCCGCCAGGGATGGTTTCGTCGGCCACCAGGGTTTGCAGCCAGTCGTTGATGCGCTTGACCTCCTGATCCATGAAGGATTTGGTGAGGTTCCTGGCCATGGCCTTCTGGCCGGCCTTGACCAGCTTGCGGCTGATGGCGTCTTCCAGGCCGACATAGCTGATGAACTTGCCGGTGATGGAACGGTTGCCCAGCAGCGAGAAACCGCCGAGCACCGTGCGGGCGTAGTAGCTCACGCCATAACGGTTGAGCAGGTCGCCTTCGGTGGAGGTGTCGAGGATGTTGTACTCGACGACGCGGGAAACGTCTTCGGCGAAGGTCACCTGATTACCCGGGCTTTCCCACTGCTTGACTTTGGCCAGCACAGCGATGGCCAACGAGGACGGCGAGAGGAACACGTTCTTTTTCGCAGCCTTGGAATACACCGACGGCATGTTGTGCACCAGCAGGCAACGGTCGAAGCCCAGGTCTGCACCGCCCAGTTCGCCGCTGTAGGTCACTTGATCGGCGACCGAAGCGTCCTTGCCATCGAGTACCACACGGGCCTTGATGCGCTTGCCGAAGGAGGCGAACTCGCCGGCTACGGCCTTGGTGCCGGTGAAACCCGGGGCACCGATGATGGTCAGGTCTTCAGGCACGCTGCTCAGGGCAGCCAGGCCGAGTTTGCGACCGGTGACCGGGTCGTTGCCGCCGATCACATTGTTGAGCGTGTCGGCCGGGGTGGCGCCTTCTTCGACAATCACCACGTAGACCGGCACCTTGACCACTTTGAGGATCTGGTACACCGCCTGGAACAAGGTGCCCGACTCGGTACCGGTCGGGTCGAGCAGCGCCTGGGTGGTGAAGCTGTTGATACGAAACGGCGCGTTTTTCGGGATCGATGCGTGGGCGTTGGGGGCAGTGCCCACCAGGCCGATGACATTATCGCCCAGGCCACCCATGGCCTCGGGCGACTCGGTGGCATTGACGGTGATGCCGTTGTGCTCGAAGTTCAAAACCTCAGCCATGATTATTCAGCCTTCTTGGGGGTGGAGTTGAGGACGCTGGTCAGTTCCAGACGGCCGGCGGTGCGCAGGGCGGATGCTTCGACGTCCAGCAGTTCAAGCTCCTCGCCAGCGGTGGACCAATGGCCGTTACCGATGGGGAAAGGGATGAGGACGGTGTAGGTTTGGCGCGTGGGCATGGGTAGGATTCTCCGGGTGAGAAATGCCAAAGCCCCTGCGGGAGGGGCTTTGGGGAGGCGAAAAAAAACCGCTTTCGCGGTGGGGGTTACTTAAGGAACGTAGGTTTTTCAGGCCAGACTAAGGCCTCGGGATCTGCGCCCTGATCCGGGATATCACGTAACCCTTGACGGTAAGCCACAAATGCTGGGCGATCTTTGTCCGCAATTGGATAATCAGGCATAGCCGCGTAGTCACTGGATGACAGGTCAGCATCACGCGCGGCGCGAATCAGTTTCCATTTAATCAATGGGTGAATTTCAGGAAGTACAAATTCTGGTTTCATCAATATTTCTCCTTAACCCAGACCCAATAGGGTTCCCCATTCGGTGGGGCGAGTGACAACGCCTGTACAGGCACCGGCAAGCATCACTTCAACCGTCCCCGTTGCAGAACCGCGGACTGGGTGAACGTGCATGTAATTAGCGAAGAAGTTGTCAGGCATGTGAAGCACGGAGCACCAGCGCCATTTGCCCTTCGTATTACCAGTGGCCCACGCCCCCTCAATGGTGCCTTCATTGACCCGAACAAAAGCGCCCATCGTCATGCAGTTATTCAACGGCACAGGAGTCGTTCCGCTCAAGCGCCCCGTATCGATCGATGTGGGAAACGCCAGCCAAGTCATGGATTTGTTTTCGGACCACTTCATTTGCCAAACATTAACCTGATTTCGCCAGTAACCTGCCGCCCTTATATCAAACCCGGGAAACTGCTCGCGCACATCAGCCTCCACTTGGCGCATAAACTCAACGTCAGCGTCCGGCCGCCCAGCAGATTGAGCCTGCTGTGTAATAGTCCGTACTTTGGTGGCGGTGACTTCGCTATGCACATACCAGCCATCAATCAGTTTGCCAGTGGTATCGGGCTCCATATGAAAGTTTTTCGTCACGGCAAGACGAGGCAAGCGGCTATTCAAACTGGATAGCTGCTCATCATATTTCGCCCTTGCGTCCGTTAGCGCCTTATCAATTTCGCCAATCTTCCCTGTCACGACGTTGGTTAGCGCATTCGCTGCGCTAACCACGGCCGCCAGTTGCTGTTCAGTACTCAATGTTTGAACTCCTTGTAGTGCATTGAACGGTTGGCTGACTCTCTTCAATCAAGCCAAGTTTGAGGGTAATTAAACAACCACTAATCCACCTGGGTCTCCGCCTCCAGATTCATAACCCGAAGGAGTATGGCGATATCTCTGGACATACTGTCGATGCTGGCAGCCGACAACGAAGCCAACTCTTCAGTTAGCAGAATATTGAGACTCTCAGTCCCCACGACTACCGTCACGCTATCCGCCGGCAACGGCGAAATATCCAGCGTGAACCTCTGCAGTACCCGAGCCGCCGCCGCTTTATACGTCAGCAACTTCCCCGCCACGGAATACACCGCCAGCAAGGTCCCACTGGCGAGGTAAAAGCCGAACTCGCCAATTTCATACTCATCGTCGCCGTCAAACAGCGCGGCCATCCTGAGTTGGCGCTCGCCCAGGTCTTCGTAATCCACAATGGCGACCCGTTGGCGCTCATCGCGCAAGACCACTTCCGTGCCATCGGGGTTGTAGCGGCCGGTACCGGCGCCGATGTGGGTGATTTCGCCTTTGAGGCCCTGGTTCCTGGCCTGCAGCACTTCATCCAAACCCTTGGAAGTGAAGCGCACCAGGCGCGTGATTTCATCTGTCATGGCTGCGCCCTGAGGTCGTAGTCGTTAATGGTGTAGTGCCGGGCAACCCCGGCACTGTTTAGCCGAGCAACCAGCGCAAATTCCGGCAGCGCGCCATCTAAATAGAACTCCCCGTCGCTTAAAGGGGCGTCAAGCACTTGCGTAAACGCAAGCTGACCTTCGGTTTCATGCACGATCGTAATCGTGGCCTGATCCCGCTCGCTTTTGGCCGCGTTGACACGGCGGATCAGCCGGTTGTGGTCGCCACTGGACCAACTGCGCCCAATGATCGCCTGCACGTCAAAGGTGTACGGCATACCGGTTGGCCGCTGCTGATACCAGGCGCTGATGTTGGGAGTAAACCCCAGTGACTCCACCGCATGGCTCAAGGCCTTGGGTGTGCCGGCCTGGCGCTGGATCTGCCAGGACAAGGCCACGGTCAGGCGCTTTTCCGATTCGCTGGCTTGGGCATCCCATTCGCTGACACCTCGGTCGGCGGCCAGGTAAGGCAGAAATTCGCTGGGGGTTTGCAGCGGGTTCATCAACGCTGGAAACGGCGGTGCGACCCGGTCAAGCAGCTTGCCGAACCCTGCATCCAGCGCCTTTTCCAGCGGTGAACTGTTGGCCGGCAATAAACTCGCTTTGGGTTCACTCATAGCGTGCGCACCTCCACCTCGACACCCGTGCAATACGGGGCCTGGAACGCGCTGCTGACAATCGGCGCCAGCGGTTCCAGGATTTGCAGTTGCGCCGCCCCTGCACTGTGAATGGCGTAGTCGATCCAACTGGGGTCGACGCGCCCTTCCAGGCGATGGCAGGAATCAGCGTAAGTCTGCAGCAGTTGCTGCGCCGCCATTTGGGTCAAACCCGAGTCTGGCCCGGCGTTGATCCTGGCGATGACGCGAATCTTGTAGGGTTGAATCTGTGCGCCCTGGACGGTGACGAGATCGGTTTCCGGGCGTACATCAGACCGTGCGAAATGTCGGCGCACACCGTCAAGCAAATCCGTGGATGGGGTACCGTCACCGTCACGCGACAGCACGGTGACCATCACTTCGCCGGGCGCGATGCGTCGGCCGTTACCGTCTTTGACCTGGGCCGCATAGCCGTCCGGATCGAAGGTGTAGTTGACGGTCACCACGCCCGGCGATGCGCTCTGGACCTTGACCGCCGGCCGCTCGCCGAGGGTGAACACTTCGCGGCGGTACTGCATCCGCGAACCCGCCGCCGGGGCGTGGGGTGCCAGGTAATAGCGCAGGCGGGCATCGTCGTCGCTTTCCAGGATCGGCGGCACCGGCGGGAAAGCCGCAGGGTCACCGGGATCGAGTACCTGGCGTTCCAGGCCCATGTCCGCCAGCCGTGCATCCAGGTTACTGCCGGTGGCCCACCACGCCAGCATCTGCTTGATGCGTGCATTGTATTTGCGCTCATGGGTTTGCAGGCGCACGCAGAAAGCTTCCAGCGCCAGGGTCAGCAGTTCGCTTTCGTTGTCGAGGCTGACCTTGAGTTTGGCCGCGCTTTGCGGCGCACTCGCTGCAACGTAGTCGACCACGAACGCCTTGAACTCGGCCAACAAGGGCTCGAACTCGTCAACCGCGATAATCGCCGGCTCGGCCAGTTGGTTCTGGCCAGGGATCAGCATGCTCATGTCACGACCTCAAAGGTTTGTTGGCGGTTTTTCCAGGTGCCGGCAAAGCGCAACAGCAGGCCAGCGCCCTGGCGGGTGGCGACGATGACCTGGGGCTGAAAGTCGCCGATGCCGTTCTGGCCGTTGTAGAACGCCTGGGCGGCATGGCTCTGGGCGAGCAACAGCAGGTCGTCGCCCAGGTTCTGTCCGAGCAACTGCGGGATCAGCGAGCCATACAGCGGACGCTTCTGCCGTGTGCCAATGGGCGTGGTCAGCGCTCGGGTGGCGCGCTGGACGAATTGCAGCCAGTCATCGACGGCCTCCCCGGTGTTGCGATCGATGCCAATCATGGAGTGTCCTTGTCAGGGGCTGATGACCCGACCTTGGTGGTCTATCACCGGGCCGCTGAAGTGAGCACCGCCGGCATCCAGCAACAGTGCGGTGCCGCCGATTTGCAGGGTGATGCCCTGCGGGTTGAGGGTCAGGCTGGCGGCGCCGACCTTGAGGTCGACCTGTTCGCGAGAACCGGTGACCATCGTCGGCCCGTTGGCCCAGTTGAAGGTGTGGCTGGCGTCGTCGTAATCGCTTTGGGTACCGTCTTGATGGCGCCGTCGGGTCACCGAGGGAACCGTCGAGACTGGCGGAAAGAGACTACTGTTGAGGCCGAACAGAGCCACGGACTGCGCGCCCCCTTCCCCACCGCCGTAGTTGAGCAACAAACATTGCTCGCCTACGGACGGAATACGGGTTTCGGTTTGCGCACCGGCGCTGGGGTTGAAAAAGCGGATGGCCGGCGTGAGCAACTCACCGTGGCTGACCCGGCAGGTATTGCTGGCGGCGTCGACCTGTTGGCAAACGCCAATCCGGCAGAAGCTTTCAGCGCGGCGGTACAAGTCCTCCAGTTGGGCCTCCATCTCCGCCAGCCGCTCGACGATTGGCCCCAGTTGCATGCGTAGCAGCGCGTCGAACATGGGCTACTCCGCCAGTGGTCTGTATTGATCGGGGTCATCGATGTTCAAGACGTCCCAGGTACAGGCGAACAGCGCTTGGCCCGTAGGATCGTTGAGTAACTCGGGCCCGAGATAGAGGGTTTGAGTGAAGGAAACAGTCCAGGTGTCGTAGTCCGTCGCTACGGTGGAAACCCTAGAAGGAGCGGCGACCATATTCGTCGGTAAATCGCACTGGGACTGAGGCAGGTTCCAACGGTTGTCCAGCACCAGGTCCATCAGTTGGCTGGCCAGGTCACAGGCATCGAACGGCAAGGCGCCGGGGGCAACCATGGCTCTGAGCGAAATGGCCAGGACATGGGCCTTGCGTCCTTCGCGAGAGCGAATGCCCGGACCGTTGCCTTCAACCGTGATCATGACGCCGGTATTCTCCAGGTCACTCTGGAAGTCCCGGTGGCTGCCGACCTTGAGGTCCGGGTAGGCCGCATGCAGCGCCGCGCCGATAGCCTGGGGTAGTTGGGATGGCTTTTCGATAAGGGTCATTTGGGTAGCATCCTTGCGGTTACTGCGGGTCCTGACGAGACCCTTCATTGATCCCGATGCGCTTGGCTGCCCAGCGCTCATACAGGCCGATGGCCACGTCGGCGCCGGCCATGGCGGTCAGGCAGCCAATGGCGCCGGCAGTCCAGATCGACATACCGGCGGCATAACACAGCATCAGGGCCGAAACCCCGCAGACCATGCACGCGCCGGACCTGAGCGCCAGACGGCGGATCAACGACCAGCCGCGGGCGCCCTCCTTGTCGGCGCGCCACATCTCTCCGGAAACGCCGCCGACCAAGGCCAATATGATCACCAGCCAGATAGGCATTTCCGCTAACGCTTGTTGTTCGTTTGTCATGTCACGCCTCCTGGCTGAGCACTGAATAGTCCGTTTTTCAATTACACACACTTCGATAGGTAGGCATTCCAAAAAGCCCGGTAGCCCGGGCTTTTCAGTAATGATGTCCTCGGACTTTCGGCGCTACTGGCGCGGTACGGTCCTTTCCTGAATGTTTTTCCGACCACGATCCCTGTCTGCCGGATAACTGCTTCTGGTGCTTTACGCTGCACACCCGGGTCAGTTGCCAACCCTCTGAACCGTTAAGGCCGGTTCATCGCTGCCTGTTTTTGAAGCTGGGCGAAACTAAAGAGCGTCGGCATCCTTGCCGGTGTTGCCTGGCATCCCTGCCACCGCTTCGATGGCGTCCTTGCCGATGTTGCGTGCCTTCCTTGTCTTCCTTGGCAGCATCCTTGCCGCCTCCACCAGGCCTTGTTGGCTGGCTTGAGATGGATAATATGCATGTATGCATATGCAGTCAATGCATTGGTGCATTTATTTTCTCGAAAGATATGCATTTGAGCATTCAAAGCCTTATGTGCTCGGGCTTGGAGGTGTTCTGCAGGCGAAAAAAAACCCGCTCATGGGCGGGTTTCGTCTTACGCGATGAGGTCAGCGGGCGTACATGCCCCACCAGAAAACATGACCGAGGATGCTGATCTGCTCATCCTGAATATCCTGGAAGCTATAGTCTTCATCCGGATGCTCATCACGGTTGAAGCTGCGCAGGCGAATCCCGGAAGGCAGACGGTAGAGCTGTTTCACCCGGAGCTGGCCATTATGATTGATGGCATACAGGTCACCATCGACGATGTCGCCAATCCCGCTCTTGCCGGCATTGACCCCCACCGTCGCGCCATCGCGCAGCACCGGCAACATACTGTTGCCGCGCACCGTCACGCATTTGGCCTGATCGAACTGCACGCCGTTATGCCGAAGGCTGCGCTTTCCAAAGCGCAGGCTGGCTTTCTCACTTTCCTCGATGACGAATCTTCCTGATCCAGCAGCCAATTCAACCTCGCGCAGAAAGGGGATCGACACCTCGTCATCATTAACGGGCGTGTCGTCGTCCCACAGGCTTATGTCCTTGAGCTCCGAATGCATCGGGTCGCGCCCATCATCCCGCAAAGCACCCACCCCGGCGCGCCCGCGCAGGTGATCGGTGCTGACGCGAAAATACTCGGCGATGCGAGAGATGTGTTTGTCCGACGGGTCAACGATCTTGCCGCTGAGGATCCGGGACAGTGTGGATTGAGGCACACCGGTGCGTCGGTGAAGCTCCGTGGGGGAGATCCGATCGCGATCCAGCAGCTCTTTCAAGACGATAGAAACGTTGCGTTTTTGCATAACGCGGATATTGCCGTGAGTCTTGAAGGTTGGCAAATGCTAATTTGCATATTTATGCATTAAACACACAATCTTGTTTAGATTGAAACAAAATACTGTATATGCAAACAGTTAATTGCTTTCTATCATTCAGAACCGCTTGATATCGCCGCAGGGTAGCCTGATGCCACACCGAGCGGATGGACAGGCGCCCTTGCTTATCGACAATTCAGGGCCTATGTATAAGACTCTGGAACAACATGGCCAGCAACGACGGAGGTGCTCATGGCTTATTCAGCGCTAGCTGTCGCTAACGCCTTCATTGAACGCGCGAAGGAAGGCAAGCTTTCGGGCCTGACGCCCATGAAGCTGCAAAAACTGCTGTTCTACACGCAGTCCTGGCACCTGCGTGAACGGGATCAGCCGCTCATGGATGACCACTTCGCCCGCTGGCAATATGGCCCGGTCATCCCGTCGCTGTACCATGAGTTGAAATCCTACGGCAGCCGTCCGGTCACTTCGCTGCTCAGCAATTTGAAGCCGGACGACGAAGACATCATCTTCGTAACACCGAGGATTCCCGACAGTGACACCTATGCCCACCGCCTGATCGATCGGATCATCAGCAAATACGGCAAATGGTCAGGCACCCAACTGTCCAACCTTTCCCACGAGAACGGCACAGCCTGGGCGCTCAAGGGCGCCGACGGTTCCGCCATCGACTGGCAAGACATGGCAGCACTCATTCATCCCAAGAGTCGCATCCGTGAGTGAAGAACTCGACAGTCTGGAACTCACCCTGCCCCCCGAGGCAGGACCTGACCAGGACTCACAAGCCGGTGGCGAGCAAGCCATAGGCACCGATGATGAGAGAAACCAGAACCTCAAAGACCAGAAGGCCGAACGGCAACTGCGCAAGAAATATGCGGGGCGTGCGTTCTGGTTTGCAGCTTGTGGTGTGATCTTCTGGGCGGTGCTGCTGGTGTGGAATGGGTGGTCGACGTATTACTCGGGTAAGGCGCCGTTCTCGGATAACGTGTTGATTGCCATCACCACGGCGACTTCAATCAATTTGTTTGCGGCGTTTCTTGGGGTGATCAGAGGGTTGTTTCCGGCAAGTGGGCGTAGATCCAGATAGCCTGGTCATACTCACGCCCTGCATTCTCTCTATCCGGCATTGAGATGTGAGTGTGCAAAAGTCAGTTCACCATTTCAGGCACTGATCGGACTATTAGTTTTTTCTGCCTTATCCAACAGTGATGGGTTGCAAAAATAACACTGGCGGCGAGAGCTGATTCCGCCGCTAACCCGTGACGGCTGTCGCGCCTTTTCAGTTGAAAATAGGCGACGCATTGATTTCAAGTGACACAACTATCCCAGTTGCGCCCTCCCCACCACCACGCTACCCTCCTGCCCATCGCTGCCAATTCAGCGATCGGGCCTGAGAACCCGGCAAGATGCAGGCGCACCAAGCGCACCATAACCCGACATGCAGGCGTTTTTCGTCCATCATTTCGTGCAATGGCGGCTGTGCGTGGGAGACCTTCGGGTCTGCCGGGTTCCTGTATCTCCGGTTTCTCAGCCTGCGCACAGCTGCCACCCATTCGCCTGAGAACGAACGTGGTAGCTCTCACTTGATATGGGAGTTTTACCGATGACCGCTACAAATGCGTCTGCATTAACCACCCTCGGCGTCACCCCCTTCTCCTTTCACTCCGACCAGCCTCTATTCCGCGTCAACAGCGGTGTTTCCCTGCAGGAAGCCTTGCATCACGCCTCCGATCTTCTCCATGTCGCCAAGCTGCTCGCAGAAGATGCGGCGATGACCAAGGAGACGGACCGTTACGCATGGGCGTCGCATTACTTGCAGGAGATGGTCAAGGCGGTGATTGATGATGTGGTGAAGGTGTTGGATTCGCCCGGCAACATTCAGTAAGGGGCGATAAAAAGAAGGGGGCGGTGTATTTGAATGAATGCGCTGCGCCCTTCTTCTATTTCTACCTGGCCGTTTGCAACCTGCGAACCCCCGACCTCGCGTGTTAACCTTGCGCCCATCGCAACAAATGCTGGGCCAAGCGCCCCCTTTGCCCCATCACTTTCAACGAATTTGCCTACTACCCAATGAGTAAAAACACCTCCGATCTGTCCTCCCACACGCCAATGATGCAGCAGTACTGGCGCCTGAAAAACCAGCACCCTGATCAGTTGATGTTCTACCGCATGGGCGACTTCTACGAGATCTTCTACGAAGACGCGAAGAAGGCCGCCAAGCTGCTGGACATCACCCTGACCGCGCGCGGGCAGTCGGCGGGGCAGTCGATTCCGATGTGTGGGATTCCTTACCATTCATTGGAAGGTTATCTGGTCAAGTTGGTGAAGCTGGGCGAGTCGGTGGTGATCTGTGAGCAGATCGGCGACCCGGCCACCAGTAAGGGGCCGGTGGAACGGCAGGTGGTGCGCATTATTACGCCGGGCACGGTGAGTGATGAGGCGCTGCTGGATGAGCGGCGCGATAACCTGATCGCTGCAGTGTTGGGCGATGAGCGTCTGTTCGGCCTGTCAGTGCTGGATATCACCAGCGGCAATTTCAGCGTGCTGGAGATCAAGGGCTGGGAGAACCTGCTGGCGGAGTTGGAGCGTATCAATCCGGTGGAGTTGTTGATTCCGGATGATTGGCCCAAGGACTTGCCGGCAGAGAAGCGCCGTGGGACCAAACGTCGTGCGCCGTGGGATTTTGAGCGTGATTCGGCGCTGAAAAGTCTGTGCCAGCAGTTCTCGGTGCAGGACCTTAAAGGCTTCGGTTGCGAAACCCTGACCCTGGCCATCGGCGCTGCCGGCTGCCTGCTCAGCTACGCCAAGGAAACCCAGCGCACGGCCCTGCCGCACTTGCGCAGCCTGCGGCATGAGCGGCTGGACGATACCGTGGTGCTGGATGGCGCCAGCCGTCGCAACCTGGAACTGGATACCAACCTGGCGGGCGGACGCGACAACACGCTGCAATCGGTGGTCGACCGCTGCCAGACGGCCATGGGCAGCCGCTTGCTGACTCGTTGGCTGAATCGTCCTCTGCGGGATTTGACCGTCCTTCAAGCACGTCAAACCTCTATTACCTGCCTGCTTGACGGCTATCGCTTTGAAAAACTGCAGCCGCAACTGAAGGAAATCGGCGATATCGAGCGCATCCTCGCGCGGATCGGCCTGCGTAATGCGCGGCCCCGTGACTTGGCGCGCCTGCGGGACGCGTTGAGCGCCCTGCCGCAACTGCAAGTGGCGATGACCGAACTGGACACGCCGCACCTGCAACAGCTTGCAGTCACCGCCGGCACTTACCCGGACCTGGCGGCGCTGCTGGAAAAGGCCATCATCGACAACCCGCCAGCGATCATCCGTGATGGCGGTGTGTTGAAAACCGGCTATGACAGCGAGCTGGATGAGCTGCAATCGCTGAGCGAAAACGCCGGCCAGTTCCTGATCGACCTGGAGGCCCGCGAAAAAGCCCGCACCGGGCTGGCCAACCTGAAGGTCGGCTACAACCGCGTGCATGGCTATTTTATTGAGCTGCCGAGCAAGCAGGCGGAGTCGGCGCCTATCGACTATCAACGCCGCCAGACGCTCAAGGGCGCCGAGCGCTTTATCACCCCCGAACTCAAAGCGTTCGAAGATAAGGCGTTGTCGGCCAAAAGCCGCGCCCTGGCGCGGGAAAAAATGCTCTACGAAGCCTTGCTTGAGGACTTGATCAGCCGCCTGGCGCCGCTGCAGGACACCGCCGCCGCCCTGGCGGAACTGGACGTGCTGAGCAACCTGGCCGAACGTGCGCTGAACCTGGACCTCAACTGCCCGCGCTTTGTCAGCGAGCCGTGCATGCGCATCGTGCAAGGGCGCCACCCGGTGGTGGAGCAGGTGTTGACCACGCCATTCGTCGCCAACGACCTGTCGCTGGACGACGACACTCGCATGCTGGTGATTACCGGCCCGAACATGGGTGGTAAATCCACCTATATGCGCCAGACCGCGCTGATCGTGTTGCTGGCCCACATCGGCAGCTTCGTGCCGGCGGCCAGTTGCGAACTGTCCCTGGTGGACCGGATTTTCACCCGGATCGGGTCCAGCGACGACCTGGCCGGTGGGCGCTCGACGTTTATGGTGGAAATGAGCGAAACCGCGAACATCCTGCATAACGCCACCGACCGCAGTCTCGTGTTGATGGACGAAGTGGGTCGCGGCACCAGTACGTTTGACGGCCTGTCGCTGGCATGGGCGGCGGCCGAGCGTCTGGCACATTTGCGCGCCTATACGTTGTTTGCCACCCACTACTTCGAACTGACGGTGTTACCGGAAAGCGAGCCGCTGGTAGCCAACGTGCACCTCAATGCCACCGAGCACAACGAGCGCATCGTGTTCCTGCACCACGTGCTGCCGGGCCCGGCCAGCCAGAGTTATGGCTTGGCGGTCGCGCAGTTGGCCGGCGTGCCCACTGATGTCATCACCCGCGCCCGCGAGCACCTGAGCCGCCTGGAAACCACGGCCCTGCCCCATGAAACCGTGGTCGCCAGCCCGGCCAAGGCCAGCAGGAAACCCGCCGCACCGCACCAGAGCGACCTGTTCGCCAGCCTGCCCCATCCGGTACTCGATGAGCTGGCCAAGCTTGACCTGGACGACGTGACGCCGCGTAAAGCGCTCGAAATGTTATATGCACTGAAGACTCGGATATAACGCACACGCGTGCAAGCTGGTAGACTCTCGCGCGGTTTGGGATGCTGCGGGCTTTTAGCCTGGCCCGCAGACTATCGCTCCCGAACCTCGCGAGCCCTGCCACACAGGGTTTCGCTGCCGCCGCCTGAGGAGAAAATTAGAAATGACCTTCGTCGTCACCGACAACTGCATCAAGTGCAAGTACACCGACTGCGTAGAAGTGTGTCCGGTGGACTGCTTCTACGAAGGCCCGAACTTCCTGGTCATCCACCCGGACGAGTGCATTGACTGCGCCCTGTGTGAACCAGAATGCCCGGCTAACGCCATCTTCTCTGAAGATGAAGTACCTGCGGGTATGGAAAACTTCATTGAGTTGAATGCCGAGCTGGCGGATATCTGGCCGAACATCACGGAAAGAAAGGATGCTCTGCCCGACGCGGAAGAATGGGATGGCAAACCCGGCAAGATTGCAGACCTCGAACGCTGATAGCAGCGTCGTTGCCCAAAAAAAAAGGCCCCTTGCGGGCCTTTTTTGCGTTTTCATGTAGCCGCTTTCACTTTTCTACAGGCGAAAAAAGGGGCGGTATGACCCGCCCACATTTTTTCCCTAGTCCCTTTAATCCTTTTCATCGTCCTGATGAATCGCATCCTGCGACATTCCTTCAAACCACCGTTCCTTGATGGCTGTGCCAATCCGTGGACACAGGGCTGATGTTAGAGCCTCCCAAGATAAGTTCAACGGGATCCAAACGGATCGCGGCCAATCGGCGATGCTCAAGTGAAATTAAATAACTGTTTAATTTCAAACAGTTAGAAATATCGCTCGCAGATTCGAGACGCTCATTCCCGGTAAAAAAACCGAAAACCTACATGACGGTAAGCGAATGCTTACACGACTGATTGGGAAAAGAGCGTCACAAGCCTGTGCGGTACTGTTCCTACATCGGGATTCAGTCGTCGCTGACGGTGATCGTCGGCATCGCGGGACTGCTCGCCTCCTGCAGGACTATCCGCGCGCCCACATGGCGGGCCAGTTCCTGATACACCATGGCAATCTGACCATCGGGCTCGGCAGCCACGGTGGGCTTGCCGCCATCGGCCTGTTCGCGGATAGACATCGACAGCGGCAACGAGGCCAGCAGTTCGACGCCGTATTGAGTCGCCAGCTTCTCGCCACCGCCCTCGCCGAAGAGATGTTCGGCATGGCCACAGTTGGAACAGATGTGCACCGCCATGTTTTCCACCACGCCCAGCACCGGAATGTTGACCTTGCGGAACATCTCCACGCCTTTCTTCGCGTCCAGCAGCGCCAGGTCCTGCGGCGTGGTGACGATCACCGAGCCGGCCACCGGGACTTTCTGCGCCAGGGTCAACTGGATATCGCCGGTACCGGGTGGCATGTCGATCACCAGGTAGTCCAGGTCGCCCCAGGCGGTCTGGGTGACCAATTGCAGCAGCGCCCCGGAAACCATCGGCCCGCGCCAGACCATGGGCGTGTTGTCATCGGTCAGGAACGCCATGGACATCACTTCCACGCCCAGGGACTCAATCGGCACAAACCACTTCTGGTCCTTGACCTTGGGTCGTATGCCTTCGGCAATGCCGAACATCACACCCTGGCTCGGGCCATAGATATCGGCGTCGAGGATGCCCACGCGGGCACCTTCGCGGGCCAGGGCCAGGGCCAGGTTGGCGGCGGTGGTGGATTTACCCACCCCGCCCTTGCCCGATGCCACGGCGATCACGTTCTTGACGTTGGCCAGGCCAGGGATCTGCGCCTGGGCCTTGTGCGAGGCGATCACACACCGGATGTCGACCTTGGCCGAGCGCACGCCGTCGAGGCCTTCGATGGCCATTTGCAGCATCTGCGCCCAGCCGTTTTTGAACAGGCCGGCGGCGTAGCCCAGCTCCAGCTGGACCGATACGTGGTCAGCCTGTACCTCGATGGCCCGCACACAGCCGGCACTGACCGGGTCCTGGTTCAAATAGGGGTCGGTGTACTGGCGAAGGACGGCTTCCACCGCTGCGCGATTGACGGCGCTCATGGGCAACTCCCGAAAAAGACTGACTGAAACAGGCGGCTATCCTAACCGTTCCAGGCCACCAGCGGCATGCTTTCGCAGGATCGGAAGATGCTGAAACAGCACCACGGGGTGAAATAAATTTCCCGGCGCTTTATAGTGGCCGACCTCCGTTTCATCAAGTAGCCGAGCCCCATGTCCGAGCCACGCAAGATCCTCGTCACCAGCGCCCTGCCCTATGCCAATGGTTCCATCCATCTTGGCCATATGCTTGAGTACATCCAGACCGATATGTGGGTGCGCTTCCAGAAGCATCGCGGCAATCAATGCATCTATGTCTGCGCGGACGACGCCCACGGTTCGGCCATCATGTTGCGCGCCGAAAAGGAAGGCATCACCCCGGAACAATTGATCGCCAATGTGCAGGCTGAACACAGCGCCGACTTTGCCGAGTTCCTGGTGGAGTTCGACAACTTCCATTCGACCCACTCCGACGAAAATCGTGAGCTTTCGAGCCAGATCTACCTGCGGTTGAAAGACGCCGGGCACATTGCCACGCGTTCGATCACCCAGTATTTCGACCCGGAAAAGAAAATGTTCCTGGCCGATCGCTTCATCAAGGGCACCTGCCCGAAATGCGGCACCGACGACCAGTACGGCGACAACTGTGAGAAATGCGGTGCCACCTATGCACCCACCGACCTGAAGAATCCGAAGTCGGCCATCTCCGGCGCTACCCCGGTGCTCAAGGATTCCCAGCACTTCTTCTTCAAACTCCCGGATTTCCAGCAGATGCTGCAAACCTGGACCCGCAGCGGCACCTTGCAGGATGCCGTGGCCAACAAGATCGCCGAATGGCTGGATGCCGGCCTGCAACAGTGGGACATTTCCCGCGATGCGCCGTACTTCGGCTTTGAAATTCCGGGCGAGCCGGGCAAGTACTTCTATGTCTGGCTGGACGCGCCGATCGGCTACATGGCCAGCTTCAAGAACCTTTGCGACCGCACACCGGCGCTGGACTTCGATGCGTTCTGGGGCAAGGATTCCACGGCCGAGCTGTACCACTTCATCGGCAAGGACATCGTCAACTTCCACGCGCTGTTCTGGCCGGCGATGCTCGAAGGTTCGGGCTACCGCAAGCCGACCGGCATTGCCGTGCACGGCTACCTGACGGTGAACGGGCAGAAGATGTCCAAGTCCCGCGGCACCTTCATCAAGGCGCGCACCTACCTGGACCACCTGTCGCCGGAATATTTGCGTTACTACTATGCGTCCAAGCTGGGCCGTGGCGTCGACGACCTCGACCTGAACCTGGAAGACTTCATTCAGAAGGTCAACTCGGACCTGGTCGGCAAAGTGGTCAATATCGCCAGCCGTTGTGCCGGTTTTATCCACAAGGGCAATGCGGGTGTGCTGGTCGCTGAAAACGCCGCGCCGGAACTGACCGATGCCTTCCTGGCCGCCGCGCCGAGCATCGCCGACGCCTATGAAGCCCGCGATTTTGCCCGCGCCATGCGCGAAATCATGGGCCTGGCCGACCGCGCCAACGCCTGGATTGCCGACAAGGCGCCATGGTCGCTGAACAAGCAGGAAGGCAAGGAAGCCGAGGTCCAGGCGATCTGCGCCACCGGCGTCAATCTGTTCCGTCAGTTGGTGATCTTCCTCAAGCCGGTGCTGCCGCTGCTGGCCGCCGATGCAGAGGCGTTCCTCAACGTCGCGCCGCTGACCTGGAACGACCACGCCACGCTGCTCGGCAACCATCAGTTGAACGCGTTCAAGCCATTGATGACCCGCATCGACCCGGTGAAAGTCCAGGCCATGACCGACGCTTCCAAAGAAGACCTCGTCGCCAGCCAGACCGATACCGGCGCGACCGCGCCAGCCGATGACAGCGAGTTGGCCAAAGACCCTATTTCCGAGGAAATCGAGTTCGACGCTTTCGCCGCCGTGGACCTGCGGGTTGCACTGATCGTCAAGGCCGAAGCCGTGGAAGGCGCCGACAAGCTGTTGCGCCTGACCCTGGATCTGGGCGGCGAGCAACGCAATGTGTTCTCCGGCATCAAGAGCGCTTACCCGGACCCGTCCAAGCTCGATGGTCGCCTGACCATGATGATCGCCAACCTCAAGCCACGAAAAATGAAATTCGGTATCTCTGAAGGCATGGTGATGGCGGCCGGTCCTGGCGGCGCAGAAATCTATCTGCTCAGCCCGGACAGCGGCGCCAAGCCAGGTCAACGCATCAAGTAACCCCTGCAGGATGCCCCGGCGTTTCGACGCTGGGGCTTTTCAGCCCGCCCATATCGGCGAGCCGGGCGTCAACGCAATGATCAAAGCATGAACCTGATTCAACGTATCGACGCGCTGCTACCGCAGACTCAATGCGGCAAGTGCGGGCACCCGGGCTGCAAGCCTTACGCCGAAGGCATCGCTGACGGCGAGGCGATCAACAAGTGCCCGCCCGGAGGCCAGGAAACCATCGCCGGGCTTGCGCAATTGCTGCGCGTGCCGGTGCTGGCCCTGGATACGAGCCGCGGCGATGCGCCGGCCCAGATCGCCTACATCCGTGAGGCTGAATGCATCGGTTGCACCAAATGCATCCAGGCTTGCCCGGTGGACGCCATCATTGGCGCCGCCAAGTTGATGCACACGGTCATCATCGACGAGTGCACCGGTTGCGACCTGTGCGTCGCGCCCTGCCCTGTCGACTGCATCGAGATGCGCCCACTTGCTGAAGTCCTGCCGATTGTGGGCGACCTGGCGCGCAGCGATGACGAGCGGCGCGAACGTGGCCTTAAACGCGACCGGGCACGTCGGCGTTTCGAACAGCGCAACGCACGCCTGCAACGTGAGCAAGCCTGCAAACACGCCGAACGCGTGGCGCGGGCCAAGCGCATTGCGCCCGTGGCAACGGCATCAGCCGATAGCCATCAGGCCGCTCAGGATGCAGCAATCAAGCAAGCCAAAATCAGTGTCGCCATGAGCCGTGCGCAACTGCACAAATCCCTGAAGGCGTTTGGTCATCCCCCGACCTTTGAGCAACAGTCGCAATTGATTGTCCTGCAAAGGCAGTTCGAAGCCTCGGAGCAGGCGCTTGCCGCGCTGGAGGTCAACGTCCCGCCACCGCTGCCGACAAGCAAAAGCGCTGAACTCAAGCGCGCGAAGATCCAACTGGCAATGCGCCGGGCCGCATTGAAAAAGGCCCAGGATCAACAGGCTGACGAACAGCAACTGGCAAGCTTGAGTGCCGCGCTGGACGCCGCCGAGCAGACGCTGCATGACGCCCAGGCCACTTGCGACGCCAGCGCCAACGGTAACGCCTGACCCACAACCGACGCTGCGCTGTGTATTGCTACAATTAAGTCGATAGCCTGCAAGGAAACGTCCCTCCCTATGAACGCTGCAAAACGCCTGGAAATTTTCCGCAGGTTTCACGAAGACAATCCGGAACCCAAGACCGAATTGGCCTACTCCTCGCCGTTCGAGCTGCTGATCGCCGTGATCCTGTCGGCCCAATCCACGGACGTCGGCGTCAACAAGGCCACGGCCAAGCTGTTTCCGGTGGCCAATACGCCGGAGACGATTTACGCCCTGGGTTTGGAAGGGTTATCGGCGTACATCAAGACCATCGGCTTGTACAACAGCAAGGCCAAGAACGTGATCGAGACGTGCCGCCTGCTCATGGAGCTGCACGCCAGCGAAGTACCGCAAACCCGCGAAGCCCTCGAAGCATTACCCGGCGTGGGCCGCAAGACCGCCAACGTCGTACTCAATACGGCGTTCCGGCAGCTCACCATGGCGGTGGATACGCATATTTTTCGCGTCAGCAACCGTACCGGCATCGCTCGCGGAAAAAATGTGGTGGAGGTCGAGAAACAGCTGATGAAGTTCGTGCCCAAACCCTATCTGCTCGATTCCCATCACTGGCTGATTCTTCACGGGCGCTATGTTTGCCAGGCGCGCAAGCCTCGGTGCGGCAGCTGCCGGATCGAAGATCTATGTGAATACAAGGACAAGACCTCCGACGATTGAGGGTTGTCGGGTTTTGCCTATGAATCGATTGAAAAAATCTTTTTTACGCGTCCGTGGTTTATCGCTATAAGGAGCGCCAATGGCAGTCTTAGCCTGGAGTGAACCTTATGAGCACTGGCAAAGAACAACTGGAAGTAGATGACGAACCGGTGGAGCTGGAAGACGATGACGCGCCAGCGCCCGTCCCGGAGGTGGCCAAGACCAATTTGAGCAAACGCCTGATTATCGACAATCTCCTGGAAGAGCGACGCTTGCAAAAACAATTGGCCGATTACGACTTCGACCTCTGACCATCCGACAGCCAGCCGGAAGCCTCCCTGACGGAGGCTTTTTTTGTGCCGGATTTTACAGCGGTGTCAGAAGGGTGAACGCCCCCTCCTCCTCACACCAAGCCATTGCGCTGGGCCAGCTCTATCAGGTCGACGAGTGACCGGGCATTGAGCTTCAGCAGCAGGCGCGTCTTATAGGTGCTCACGGTCTTGTTGCTCAGGAACATACCGTCGGCAATCTCCTTGTTGGTTTTGCCACGGGCCAGCTGTTGCAGCACCATCATCTCCCGCCCCGATAAACGTTCCACCATGTCAGCCTCACTGGCGTTGCCCATGGTGGACCGCACCGAGTTGAGCGCCTGGTTCGGGAAGTAGCTGTAGCCGGAAAGCACCGCCTTGATGGCGCTCAACAACTCGGTCAGGTCCTGTTGCTTGCACACGTAGCCGGCGGCACCGGCCTGCATGCAACGCATGGAAAAATGACCAGGTGCCTGGGACGTCAGCACCAGCACCTTGAACGACACGGCTTGCTTGGTCGAGGCCAGCCGGCAAATAACTTCAAGGCCATCGAGTTTGGGGATTCCAATATCCAATATGACAATATCCGGCATATGTTCCCGCGCAAGTTGCAGCGCATCGACACCGTTATCAGTCTCGGCAACAACCTCATAACCATGACGCTCCATTAGCATGCGCACAGCTAGCCGAATGACGGGATGATCATCCACGATCAGCACTTTATTCATGAGAAAGTCCAATTTCGCTGTTCGAATTATTTAGAGAAAGCACAATAGCCTAGTCGCCTGCTAGTTGGCATAGCGTGCCCCCCCGAGCAACAGCAGGCAGAGACCCAACCCACAACAAGAAAGGAATTAGCCTACAAAAATTCGCCAACTTTAGTGTATTGGGCTTTATGGAACCCTTCAGACCTTTCCCTGCTCGTACATATTTTGAGTGAAATATCCTCATCCCGAGGCCTATGCCGTAAACGTTGCGCACAGCGCTCTCAGGAAATACCCCTTGCTTACCGTTGCGGCTTATACAAAGGGCTGAAAAAAACCCGTCAGCTTCAGTTCCATTTAACATATTTATATACATCCAATTTTCCTACAGAAAATTCCACAAATTACAGATCCTTTGCGCCTATATGAGTGAATTTTCTGTAAGACATGGTTCCTGTCTAGATGTAAAAAACCTTTCCGCAGAAGAGTGGATTTCTGGAGCTGAAAAAATCTCGAAAGACTTGAATAAAACGCTTAAACACATACCAAACATTTTTAAACGTTGCCCACGCCTGATTAATGTTTGTATGGGTATATTCAGGGCAAAAAAAAGCCCCTTGCATAAGGGGCTTTCTCACAACAGGCAAAACACTCAGAACAACTTGCGTCCCTTGTTGGCCGCGATGCGCATGCGCAAGGCGTTCAACTTGATGAAGCCGGCCGCGTCCGCCTGGTTGTAGGCACCGCCATCTTCCTCGAAGGTCGCGATGTTGGCGTCAAACAGTGACTCATCGGACTTGCGACCGGTCACGATCACATTGCCCTTGTACAGCTTCAGGCGCACCACGCCGTTCACGTGGGCCTGGGAGGCGTCGATCATCTGCTGCAGCATCAGGCGCTCAGGGCTCCACCAATAGCCGGTATAGATCAGGCTGGCGTACTTGGGCATCAGCTCATCTTTGAGGTGGGCCACTTCACGGTCCAGGGTGATGGACTCGATGGCGCGGTGAGCACGCAACATGATGGTGCCGCCCGGTGTTTCGTAGCAGCCACGGGACTTCATGCCGACGTAACGGTTCTCGACGATGTCGAGACGACCGATGCCGTGTTCGCCCCCGATGCGGTTCAGGGTCGCCAGCACGGTGGCGGGTGTCATCTCGACACCATCCAGCGCGACGATGTCGCCGTTGCGGTAGGTCAGTTCCAGATACTGCGGCTTGTCTGGAGCATTCTCCGGGGAGACGGTCCATTTCCACATGTCTTCTTCGTGCTCGGTCCAGGTGTCTTCCAGCACGCCGCCTTCATAGGAAATGTGCAGCAAGTTGGCATCCATCGAGTACGGGGACTTCTTCTTGCCGTGACGCTCGATCGGGATCGCGTGCTTTTCAGCGTAATCCATCAGCTTTTCACGGGACAGCAGGTCCCATTCACGCCAGGGCGCAATCACTTTCACGCCGGGCTTGAGGGCGTAGGCGCCCAGTTCGAAACGCACCTGGTCGTTGCCCTTGCCGGTGGCGCCATGGGAAATGGCATCGGCGCCGGTTTCGTTGGCGATTTCGATCAGGCGCTTGGCGATCAGCGGACGTGCAATGGAGGTGCCGAGCAGGTACTCGCCTTCATAGACGGTATTGGCGCGAAACATCGGATAAACGAAATCGCGGACGAACTCTTCGCGCAGGTCGTCAATGTAGATCTCTTTCACGCCCATGGCTTGCGCCTTGGCACGTGCAGGTTCGACCTCTTCGCCCTGACCCAGGTCAGCGGTGAATGTCACCACTTCACAGTTATAAGTATCCTGCAGCCACTTGAGGATCACCGAAGTGTCCAGGCCGCCGGAATACGCGAGAACGACCTTGTTTACGTCGGCCATGCCATCACTCCACGGGGTTGTACGGAAAGGCAACGATTCTACCGATCAAAACCGCGAATTTACAGGGGCGCGACAGCAAATGAAGATAAAGCGACAGATTATGTCGAACGAGCGACCGATGACCGCGCCTTACGAGGTCGCAGCAGGGTTGCTCGGAGTTGCGGCCTGGGGTGCCGGTTTCTCGGGCGCCGCCACGCGTTCGAGCTGCACGTTGACCCGCCGGTTGCGCGCTCGGTTGGCGGCATTGGTGTTGGGCGCCAAGGGGTAGCTTTCACCATGGAAACGCATCGTGATCTGGGATTCAGGGATGCCGTTGGCCTTGAAGTAGTCCACTACCGCCAAGGCACGGCGTCGTGAGACATCACGGTTGGTCAGGCGGTTGCCGCTGTTATCCGAATGGCCGTTCAGCTCGATATGGTTGACCGTAGGGTCGGCTTTCATGAACGCGACAATGACCGACAGTTTCTTCCGGGCCGCTGCATCCAGTTCGATGCCACCACCGGGGAAACCGACTTCCGTCTGTTTAACCTGATCGTAGTTCATCGGCAACAGCTTGGTAGTACACAACTGATAGTCGTTGTAGGCCTTGGAGAATTTCACCGGCAGCAGGCGAATTTCCGAATAACCGCCTTCGCGTCCGTAGTGCCGCACGGTCGGGCTGCGGCCTTCGAGCAAACCGGTGAACAGACGCCCGGCCTGGGCCTGAGAGCTGTTAAACAGCACATCACCACTGCCGACGCGTACCGCACCGAGGTTGATGTCGCCGCGGCCCGGTTGCCAGGGCGCGGCGGCGGCCAGCAACGTGGCGGAGCCGGCACCGAGCGAACCACTGTAGGCTTTCAGGCGAAAGGTCGCCTGCTCGCCCGCCCGGCGCACAAACTCACCCGAACCGAAATCGGTGATCGGCTGGGTCAGGCGGCACTCGAACTGATCGCCCTCCACTTTCCACTCAATATTCTCCAGGCGTGTCTGGAACGTGAGGGCCATCGCGGGCAGGCTGGCGAACACACTGAGCAGGGCTAGATAATGCTGGCGCACGGGAGGCTCCACTGGTTTCTACAACACTTCAAGGCGTCATACATCGTTAAGGCATACCCAGTGCTATCGGTTGCATCCTGCAAAACTTGATAGCGAGTGCCTGCACGAGTCTTTTCCGGTAGCATTCCCACCAGATTGACCCGCCTGGAATCCCCAATGTCCGACCGCCTGACCCTGCTGCGTCCCGACGACTGGCATATACATCTTCGTGATGGTGCTGTGTTACCCCACACCGTGGCCGATGTCGCGCGAACCTTTGGCCGCGCCATCATCATGCCTAACCTGGTACCTCCGGTGCGTAACGCCGAGCAAGCCGATGCCTATCGCCAGCGTATCCTCGCTGCACGACCGGCCGGCAGCCGCTTCGAACCGCTGATGGTGCTCTACCTCACCGACCGCACCCAGCCTTCGGAGATTCGCGAGGCCAAGGCCAGCGGTTTCGTGCACGCCGCCAAGCTGTACCCGGCCGGCGCGACCACCAACTCCGACTCCGGCGTGACCAGCATCGACAAGATCCTGCCGGCCATCGAAGCCATGGCCGACGTGGGCATGCCGCTGCTGATCCACGGTGAGGTCACCCGTGGCGATGTCGACGTGTTCGATCGCGAAAAGATCTTCATCGACGAACATATGCGCCGCGTGGTCGAGCTGTTCCCGACCCTCAAGGTGGTGTTCGAACACATCACCACCGCAGACGCCGTGCAGTTCGTCACCGAGGCGTCGGCCAACGTCGGCGCGACCATCACCGCACACCACCTGTTGTACAACCGCAACCACATGTTAGTGGGCGGTATTCGGCCGCACTTCTATTGCCTGCCGATCCTCAAGCGCAATACCCACCAGGTGGCGTTGCTGGATGCCGCGACCAGCGGCAACCCGAAGTTCTTCCTCGGCACCGATTCCGCGCCCCACGCCCAGCACGCCAAGGAAGCCGCCTGCGGTTGCGCGGGATGCTACACCGCGTTTGCCGCCATCGAGCTGTACGCTGAAGCGTTCGAACAACGCAACGCCCTGGACAAGCTTGAAGGTTTCGCCAGCCTCAACGGCCCGCGCTTCTATGGCCTGCCGGCCAATACCGACCGCATCACCCTGGTTCGTGAAGACTGGACCGCCCCCGCCAGCCTGCCGTTTGGCGAGCTGACCGTTATCCCGCTGCGCGCCGGTGAAACACTGCGCTGGCGCCTGCTGGAGGAAAGCAAGTGAGTGAAGACCATTACGATGAAGACCAGGAACACGGCGGTGGCGGCGGTTCGCGCCACCCGATGGCCGAGCGTTTCCGCGGCTACCTGCCTGTCGTTATCGATGTAGAAACCGGCGGTTTCAATTGCGCCACCGACGCGTTGCTGGAAATTGCCGCGACCACCATCGGCATGGACGAGCAGGGCTTCGTGTACCCGGACCACACCCACTTCTTCCGCGTCGAGCCGTTTGAAGGGGCCAACATCGAAGCGGCGGCGCTGGAGTTCACCGGCATCAAGCTCGATCACCCGCTGCGCATGGCGGTGAGTGAAGAAGCGGCGCTGACCGACATCTTCCGTGGCGTACGCAAGGCGCTGAAGGCCAACGGCTGCAAGCGCGCGATCCTGGTGGGGCACAACAGCAGTTTCGACCTGGGCTTCCTGAACGCCGCCGTGGCGCGGCTGGACATGAAACGCAACCCGTTTCATCCGTTCTCCAGCTTCGACACCGCCACGCTCGCCGGCCTGGCCTATGGTCAGACCGTGCTGGCGAAAGCCTGCCAGGCAGCCGGCATCGACTTTGACGGCCGCGAAGCTCATTCGGCGCGCTACGACACCGAAAAGACCGCCGAGCTGTTCTGCGGCATCGTCAATCGCTGGAAACAGATGGGTGGCTGGGAAGACTTCAGCGACTGAGACTCGTCCCGCCAGGTCTGTAGGAGCGAGCTTGCTCGCGAAAAACGTCAACGATAACGCGTGCTTGCTGAATGAACGCGGTGCCTGTGAGGTTTTCGCGAGCAAGCTCGCTCCTACATGGGTTTAGGGCTTGCGGCGTTTCAGTGACGTATTTATGGGCTGATACAGCGCAATCACGCGCAAGTCGAATCGTCGCACCGCCCCGCCCATAAAAAAACCGGCCCTCACAGGCCGGTTTTTTTCTACCTTGAATCCGGCTTACAGCTTGCCGGCGTTCTCGGTCAGGTAAGCCGCCACACCTTCGGTGGAAGCGGTCATGCCTTTGTCGCCTTTTTTCCAGTTGGCAGGGCAGACTTCGCCGTGCTCTTCGTGGAACTGCAGCGCGTCGACCAGGCGAATCAGCTCTTCCATGTTACGGCCCAGCGGCAGGTCGTTGATGATCTGCGAACGCACAACGCCCTTGTCGTCGATCAGGAACGCGCCACGGAAAGCCACACCGCCTTCGGACTCGACGTCGTAGGCCTTGGCGATATCGTGCTTCATATCGGCAGCCATGGTGTATTTGACTTTACCGATGCCGCCATCGTTGATGGCCGTGTTGCGCCAGGCATTGTGGGTGAAGTGGGAGTCGATGGAAACGGCGACCACTTCAACGTTGCGTGCCTTGAAATCGTCCATGCGGTGATCCAGAGCGATCAGCTCGGATGGGCAGACGAAGGTGAAGTCCAGCGGGTAGAAGAACACCAGGCCGTATTTGCCTTTGATGGCTTCAGACAGTTTGAAGCTGTCTACGATTTCGCCATTGCCGAGGACGGCAGGTACGTCGAAATCCGGGGCTTGTTTGCCGACGAGTACGCTCATTGGATATCTCCTGATGAAGGGGTGACGATTGAAGTAACAGGACCAGCGTCGAGTCTGCCGTGTATTGGCGACAGACCTGTGACGCGGTCACGCTTCGTGAAGACCGACCATCATACACCGAAAAAACCGTTCGTCAGCGCGCAGGCAATACCCAAGGGACAGTCGACGAAACTATTTTGACAATCATTCTCGTTAACATTAAGATCCATCGCACTTAAGCCCTAAACCCGCGACGGTTCTCCTTATGTATGTGTGCCTCTGTACTGGCGTCACCGACGGACAAATCCGCGAAGCAATCTATGAAGGTTGCTGCAGCTACAAGGAAGTGCGTGAAACCACCGGCGTTGCCAGCCAGTGTGGAAAATGCGCATGCCTCGCCAAGCAAGTGGTGCGGGAAACCCTTACGCAGTTGCAGACAGCTCAGGCTGCGGCACCGTATTCAGTAGAATTTACGCACGCTTAAATAGGCGTGTTTTAAAGAACCGGACCCTGTGTCCGGTTTTTTTATGCCTGCAATTCAATTAGTTAGCGTCAAGACGCGGAACACAAACATTCTTATTCCGATTAATTTTCATTTATTATTCAATAACTTAGGTTTGACACCGGGATTGTCGCCGCTCAAACTCCGCCCATACACAGCTATTACAGGGCAGGACCCCAGTCATGAAAGGCGACATCTCAGTCATCCAGCAACTCAACAAAATCCTTGCCAATGAACTGGTCGCGATCAATCAGTACTTTCTGCATGCACGCATGTACGACGATTGGGGCCTGGAAAAGCTGGGCAAGCGCGAATACAAAGAATCGATCAAGGCCATGAAGGACGCCGATGCGCTGATCAAACGTATCCTGTTCCTGGAAGGCCTGCCGAATGTGCAGGACCTGGGCAAGCTGAATATCGGCGAGCACACCCAGGAAATGATCAGCAGCGACCTGGGCTTTGAACGCAAGAGCCACAGCGACCTCAAGGCCGCCATCGCTCACTGCGAAGCCACGGGCGACTATGGCAGCCGCGAATTGCTGGAAGATATCCTTGAAGACCAGGAAGAACACATCGACTGGCTGGAAACCCAACTGGGCCTGATCGACAAAGTCAGCCTGGAAAACTACCTGCAATCGCAGATGGGCGAATAACCCCAAGCGTTCAGGTACAAAAAAGCCCCGCTCTCTCACGAGAAGCGGGGCTTTTTATTGCAAGCCAATCAAGCGTCGGTCTTGGCTGCCGCGTTTGCTGCTGCGTCTTTGATCAGCGCCTGCAACGAGCCATCAGCTGCCATTTCAGTGATGATGTCGCTACCACCGACCAGCTCACCGGCTACCCACAGCTGCGGGAACGTCGGCCAGTTGGCGTACTTTGGCAGGTTCGCGCGGATTTCAGGGTTTTGCAGGATATCCACGTAGGCAAACTTCTCGCCACACTGCATCACAGCCTGGGAAGCCTTCGCGGAAAAACCGCACTGGGGAGCGTTGGGCGCGCCTTTCATGTAAAGCAGAATGGTGTTGTTGGCAATCTGCTCTTTGATCGTTTCGATGATATCCATGGAACACCTCTGCAGGAACTTTGCGACTCACGGGTCGGCACGGTGGCGCATTGTAACGCAAAAAACCTGCAGGATGCTCGGGCGCGCCGACAGCCAACCTCAAGCTGCCGAAACGCTCACCGGTACGCCGTTGAGCGCCGCATTGCCCGACAGCTCGTCCAATTGCCGCTCGTCGGTCAAGTCGTTGGCACTCGCCCCGGGCTGGCCGCTGGCGATGCTCATCTGCACACCCGGGCGCCCGTGCCCCCAACCGTGGGGCAGGCTGACCACGCCAGGCATCATGTCGGTGCTGGCTACCACCTCGATTTCGACCATGCCGATGCGCGAACTGACCCGCACCCGCTGACCGTCGCTCAATTGCCGACTGGCCAGGTCGTCGGGGTGCATCAACAGTTGATGGCGCGGCTTGCCCTTCACCAGCCGGTGATAGTTATGCATCCAGGAATTGTTACTGCGCACATGGCGACGGCCAATCAGCAGCAGTTCGTCAGCCACCGGTTGCGGATGCGCGGCAAAGCGCGCCAGGTCAGCCAGGATCACCACCGGCGCCGCCTGCACCTTGCCGTCGACGGTTTTCAGCCGCTCGGCCAGGTTGGGCTTGAGCGGCCCCAGGTCAACACCATGGGGATGATCGGCCAGCATCGCCACTGACAGCTTGTGCGCAGAGGCATCGCCGTAAGTCCCGGCGCGCAGTCCAAAGTCGATCATCTGCGCGGGCGGAATCGTCGGTTTGAGCACCACGCCGGTATGCGCCGCAAACGCCTTGGCCAGGCCGACGAAGATTTCCCAGTCGTGCAGCGCACCGTCAGGCTTGGGCAGGATCGCGCGGTTGAAGCGCGTGACATTGCGCACCGCGAACATATTGAAAGTGGTGTCGTAGTGATCGTTCTCCAATGCCGATGTGGACGGCAGGATCAGGTCGGCATAGCGCGTGGTCTCGTTGATGTAGAGATCGACGCTGACCATGAACTCCAACCCCTCCAGTGCCTGCTCCAACTGACGGCCGTTGGGCGTCGACAATACCGGGTTGCCGGCCACCGTCACCAGGGCGCGGATTTGCCCTTCACCTTCGGTGAGCATTTCCTCGGCCAAGGCAGACACCGGCAGCTCGCCGCCGTATTCAGGTCGCCCGGATACGCGGCTTTGCCAGCGGTTGAAATGCCCGCCTCCGGTCGACGCCACCAGGTCCACCGCCGGCGTGGTACACAAGGCGCCGCCCACGCGGTCCAGATTGCCGGTGACCAGATTGATCAACTGCACCAGCCAATGACACAGCGTGCCGAATGCCTGGGTCGAGACGCCCATACGCCCATAACACACAGCCTTGTCCGCTGCGGCGAAGTCACGCGCCAACTGGCGGATCTGCTCGGCAGGCACCGCGCACTGACGGCTCATGGCCTCGGCGGTAAACCCGGCGATCGCCTGGCGCACACTTTGCAGCCCCTCAACCGGCAAATGGCTGTCGCGGGTCAACCCTTCTGCAAAAAGCGTGTTGAGCAGCCCGAATAACAAGGCCGCATCGCCGCCGGGGCGCACGAACAGATGCTGATCGGCAATCGCCGCCGTTTCACTGCGTCGCGGGTCGACGACCACCACTTTTCCGCCCCGGGCCTGAATCGCCTTGAGACGTTTCTCAACATCGGGCACGGTCATGATGCTGCCATTGGAGGCGAGCGGGTTACCGCCCAGGATCAGCATGAAGTCGGTGTGGTCAATGTCCGGAATGGGCAGCAACAGGCCATGGCCGTACATCAGGTGACTGGAGAGGTGATGGGGCAGTTGGTCCACCGAGGTTGCGGAGTACCGGTTACGAGTTTTCAGCAGGCCAAGAAAGTAGTTGCTGTGGGTCATCAGCCCGTAGTTGTGCACGCTGGGGTTGCCTTGATACACCGCCACCGCATTCTGCCCATGCCTGGCCTGGATGCCCGCAAGGCGTTCGGCGACCAGCGCAAACGCGTCTTCCCACGGGATCGGTTGCCACTCGCTGCCCACGCGCAACATGGGCTGGTGCAGGCGGTCCGGATCATTCTGGATATCCTGCAATGCCACGGCTTTGGGACAGATGTGCCCGCGACTGAAGGTGTCCAGCGGGTCACCCTTGATTGAGGTGATCGACAGGTCGCCGTCGTCGTCTCGGGTGGTTTCCAGAGTCAGGCCGCAGATGGCTTCGCACAGGTGGCAGGCACGGTGATGGAGAGTCTTGGTCATGGCCAGTCTCTTTTATAAGGGCTTTGTTCAACTATGGGCCGCGCCTGCGCGGTGCGCCAGCAACGTTCGCGCGGTGAATCGACGGCTATAGGCAAGGGCATGGCTAAGCGTGAGCAAATGTTTCAGAAACTTCCCACAGGCGCCCCTGCACATTGCCTTGCGCTGCTTGCGACGCAGAAGGCTTTCGAGCCAATCCCCCGTCGCACCCCACCCATCCCCCCTATCAAAATTCATCCCTGGCCCAAGAATTGGCCCAGGTATCTACGGCGTCCTGCCGAAACGAACGAACGCAACTAACTTTGCCAATGCTAAAAATTGTGGCTATCTTCGCCGCCTACCCTATCCCCGTGGAAGGATTGCAATGATAGCCACAACTCTTACACCAATGCTGACCCTGTTTGTCATGACTGAAAAAGGGCTGGCTTTTACCGAACAGGCTGTTTCCCAGTTCAAAAGTATTATCGCCGAGGTGGTCATCGGACAAGATTCGGCACTCACCAACGATTACTCCGCTGAAATCGCCGGTGTATGCGATAGAGCTGGCGTCAAACACACCCAGCGCAAAGACTTTCAAGGACTCTCCACTGAATACGCCATGGCCATATCTTGGCGATGGCTAATAGATCACCCAGCACAGAAGCTGATCGTTTTCCATGACTCCCTGCTCCCGAAATACCGAGGGTTTGCGCCATTGGTCAATGCGCTGATCAACGGAGAAAGCAGGATCGGGGTGTCGGCAATCTTCGGCGCCAGCGAATATGATCGTGGCGACATCATCCATCAGACATCCGTGCCTATCCGCTACCCGATCACCATTGCTGAGGCGATCACAGCTGTAAACGAATGCTACCTGCATTCAGGTCTGGCGGTGCTGGAAGCGTTGTCCAGTGGAGAGCCATTGAAGGCTAAAGCACAGGACCATAGCGAGGCGAGCTATAGCCTGTGGCGAGACGACGAGGATTATCAAATTGACTGGACCCAGTCGGCCAGACGAATTCGACGCATGATCGATGCAGTCGGCAACCCCTATCGCGGCGCGTTCTGCCGGGTAGATGGTGTCCCGGCTCGCATCCTTGCAGCTGAAGAGTTGGACGATGTGCAGATAGAGAATCGAACAGCCGGGAAAGTGATATTCGTTGAAAATGGCACGCCTGTTGTCGTTTGCGGAACCGGCCTCCTAAGAGTTACCGCTTGCGTATCCGACGATGGTGGCGCGCCCCTGATACCACTTGCCAAGTTTCGTGCGCGGTTCAGTTGATAGGTGCTATCACACAATCCGTACCTTACCGCTGTCGTTACTGATGCCTGCGTCCAGTGGTATCAGCCATAGAATGGGAGTCGACCGGCGTTCGCCGCAATGCCACGCCACGATGTGCTTGATGGCGAACATGAATACCGCGTTCATTGCAAACCAGCTTGGTCACAGTGTACAAATGTTGCTCTCGACCTACGCGAAGTGGATCAACTGCGCATCCGACTGGGCCGAACTGAACAAGCTGAGCGTGTACAAATTGGCCCGGTTGTGGCCCATCGCACCAAAGGCGTCTGGCTAGAGCCCCTAAAAATAAGCCTCCTATTGGTAAGACGCGACATTTAATGTCAATATCGCGCCTTCCCCTATTTCGTCGCCCCGTGCGGCTTTCGCCGCAGGTCTCGCCCGTTGTCACAATAAACAAGGCTTTGAGTATCTGCGGTCTGTTGCAAAAAGGTAGTTAATGATGAGCGCAAGGCACTTTCTCTCCCTGATGGATTGCACGCCCGAAGAGCTGGTCAGCGTGATCCGTCGAGGCATTGAGCTTAAAGACCTGCGTAACCGCGGCGTACTGTTTGAGCCTTTGAAAAATCGCGTGCTCGGGATGATTTTCGAGAAGTCCTCGACCCGCACCCGCCTGTCCTTCGAAGCCGGCATGATTCAGCTGGGTGGTCAGGCTATCTTCCTGTCGCCACGCGATACCCAATTGGGCCGTGGCGAGCCGATCAGCGATTGCGCCATCGTGATGTCGCGCATGCTCGACGCCGTGATGATCCGTACCTTCGCCCACAGCACCCTGACCGAATTTGCCGCCAACTCGCGCGTGCCGGTGATCAACGGCCTGTCCGATGACCTGCACCCGTGCCAGTTGCTGGCCGACATGCAAACCTTCCTCGAACACCGCGGCTCGATCCAGGGCAAGACCGTGGCCTGGGTCGGCGACGGCAACAATATGTGCAACAGCTATATAGAAGCGGCCATCCAGTTCGACTTCCACCTGCGCATCGCCTGCCCCGAGGGTTACGAACCCAGCGCCGAGTTCATGGCCAAGGCCGATGGCCGTGTGCAACTGCTGCGCGATCCGAAAGACGCGGTGGTCGGCGCCCATCTGGTCAGCACCGACGTTTGGACCTCCATGGGCCAGGAAGACGAAACCGCCAGGCGCCTGGCCCTGTTCGCGCCATTCCAGGTGACCCGTGCCCTGCTCGACCTGGCCGCGCCGGACGTGTTGTTCATGCACTGCCTGCCCGCCCACCGTGGCGAGGAAATCAGCCTGGACCTGCTCGACGATCCGCGCTCGGTCGCCTGGGACCAGGCCGAAAACCGCCTGCATGCGCAAAAGGCCCTGCTCGAATTCCTCGTGCCGCCGTCGTACCACCACGCATGAGCCAGCCATTACTGCTGAGCCTGCGCAACCTGGCATGCGGCTATCAAGATCAACGGGTGGTGCAGAACCTCAACCTGCACCTCAACGCGGGCGACATCGGCTGCCTGCTCGGCTCCTCGGGCTGCGGCAAGACCACCACCCTGCGTGCCATTGCCGGGTTCGAGCCGGTGCACGAAGGCGAAATCAGCCTGGCGGGCGAAGTGATCTCCAGTGCCGGTTTCACGCTGGCACCGGAGAAACGTCGTATCGGCATGGTGTTCCAGGATTACGCGTTGTTTCCTCATCTGAGCGTGGCCGACAACATCGCCTTCGGCATCCGCAAGCACCCGCACAAAGAGCGTGTGGTCGTCGAGTTGCTGGAACTGGTCAACCTCAAAAACCTGGGCAAACGCTTCCCCCACGAGCTTTCCGGTGGCCAGCAACAACGCGTCGCCCTCGCCCGCGCCCTGGCGCCGGAACCGCAATTGCTGCTGCTGGACGAACCGTTTTCCAATCTGGATGGCGAACTGCGGCGCAAGCTCAGCCATGAAGTGCGCGACATTCTCAAGGCGCGCGGCACCAGTGCGATCCTGGTCACCCATGATCAAGAGGAAGCCTTTGCCGTCAGCGACCATGTGGGCGTTTTCAAGGAGGGTCGTCTTGAACAATGGGATACGCCCTACAACCTCTATCACGAGCCGCAGACGCCTTATGTGGCCAGCTTTATCGGCCAGGGCTATTTCATTCGCGGCCAGTTGAGCTCGCCCGAGTCCGTCAGCACCGAGCTGGGCGAGCTGCGTGGCAACCGTGCCTATACCTGGCAGACCGGTGGCGCGGTGGATGTATTGCTGCGACCGGATGACATCGTCTACGCGCCGGACAGTGCGCTGAAAGCGCGGATTGTCGGCAAGACCTTCCTCGGCGCGTCAACGCTATACCGCCTGCAACTTGCGACCGGCGCGCAGCTGGAGTCGATTTTTCCCAGCCATGTCGATCAGCAGGTCGGCGCGGATGTGGGCATTCGAGTGGCTGCCGAGCATCTGGTGCTGTTCCAGGCGTAAGCAGCGACCTGAAGAAACCGGGTTAAACCTGTAGGAGCGAGCTTGCTCGCGAAAAACTCACAGGCACCGCGTTCATTCAGGAAGCACGCGTTATCGTTGACGTTTTTCGCGAGCAAGCTCGCTCCTACTGGCATTAGGGCGAGCCCATCAAGCCCGGCCAATCGGCGCGAACCTGGCTTGGGTATGCTCAGCCAACACATCGGCCGGCAGCTCAACTTCCAGCCCGCGCCGGCCAGCACTGACAAAAATCGTCGCAAACGGCTCCGCGCTCACATCGATGAACGTGCGCAAACGCTTCTTTTGCCCCAAGGGGCTGATACCGCCCAATAGATACCCGGTGGAACGCTGCGCGGCCGCCGGGTCAGCCATTTCGACTTTCTTGACGCCTGCCGCATTCGCCAGGGCTTTGAGATCAAGACTTCCGACGACCGGCACCACCGCCACCAGCAATTCACCCTTCTCACTGCTGGCCAGCAACGTCTTGAACACCTGCGCCGGGTCGAGGCCCAATTTTTCCGCGGCCTCCAGGCCGTACGACGCCGCCTTGGGATCATGTTCATAACTGTGGATACGATGTTCGGCGCGAACTTTTTTCAACAGGTCCAAGGCAGGCGTCATGTGGGCTCCGAAAGATCAAACTGACCGTCGATTCTAGGCCAAGCCTGCGCAAAACGCTCTAGTACAGTCGCTCAAGCGCATACACGGCTGACTGATTCGATGATCATTCACCACACCAATAGTTCTTAAATGACCAACCGTTCACTTTCGACCTTTGACAGCGGTCATTCTTGTCTATATTTTTTCGTTTCCGAATGCTGTAGGAATAACTCCCCAGTACTCGAGCAGTAAGCCGTGACCAGGATGGGGATCCTCGCCACGGTGAAAATCGCGCAACCGTCCGTTGAGGCAGTGCGCCAGACAAGAACAACAACTGAGGTTTTCCATGACAACTGCTCTTCAACAGCCCTCACTTTCGAGCCAATGCATGGCCGAATTCCTCGGCACTGCGCTGCTGATCTTCTTCGGTACCGGATGCGTCGCTGCGCTCAAGGTCGCGGGTGCCAGCTTTGGCTTGTGGGAAATCAGCATTATCTGGGGCGTCGGCGTCAGCATGGCGATCTACCTGAGTGCCGGTATTTCCGGGGCTCACCTCAATCCGGCGGTGAGTATCGCCCTGTGCATTTTCGCCGATTTCGAAAAGCGCAAACTGCCCTTCTATATCCTCGCCCAAATCGCCGGGGCCTTCTGTTCCGCCGCACTGGTGTACACGCTCTACAGCAATCTTTTTTTCGATTACGAACAAACTCACCATATGGTGCGTGGCTCCCAGGCCAGCCTGGAATTGGCCTCGGTGTTTTCCACCTATCCCCATGCGCTGCTGAGCACGGCCCAGGCGTTCCTGGTGGAAATGGTCATCACCGCGATCCTGATGGGCGTGATCATGGCCCTGACGGACGATAACAATGGCCTGCCACGTGGCCCGTTGGCTCCGCTGCTGATCGGCCTGCTGATCGCGGTGATTGGCAGCGCCATGGGCCCGCTGACCGGCTTTGCGATGAACCCGGCGCGGGATTTCGGGCCCAAGCTGATGACCTTTTTCGCCGGCTGGGGTGAAATGGCCTTCACTGGCGGCCGCGATATTCCCTACTTCCTGGTACCGATTTTCGCGCCGATTGTCGGCGCATGCCTCGGCGCTGCCGCGTATCGCGGGCTGATTGCCCGTCATCTGCCGAGCGCCGCACCTGCTATAGCTGAAACAACTGACACGGCTGTCAACGGCAAGACCCGTATTTCCTGAAAGCGCCAGCCAGGGTCCCTGCCCTTCGTGACCCCGGCTGATTTCTGACTTCCTTATTTCGTCCAAGGCAATTGACATGACCGACCTTCAGAATAAGAACTACATCATTGCCCTTGATCAGGGCACCACCAGTTCCCGGGCGATCATCTTCGATCGCGACGCCAACGTGGTCTGCACCGCCCAGCGTGAATTCACCCAGCATTACCCGCAAGCGGGCTGGGTCGAGCATGACCCGATGGAAATTTTCGCGACCCAGAGCGCGGTGATGGTCGAAGCGCTGGCGCAGGCCGGCCTGCACCATGATCAGGTCGCCGCCATCGGCATCACCAACCAGCGTGAAACCACCGTCGTGTGGGACAAAGTCACCGGCCGCCCGATCTACAACGCGATCGTCTGGCAATGCCGCCGCAGCACCGAGATCTGCCAGCAGCTCAAACGCGACGGCCACGAGCAGTACATCAATGACACCACCGGCCTGGTCACCGACCCGTACTTCTCCGGCACCAAGCTCAAGTGGATCCTCGACAACGTCGAAGGCAGCCGAGAGCGTGCGCGTAACGGCGAACTGCTGTTCGGCACCATCGACAGCTGGCTGATCTGGAAATTTACCGGCGGCAAGACCCACGTCACCGACTACACCAACGCCTCGCGCACCATGCTCTTCAACATCCACACGCTGGAGTGGGATGCGAAGATGCTGGAGATCCTCGACGTACCGCGCGAAATGCTGCCGCAAGTGAAGTCGTCGTCGGAAATCTACGGCCGTACCAAAAGCGGCATCGCCATCGGCGGCATCGCGGGTGACCAACAGGCTGCCCTGTTCGGCCAGATGTGCGTCGAAGCCGGCCAGGCCAAGAACACCTACGGCACCGGTTGCTTCCTGCTGATGAACACCGGCGACAAAGCGGTGAAATCCAGGCACGGCATGCTCACCACCATCGCCTGCGGCCCCCGTGGCGAAGTGGCGTATGCCCTGGAAGGTGCGGTATTCAACGGCGGCTCCACCGTACAGTGGTTGCGTGACGAGCTGAAGATCATCGCCGATGCCACCGACACCGAATACTTCGCCGGCAAGGTCAAGGACAGCAACGGCGTGTACCTGGTGCCCGCGTTCACCGGCCTGGGCGCGCCGTACTGGGACCCGTACGCCCGTGGCGCACTGTTCGGCCTGACTCGTGGCGTACGCGTGGATCACATCATTCGTGCTGCCCTGGAGTCGATTGCCTACCAGACCCGCGACGTGCTCGACGCCATGCAGCAGGACTCCGGCGAACGCCTCAAGGCCCTGCGCGTGGACGGCGGTGCGGTGGCCAACAACTTCCTCATGCAGTTCCAGGCCGACATCCTCGGCACCCAGGTCGAGCGCCCGCAAATGCGCGAGACCACCGCACTGGGCGCGGCCTACCTGGCCGGCCTGGCGTGCGGCTTCTGGGGCAGCCTGGATGAGTTGCGCGGCAAGGCGGTCATCGAGCGCGAGTTCGAACCGCAACTGGATGAGGGCGCCAAGGAGAAGCTCTACGCCGGCTGGCAAAAAGCGGTCAGCCGCACCCGTGACTGGGAGCCGCACGAAGGCGCTGAATAAGCCGACCGCAGGTTGTAACTGGCAGGGAGCGGATTCCTGCGTCATCATGGGCCACTTTTGTATGGCAGCCCAAAGGACGCCCCATGAATCTGCCTCCCCGCCAACAACAAATCCTCGAACTGGTCCGCGAACGCGGCTACGTCAGTATCGAGGAAATGGCGCAGTTGTTCGTTGTCACCCCGCAAACCATCCGCCGCGATATCAACCAACTGGCGGACGCCAATCTGCTGCGCCGCTACCACGGCGGCGCAGCCTATGACTCCAGCGTCGAGAACACCGCGTACGCCATGCGTGCCGACCAGATGCGCGATGAAAAGCAGCGTATCGGCGAAGCCATCGCGGCGCAGATTCCCGATCACGCGTCGTTGTTCATCAATATCGGCACCACCACCGAATCCATCGCCCGCGCGTTGCTCAATCACCATCACCTGAAAATCATCACCAACAACCTCAACGTCGCCACCATGCTCAGTGCCAAGGACGACTTCGATGTCTTGCTGACCGGCGGCAATGTGCGGCGTGACGGCGGTGTGGTTGGCCAGGCCAGCGTCGATTTCATCAACCAGTTCAAGGTCGACTTTGCGCTGGTGGGTATCAGCGGCATCGATGAAGACGGCAGCCTGCTCGACTTCGACTATCAGGAAGTGCGGGTCTCCCAGGCGATTATCGCCAATGCGCGGCAAGTGATCCTGGCGGCGGACTCCAGCAAATTCGGGCGCAATGCCATGATTCGCTTGGGCCCGATCAGCCTGGTGGACTGCCTGGTCACCGATCAGCAGCCGGTGCCCGCGCTGGTGCAGGTGTTGAATGAACATAAGGTTCGTCTGGAAGTCGTTTAGCGCCTGGCCGGTCCCCATCGGGGGCAAGCCCCTCCCACATTTCAATGGCGTCGCACATCCAAGTGTGGGAGGGGGCTTGCCCCCGATGACGATTTATCCAACCCCCTCTTTCTTCAGCCAAACCCAGGCTCATGTTCACAAATTTTCCTTTCCCCGCCCTTCGATGAGTTTTTTCAATCGAAGTCGGCTGGCTGTGCCCGCATTTATCAGCTACCATTTTCGCAAATGAACATTAATGTTCGAATTCCAATACGAAAAGATCGCGAGGCCAAGCCGATGAACCCTTCTACCTTGCCTGCCCCACCGCTTGCCGAAGTCTATGATGTCGCCGTTATCGGCGGCGGGATCAATGGCGTCGGCATTGCAGCAGACGCAGCCGGTCGCGGTTTGTCGGTATTCCTTTGTGAAAAGGACGACCTGGCCAGCCACACCTCCTCAGCCAGCAGCAAACTGATCCACGGTGGCTTGCGCTACCTGGAGCACTACGAGTTCCGTCTGGTACGCGAGGCCCTGGCCGAGCGCGAAGTGCTGCTGGCGAAGGCGCCGCACATCGTCAAGCAGATGCGCTTCGTGCTGCCGCACCGTCCGCACCTGCGCCCGGCCTGGATGATTCGTGCCGGCCTGTTCCTGTATGACCACTTGGGCAAGCGCGAGAAACTGGCCGGTTCCAAAAGCCTCAAGTTCGGCGCCGACAGCCCGCTGAAAAGCGAAATCACCAAAGGCTTCGAATACTCCGACTGCTGGGTCGACGACGCCCGCCTGGTGGTGCTCAATGCCATGGCCGCACGCGAGAAAGGCGCCCATATCCACACCCAGACCCGCTGCATCAGTGCACACCGCAGCAACGGGCTTTGGGAAATGAACATGGAGCGCGCCGATGGCAGCCTGTTCTCGATCCGCGCCCGTGCACTGGTAAACGCCGCAGGCCCGTGGGTCGCCAAGTTCATCAAGGAGGATCTGAAGCTGGATTCGCCTTACGGTATCCGCCTGATCCAGGGCAGCCACCTGATCGTGCCGAAACTCTACGACGGGGCGCATGCGCACATTCTGCAGAACGAAGACCAGCGCATCGTCTTCACGATTCCGTACCTGAATCACCTGACCATCATCGGCACCACCGACCGTGAATACACCGGCGATCCGGCGAAAGTGGCTATCACCGAAGGTGAAACCGACTACATGCTCAAGGTGGTCAATGCACACTTCAAGAAACAGCTGAGCCGTGACGACATCGTCCACACCTATTCGGGCGTACGTCCGTTGTGCAACGACGAATCGGATAACCCGTCGGCCATTACCCGCGACTACACCCTGTCGCTGTCCGGCGCCGCCGGCGAGGCACCGATCCTGTCGGTGTTCGGCGGCAAGCTGACCACGTATCGCAAGCTGGCTGAATCGGCCATGGCGCAACTGGCGCCGTACTTCACGCAAATGCGCCCTAGCTGGACCGCCAAGGCCAGCCTGCCCGGCGGCGAAGACATGACCACGCCAGAAGCCCTGGCCGAGGCCATTCGCAGCAAGTTCGACTGGCTGCCAGGCGAAATCGCCCGTCGCTGGTCGACCACCTACGGCAGCCGCACCTGGCGCCTGCTGGAAGGTGTGCAGACCCAGGCCGACCTGGGTGAGCACCTGGGAGGCGGGCTCTACACCCGCGAAGTCGATTACCTGTGCGCTGAAGAATGGGTGACGCAGCCTCAGGACGTGCTGTGGCGCCGTACCAAGCTGGGCCTGTTCACCACGGCGGCGGAACAGGACAACCTGCAACGCTACCTGTCCCGGGTTGAACAGAACCGCAGCAAGATCGAAGCGGCCTGACCCCCTCCCGACACTGTAGGAGCGAGCTTGCTCGCGAAAAACCCGAGAGCGCCGCGTTTATCCAGAATAACCGCGGCGCTTTTGCGTTTTTCGCGAGCAAGCTCGCTCCTACCGTCCGCGGGTGTGACATTCGGTTTTCCGAACGTTATACCTCCTCTCTATTCGGTTAGCCGTACCTGCGATGCAGACAGCCACTGTCACACAAAGTTAATTTCCATGTAATTCAATACGTTAAGCTTTTGTTTTCGGTATGGCACGACTCATGCTCTACACTTCCTGACGATTGCCCGAGACGCCTCAGGAGCCGTCAAGGCATTCGCTGTACAAGAGAGCCGTTTAGCTGGCTTCATAAAAAAAACAAATGTCGAGGAAGTATTGATGCGCATCGTTCCCCATATCCTGGGCGCAGCTATCGCTGCTGCTCTGATCAGCACTCCAGTTTTCGCCGCCGAACTCACCGGCACGCTGAAGAAAATCAACGACTCCGGCACTATTACTCTCGCTCACCGCGACAGCTCCATCCCGTTTTCCTACATTGCCGATGGTTCGGGCAAGCCTGTCGGCTACTCCCACGACATTCAGCTGGCCGTCGTTGAAGCCCTGAAGAAGGACCTGAACAAGCCAGACCTGAAGGTCAAGTACAACCTGGTGACCTCGCAAACCCGCATTCCGCTGATCCAGAACGGCACTGCGGACCTTGAGTGCGGTTCCACCACCAACAACGCCGAACGCGCCCAGCAAGTTGACTTCACCACCAACATCTTCGAAATCGGCACCCGCCTGCTGGTCAAGAAAGACAAGGAAGGCAAGCCGTCCTACGCCGACTTTGCCGACCTGAAGGGCAAGAACGTCGTGACCACCGCCGGCACCACGTCCGAGCGCATCATCAAGGCGATGAACGCCGACAAGCAGATGGGCATGAACGTCATCTCCGCCAAAGACCATGGCGAATCCTTCCAGATGCTCGAAAGCGGCCGCGCCGTAGCGTTCATGATGGACGACGCCCTGCTGGCCGGTGAAGAAGCCAAGGCCAAGAAGCCGGACGACTGGGTCATCACCGGTACTCCGCAGTCCTTCGAAGCCTATGCCTGCATGGTTCGCAAAGGCGACCCGGACTTCAAGAAAGCCGTGGATGACGCCATTGTCAGCCTGTACAAGTCCGGCGAAATCAACAAGATCTACGCCAAATGGTTCGAAAGCCCGATCCCACCGAAAGGCCTGAACCTCAACTTCCCGATGAGCGACAAGGTCAAGGAGCTGATCGCCAACCCAAGCGACAAACCAGCGCCAGAAGTAAAAATCTGATACCTGACTAAGCTTATCGCCTGAGGGAGCCACCCCTCCCTCAGGCGTCTGTTACTACCTGCTGGCTTTAACTTGGAACACTCGACCTGGCGGTTTTCGAGCCGATCGTGTGTGCCTGGCGTTCAACGTCAGGTGGGAAATGGCATTCCCCAAGCGGGTGCTTGTACATCGATCGATTTCGGGGGAGACCCTAATGAATTACAACTGGGACTGGAGCGTGTTCTTCAAGTCCACTGGCGTTGGCAGCGAGACTTATCTCGACTGGTACATCGCCGGCCTGGGCTGGACCATCGCCATCGCTGTCGTGGCATGGATTGTCGCCTTGCTGCTGGGCTCCATTCTGGGAGTCATGCGCACCGTGCCAAACCGCCTCGTAGCGGGCATCGCGACCTGCTACGTGGAACTGTTTCGAAACGTGCCGCTGCTGGTTCAGCTGTTTATCTGGTACTTCCTGGTACCCGACCTGCTGCCGCAGAACCTGCAGGACTGGTACAAGCAAGACCTCAACCCGACCACCTCGGCCTACCTGAGCGTCGTCGTGTGCCTGGGCCTGTTCACCGCCGCCCGTGTGTGTGAGCAAGTGCGCACCGGCATCCAGGCGCTGCCCCGTGGCCAGGAAGCCGCAGCCCGCGCCATGGGCTTCAAGCTGCCGCAGATCTACTGGAACGTGCTGCTGCCCCAGGCCTACCGCATCATCATTCCGCCGCTTACCTCCGAATTCCTCAACGTGTTCAAGAACTCCTCCGTGGCGTCCCTGATCGGCTTGATGGAACTGCTGGCACAAACCAAGCAGACCGCCGAGTTTTCGGCCAACCTGTTTGAAGCCTTCACCCTGGCCACGCTGATCTACTTCACCCTGAACATGAGCCTGATGCTGCTGATGCGCGTGGTCGAGAAGAAAGTCGCAGTGCCCGGCCTGATCTCCGTGGGGGGTAAATAATGGACTTCGATTTCAGCGGCATCATCCCCGCGATCCCGGGCCTGTGGAACGGCATGGTCATGACCCTGCAATTGATGGTCATGGGCGTGGTCGGCGGCATCATCCTGGGCACGATCCTGGCGCTGATGCGCCTGTCGTCCAGCAAGCTGCTGTCCCGCGTGGCCGGCGCCTATGTGAACTACTTCCGTTCGATCCCGCTGCTGCTGGTCATCACCTGGTTCTACCTGGCGGTGCCCTTCGTGCTGCGCTGGATCACCGGCGAAGATACGCCGATCGGCGCGTTCACTTCGTGCGTCGTGGCGTTCATGATGTTCGAGGCGGCGTACTTCTGTGAAATCGTGCGGGCCGGCGTGCAGTCGATCCCCAAGGGACAGATGGCTGCCGCTCAGGCGATGGGCATGACCTACGGCCAGACCATGCGCCTGATCATCCTGCCCCAGGCGTTCCGCAAGATGACGCCGTTGCTGCTGCAACAGTCGATCATCCTGTTCCAGGACACCTCGCTGGTCTACACCGTGGGCCTGGTGGACTTCCTCAACTCCGCCCGCTCCAACGGCGACATCATCGGCCGCTCCAATGAGTTCCTGATCTTCGCCGGTGTCGTCTACTTCATCATCAGCTTTTCCGCCTCGCTGCTGGTCAAGCGTCTGCAAAAAAGGTTTGCCGTATGATCTCTATCAAGAACATCAACAAGTGGTATGGCGACTTCCAGGTGCTGACCGACTGCAGCACCGAGGTTAAAAAAGGCGAAGTGATCGTGGTGTGCGGGCCGTCCGGCTCGGGCAAATCCACGCTGATCAAGTGCGTCAACGCGCTGGAACCGTTCCAGAAGGGCGACGTTGTCGTGGACGGCACCTCGATTGCCGACCCGAAGACCAACCTGCCGAAACTGCGCTCGCGCGTGGGCATGGTGTTCCAGCACTTCGAGTTGTTCCCGCACCTGACCATTACCGAAAACCTGACCATCGCGCAGATCAAGGTGCTTGGTCGCAGCAAGGAAGAAGCCACCCAGAAGGGCCTGCAACTGCTTGAGCGCGTAGGCCTGTCGGCCCATGCCCACAAGCACCCGGGGCAACTGTCCGGTGGCCAGCAGCAACGTGTGGCGATCGCCCGCGCCCTGGCCATGGACCCGATCGTCATGCTGTTCGACGAGCCGACCTCGGCGCTGGACCCGGAAATGGTCAACGAAGTGCTCGACGTGATGGTGCAACTGGCCCACGAAGGCATGACCATGATGTGCGTGACCCACGAAATGGGCTTTGCGCGCAAAGTGGCCGACCGCGTGATCTTCATGGACGCCGGCAAGATCATCGAAGACTGCCCGAAAGAAGAATTCTTCGGCGACATCAGCGCCCGCTCCGAACGTGCGCAGCACTTCCTTGAGAAAATCCTGCAGCACTAAAGGCAACTCGCTTCTCTCCTGTAGGAGCGAGCTTGCTCGCGAAAGACGACAACGTTAACGCGTGTATCCAGAATTAACGCGGTGCCTTTGAGTTTTTCGCGAGCAAGCTCGCTCCTACAGTTGGCAGGCGAGAAGTAGCTGACCCAAGGCATCTGTGATGAAATGCGACCCCACTCAATATCGCGCCGCGCCGCCATCACTTGCCGTGAAGCCTCGTCTGATACGCCAACTGTTCCTGCCGCCGTTGATCATCGCCCTGATGATCGGCCTGGGTTTTATCGGCTTCTGGGTCAGTGAGTACTACGGCATCCGCACCCTCAGCGACAATAGCGGACGCCAGCTGGAGCTGCATGCCCGCACCGTCGAAAGCGAACTGAGCAAATACACCTACCTGCCCAGCCTGCTTGAGCTCGAATCCAGCGTTTCCCTGCTCCTGGCCGATCCCAGCCAGGAAACCCGCAAGACCGTCAACGATTACCTCGAAGGCCTGAACCGCCGCAGCCGCAGCCGGGCCATCTACGTCATGGACACCACCGGTCGGGTACTGGCCACCAGTAACTGGCGCGACGCCGACAGTTACCAAGGTGAAGACCTGTCCTTTCGCGCCTATTTCCAGAACGCCGTACGCGGCCAGCCCGGTCGTTTCTACGGCATCGGCAGCACCAACGGCGAACCCGGCTACTACCTGGCCCACGGCCTGGAAGAGCACGGCAAGATCATCGGTGTCGCCGTGGTCAAGGTGCGCCTGGAAGCGCTTGAGGAACGTTGGCAGCGCGCGCGCCTCGAAGCCTTTGTCAGCGATGAAAACGGCATCATCATTCTGTCCAGTGACCCGGCACGTCGCCTCAAGGCGGTGCGGCCCCTGAGCGATGACACCCGGGACCGCCTGGCCCACAGTCTGCAATATTACTGGGCGACCCTGAGCGCGCTGGAACCCCTGGCCCGCGAGCGCTTGAACGAAGGCAGCGAAAAGCTGACCTTCCCGGCCAACAGCGAAGTGGTCAGCGACAAGCACGAAGTCAGCTACCTGGCGCAAACACGCCCGTTGAATGACACGCCGTGGAATTTCACCCTGCTCACCCCGCTCAATGACCTGCGCCGCGCCGCGATCAACCAGGGCATCCTGGTCGCAGTCGCGTTCGGCCTGGTCGCATTTTTGCTGATTGCCTGGAACGAGCGGCGCAAGGTCATCGCCACCCGCCTTGCCGCGCGCGAAGCCCTGCAGGAAGCCAACAGCCAGTTGGAGCGACGGATTGCCGAACGCACCGCCGACCTGCGCGCCAGCAACGATCGCCTCAAGGGCCAGATCCGCGAACGGCGCCAGGCCGAAGAGACTTTGCGCCACGCCCAGGACGAACTGGTGCAGGCCGGCAAACTCGCGGCAATCGGCCAGATGTCCACCAGCATCGCCCACGAATTGAACCAACCCCTGGCCGCGCTGCGCACCCTGTCCGGCAACACCGTGCGCTTCCTCGAGCGCGGAGCCCTGGACACCGCGAGCGCCAACCTCAAGACCATCAACGAACTGATCGACCGCATGGGCCGCATCACCGCCAGCCTGCGCTCGTTTGCCCGGCGCGGTGACGACCAGGGCGAGGCGAGCCTGGCCAAGGCCGTGGACGCCGCGTTCCAGGTGCTCGGCGCGCGCCTGGACAGCGTGCCGCTGGCCGTGCACCGTGAGTTCGCCAATGTCCAGTTGCAGATCGACCAGACGCGCCTTGAGCAGATCCTGGTCAACCTGATCGGCAACGCCCTCGATGCTATGCAGGCGCAACCGGCGCCGCAGTTGTGGCTCGAAGGCCACAGTGCCGAGGGCAAGTATCGCCTGCGGGTGCGCGATAATGGCCACGGCATCGACCCCGAGGCGCGCAAGCATCTGTTCGAGCCGTTCTTTACCACCAAACCCGGCGAGCAAGGCCTGGGCCTGGGCCTGACCTTGTCTGCAAGCCTCGCGGCGGCCACCGGCGGCAGCCTGGCGGTGGAACATCCGGCCAGTGGTGGTACCGCGTTTGTCCTGAACCTGCCGTTGGCGGGCGCCGAAAAAGTTGAGTCGACATGAATATGCAAGCCCAAGCCCTCACTGTTCTGATCGTCGAAGATGACCCCCATGTGCTGCTGGGTTGCCAGCAAGCCCTGGCGCTGGAAGACATTCCCAGCGTTGGCGTGGGCAGCGCCGAAGAAGCCTTGACGCACATCGGCGAGAACTTCGCCGGGATTGTCATCAGCGATATCCGCCTGCCGGGCATCGATGGGCTGGAGTTGCTGACCCGCCTCAAGGCGCTGGATAAAAGCCTGCCGGTGGTGCTGATCACCGGGCATGGCGACATTTCCATGGCGGTCGGTGCCATGCGCAACGGCGCCTACGATTTCATGGAAAAGCCCTTCTCCCCCGAGCGCCTGGTGGACGTTGCCCGGCGCGCCCTGGAGCAGCGCGGGCTGGCGCGGGAAGTCTGGTCGCTGCGTCGCCAGCTGGCCGAGCGCGACTCATTGGAGGGTCGCATCATCGGGCGCTCGCCGGCCATGCAGGCCCTGCGCGAACTGATCGCCAACGTCGCCGACACCTCGGCCAATGTGCTGATCGAAGGCGAAACCGGCACCGGCAAGGAGCTGGTCGCGCGTTGCCTGCATGACTTCAGCCGGCGCCATTCCCACCCGTTCGTCGCACTGAACTGCGGTGGATTGCCGGAGAATCTGTTCGAAAGCGAGATATTCGGCCACGAAGCCAACGCCTTCACAGGCGCCGGCAAGCGCCGTATCGGCAAGATCGAGCACGCCCATGAGGGCACGCTGTTTCTCGATGAAGTGGAAAGCATGCCGATCAACCTGCAGATCAAACTGCTGCGGGTGCTGCAGGAACGCACCCTCGAACGCCTGGGTTCGAACCAGAGCGTGGCCGTGGACTGCCGGGTGATCGCCGCCACCAAGTCCGACCTCGACGAACTGAGCCGCGCCAGCCAATTCCGCAGCGACCTGTACTACCGGCTCAATGTGGTCACCCTGGAACTGCCGCCCCTGCGCGAGCGCCGTGAAGACATCCTGCAGTTGTTCGAACACTTCCTGCAGCAATCCTCGCTGCGCTTTGATCGTACCGCGCCGGAACTGGACAACCAGACCCTGTCGAGCCTGATGAGCCACGATTGGCCGGGCAACGTACGCGAACTGCGCAACGTCGCCGAACGCTTCGCCCTGGGCCTGCCCGCGTTCAAGAAAAGCGGCACGGGCGGCAGCACCCAGGGCCTGGCCTTTACCGAGGCGGTGGAAGCGTTCGAGCGCAACCTGCTCAACGATGCCCTGCAACGCAGCGGCGGCAACCTGACCCAGGCCAGCCAGGAACTGGGGATGGCCAAGACCACGCTGTTCGACAAGGTCAAGAAATACGGGTTGAGTCACTGATGGATCTATTTCTGAAAGCCGCGCTTGGCGCTGCGGTAGTGCTGATATTGGCGGCACTGGCCAAGACCAAAAATTATTACATCGCAGGCCTGGTGCCGCTGTTTCCCACCTTTGCGCTGATCGCCCACTACATCGTCGGCAAGGGCCGCTCGGTGGAGGACCTGAAGACCACGATACTGTTCGGGATGTGGTCGATCATTCCGTACTTTGTGTACCTGGCCACGTTGTATGTGGTGGTGGATCGGATGCGGCTGGAGGCGTCGCTGGCAGTCGCGGCGGTGGCGTGGCTGATAGCTGCAACCGTACTGGTCAGCGTGTGGGTACGCCTCCACTCCTGACACACCACAGTTTCAATCACATTCGGTCAGCGGACTATTTTGTCGACCTGAATGCCGAGCTTCTTCAGGCGGTACCAGAAACTGCGCTCTGAAATCCCGATGCGCTGCGCCGCTGCGGCCTGTACGCCGTTGCTCTCCTGCAAGGCCGCCAGGATGTACGACTTCTCCACCTCCGCCAGCGCCGCATCCAGGTCCTGCGGTACACCCGGCCCATCGGCCAGGATTGTCGCCGCGCCGGCCTCGGCGGGCCTGGAGGCGAACAGGTAACCCGGCAAATCGATATCTTCGATCACCGGCGACGCCGCCACGATGGTCGCCCGCTCCACGCAGTTTTGCAGCTCGCGGATATTCCCCGGCCAGTGGTACGCCGCCATGGCCTGCAAGGCTTCGGGGCTGAACCCGTTGATGCGTTTGCCGGCGGTCGCGCTGAGGGTGCGGGCGAAGTGCCGGGCCAGGGGCGCGATATCTTCCACACGCTCGCGCAGGGCCGGCAGCGGGATCGGGAAGACATTCAGGCGGTAATACAGGTCTTCGCGAAACTCCTTGTTGGCCACGGCGTCCAGCAGGTTCTTGTTGGTGGCGGCGATCACCCGCACGTCCACCTTGCGCTCGCGGGGGTCGCCCACCGGCTCGATAACCCGCTCCTGCAAGGCGCGCAGGATCTTGGCCTGCAAGGCCAACGGCATATCACCGACCTCATCGAGGAACAGCGTGCCCTTGTCGGCCTGCATGAAGCGCCCTACCCGGTCGGCCACGGCGCCGGTGAACGCGCCTTTGCGATGACCGAACATCTCGCTTTCCAGCAAACCTTCAGGAATCGCCGCGCAATTGACCGCCACGAACGGCTGGTCGGCACGGCTGCCGTGCTTGTGAATGGCGCGGGCGACCATTTCCTTGCCGGTACCGCTTTCGCCGGTCAGCAGGATGGTTGCGCTGCTGTCGCGCACCGAGTCCACCGCTTGCAGCACTTTGCGAAACGCCGGGCTGTCGCCCACCAGGCTGTCGAACTGTGCGTGCTCATCCAGCTCGGCGCGCAGCCGTGCGTTATCGCGCATGATGTCGCGAAATTGCAGGGCCTTGGCCACAGTGATGTCGAGCTCGTCGATGTCGAACGGCTTGGCAATGTAGTCGTAGGCGCCATTGCGCATCGATTGCACGGCATTTTTCACCGTGCTGTAGGCCGTCATCACGATCACCGGCACGTTTGCATAACGCTGCTTGATCTCGGCCAGCAACGCCGGCCCGTCCATGCCCGGCATGCGCCAGTCGCTGATGACCAGGTCGATGTCCTCCTGCTCCAGCACTTTGAGCGCGTGCAGGCCGTTGCCGGCGGTAAACACCTGGATGCCGTTCTGGCTCAGGGCGGACGACAGCAGTTCACAGAGCTTGGGCTCGTCATCGACCACCAATACGTTATGCGTCATGCCCGTCCTCATACTCGCCGTTGTCTTCACCGTTAGCCGGAATGTACAGGTTGAAGGTGGCGCCGGCATCTTTCTCGGTGACGCACTCGATGCTGCCGTCGTGACTTTCCATGATCGAATAGACTTTGGCCAGGCCCAGGCCTGTGCCCGAGGCCTTGGTGGTGACAAAGGGCGTGAAGATGCGCTCGACCATATCCGCCGGGATGCCCTCGCCGGTATCGGCGATGCTGATCACGGTATTGTCGCCCGCGCTGCGGATACCCAGGGTGAGGCGCCCGCCTTCGGGCATCGCGTCGATGGCGTTGAGAATCAGGTTGAGACAGGCCTGCTTGAGCTGCTTGGCGTCCGCGTAGATCGTGGCGTCGGGCGCCTGGTCGTCAATCTGGGCGTCGATGTTGTGAGTGCTCAACTCCGGGGCGCAGAAACCGAGGATTTCCTCCACCAGGGCGCGTGCCGGTTGCAGGACGCGCATCGGCGGATTGGGCTTGGCGAAATCGAGGAATTCAGTGATCAGTTCGTTGATCCGGCTGACCTCGCTGATGACGTACTCCAGGTGGCGCTTGTCGGTGTCCGGCAGGTCGGCGCGACGATGCAGCAGTTGGGTGGCGGTCTTGATGATGCCCAGCGGGTTGCGGATTTCATGGGCCAGGCCCATGGCGACTTCACCCAGGGCATGCAGGCGGTCACGCCGGCGTAGCTGGGCTTCCAGATGATGCAATTCGCCCAGCCGTGCAGTCATGTGGTTGAACGTGCTGCTCAGTTGCGCCAGTTCGTCGCCGCCGCTGACCACGACGCGGTGCGTGTAGTTGCCGGAGATCACCGCGTTCACGCCCTGGGACAAGTCACGCAGGGGCTGGGTCAGGCGTCGCGACACCCACATGCCTGCGGCCAGCGACAGCGCCGAGCTGACCAGGAAAATCAGCAGGAACAAATTGCTCTGGTTCACCAGCCCCACCAGGCTCGTGTGGCGCAGCAGGCCGCTGAAAATCACGCCTTGCAGCTCGCCGTCGTCGTTGAATATCGGCCAGTACAAGCCGCTGTACTGAGTGGTGAACTGCTCGCTCGGCTGCCGGGTGCTGCGCAGCTCGGCTTCGACGTCTTTGGGAATGCGCGACGGGTGATTTTCGAAACGCTGAGTCGAGAATATCTCGGAAAATCCCGACGGGTTGGCCAGGTACAAGCGCAGGTCGAGGGAATGCACGTCGGCCACGCTGGTAAGGAAACTGCTGTCCAGGTAAGTCGCCACCAGCAGCAGATAATCGACCCCATCGCGGGTGGTCTCGAAGGTCGACACCACCAGGCCTGTGCTCACACCGGCCACCTGTATGGTCTGCAACACCGCATTGCTGGTCAGGCTGATCTGCTTGACGATATCGTCGGCGGCGGTGCTGAACAGCACCTTGCGGTCGCTGGTACGAATCAGTGCCACCACATCGATGTCGGTGGCGCTGGCGATGTCGGCGGTGAGCTGGTCATGCCGTTCAGCCTGCCTGGATGAGGGTGGGCTGGCGTAGCGCAGGAACAGCTTGGCCATGCGCGCGTTATCGTGAAGGATGTCACCGATCTCGTCCTTGACGATCTTGGTCGACTCCTGCAGCCAGATGCGCACGTTACTGTCGAAAATCTGCGACAGCGTGGTGGCGGCCAGTTCCGCCGCGATCATGGTCGGAATGACGCTGACCAGCCAGAAGGCCAGCACCAGCTTGCGCTGCACGCTCCAGCGCGAAATGGCAAAGGGGCGGGCTTTCTGGCGGGTCTTGGTAATCATCAGGTTTCGCTTATCGCAGCAGCCATGGCAGGGTCGGAACGGTCCGGTCGGATAAACAGTTTTACAAGCGTGAGCAGGCCGTTGACCAGCCGATTGCGGTGGCGGAAAAACAGGCTGTTGCCCTGGAACTGGCATCCCAGGCGCAGTTTACTGGCATAACCGGCCTGGCCGCATTCGTACAGCGCAATATTGTGTTGAATACAGTAGTCGACATTGGTCAGCCAGCTGCGAAAGTACAGGTTGTACTCACGGCTGAACGTGATGTCATGCCCGAAAAACTTGTCGATCAGCCGATGCTCGTCAAGCAGCATCAGGTTGAACGCCACCAGATGCTCGTCCACCCAGTAAAGAACACACACCGCACGCTCTTGCAGTTGCTCGAGAATCCCCGTGAAGTAACCGGCGGGCAGGCGCTCGAACTGCAAGTCCGCGCGTGTGAGCGTCGCTTCATAGAGGCGCATCACCTCGGGCAGCACGTCATCGATGTTGTGCCGCCACTCCACCCGTGGCCCCGGCGCGCGCAGTTTGCGCCGCAGGTCCTTGCGGGTGGATTTGCCCAGCGAGCCCAGGTAGGCGTCCACCGACCCATAGGGTAGCGGCAACACGCCGGTGGGCAGGCTCGGCATGCTTTGAAAGCCTGCGGCGCGACAACTCTGGGCCCAGTGCGCATCATTGGTCGGTGCGTCCTTGACCGCCAGCAGGCCGATGCCGAACCCGTCGGCATCGCGCCGCGCCGCGATGAGCAATTGCTCGAGCAACAGGGGCCTGCGCCCCTCGGGCACGTGGCTGGCGACACCCGCATCACACCGTTCGGCCACCGGCGAGCCGAGCGCGTACAGGGCCAACTGCAAGGCCCCCGGCCACAGGCGTTGCAAGCGCTCGGTCAAGCGTTTGCCGACCCCGGACACCGTGGTGTCGAGGCGATAATGGGTCATGAACGCGACCGCCACGGCCACCAGCGCTTGATCTTCGTACACGGCCAGGTAACGCCACTGGAAGTCATCGATCGCGGCGTTTTCCACGGCGAGGTAATAGTCCCAGTCCTCCAGGGCACCGGGAAAACAGTCATTCCAGGCATCGCGCTGGATAGCCCGGATAGACGGGTAGGCTTGGGTGGTTATCACAGTTTTTCCTTATCAACACCGCCCCTGCTGCAGGAGCGAGCGTGCTCGCGAAAATCGCGCAGAGACCGCGTTCAGCCTGGCAGTACGCGTTATCGGGAACGACCTTCGCGAGCAAGCTCGCTCCTACAGGTAAGCGAATCAGGCCACACGATTGAGATGCATCGAATGCCGCTCGACAAACTCGGCGCTCAACTCGATCACACGGCGGTATTGCAGGTCGACGGTAATCATGTGATAGCAGTTATCCAGCAGAATCTTGGTCACCGGGCCACCGAGGTGGCGCTCCACGTAATCGGCGTTCCAACGGCTGGTGATGTCGTCCTCGATGGAGTGCAACACCAGCGCCGGTGCCTTGATCGCCGGCATGCGCTTCTTGACCACGGCGTTGAGGCGATGCAACTCGCGCACGGTGACGCCTTCCATGGTCAACAACCCCGCCTCGCTGCTCTCGCCCTCCTTCATCTGCCGCTCGACGACGGCCCGCAGGCGCTCGTTCTTGATGCCGTAGGGCGGCTTCTCCTCGAAGCTGCAAACGTGCACGCCGAACGGAATCTTCATCAGCAACGGCGTGAGAAAGGCCAGCTTGTTGATGCTCCAGCCGTCGTACTTCAAGGTGGTGGAATACATCAGCAGCCCGGCGACCTGCCCCGGGTGCTCGGCCGCCACGTACATCGACATCACCGCACCCATGGACAAGCCGCCGACGAACACCTGCGCGTGACGCCGCTTGACCTGTACGAAGGTCTTGCGCACCCCTTCGTACCAGTCGCGCCAGCCGGTGGCCTGCAGGTCGCTGTTATCGCCGCAGTGCCCGGCCAGGGTGGGCACGTACACCGTGCAATTGCCCGCCTTGACCAGCCCCCTGGCGACCTGGCGCAATTCCGTCGGAGTACCGGTCAGGCCGTGAATCAACAGAATCCCGACCGGACCCTCACCGAGAACGAAGCCGGCACCGCCTTCACCGAGGTCGATCTCGCCGATACTCACCGGTTGGTCGCTCGCACCAGCAGTTGCTCGAGCAGCTTCAGGCCCAGGTCGATTTCCGGGTAGCTGATTTCCAGGGACGGTGCCAGGGTGATCACGTTCTTGTAGTAACCGCCCACGTCGAGGATCAGGCCGAGTTTTTGGCCATCGACCACCATGTCGCCTTTCATGCCTTCCTCGACCATGTAGTCCAGGGTCGCCTTGTCCGGGGCGAAGCCATCCGGCCCGCAGATTTCGCAGCGCAGCGCCAGGCCCAGGCCGTCGACGTCACCGATGATCGGAAAACGTTTCTGCAAATCCTGCAGGCCTTCAAGGAAGTATTTGCCCTTGGCCATGACCATTGCGCCGTAGTCGATTTCGCTGGTCATCTTGAACATTTCCAGGCCCACCGCCGTGCCCAACGGATTGGAGGCGAAGGTGGAGTGGGTCGAGCCTGGCGGGAAGATCTTCGGGTTGATCAGCTCTTCTCGGGCCCAGATGCCGCCCAGCGGGTTGAGGCCGTTGGTCAGCGCCTTGCCGAACACGATCACGTCAGGCTGCACGTCGAAGTGCTCGATCGACCAGAGTTTGCCGGTGCGGTAGAAGCCCATCTGGATTTCATCCGAGACCATCAGGATGCCGTGCTGATCCAGGACGTGCTTGAGTTCGCGATAGAAGTTCATCGGCGGGATCACGTAGCCGCCGGTGCCCTGGATCGGCTCCACATAGAACGCCGCGTATTCGCACTGGTTGGTTTTCGGGTCCCAGACGCCGTTGTATTCGGTCTCGAACAAACGCGCGAATTGCTGCACGCACTGGCTGCCGTACTCTTCCTTGGTCATGCCTTTGGGGCCGCGGAAGTGATACGGGAACGGAATGAAGTTGGCGCGCTCGCCAAAGTGGCCGTAACGGCGACGGTAGCGGAAGCTCGACGTGATCGACGAGGCACCGAGCGTACGGCCGTGGTAGCCGCCTTCGAAGGCGAACATCAGGCTCTTGCCATTGCTGGCGTTACGCACCACCTTCAACGAGTCTTCAATCGACTGCGAACCGCCGACGTTGAAGTGCACGCGACCGTCGAGGCCGAATTTTTTCTTGGCGTCGACCGCGATCATTTCCGACAGCTCGATCTTGCCTTTGTGCAGGTACTGGCTGGCGATCTGCGGCAGCGTGTCGATCTGCTGTTTCAACGCATTGTTCAGGCGCGGGTTGGCATAACCGAAGTTGACGGCCGAGTACCACATCTGCAGGTCGAGGTAGGCCTGGTCTTCGGTGTCCCACACGTAGGAGCCTTCGCAGCGACTGAAAATGCGCGGCGGCTCGATGTAGTGAACGGTGTCGCCGTAGGAACAGTATTTGGCTTCTTTATCCAGAAGGATCTGGTCTTCGGCGGTGGCGATGCGGATATCAGACATGATGGAAGAGGTCCTGAGTGTCGGAAGAGGTATTGAAAGTCGCGGCGTTGGCGGCGATGCCTTGCGGCAGTTGCGCCAGCAGGGCAGGCACCTCGGCAAAGGTGTCAAAGCGCGCATGAGGAATCTGGTGAGCGACGCAATACTCGGCGAGGCTGCCCTTGGCGAACACGAAGTCGGCGGTGGAGGCCACGCACATGTCGGATTTGCCGTCGCCGATCACCAGCACGCGCTTGTTGCCCGGCGTGGACTTGCACTTGCAGTTGCCGGAAGCGGCGCGGCAGGCATCGCTGGCGTACGGGAAGTCGATGCGCCAGCTGTTCTGGTCGATCTGGCGCAGGCGGTTGGCGAGGATCGGCAGCAAGGTCACGTAGTTACGCGACAGAATGCGTGCGATGCCCTGCTCGATGCCGTCGCTGACCACTTCGATGGTCGCGCCCAGGCCCATGACGTGATCGACGAAATCCGGGAAGTCCGGGTCAATCTCGACGCTGTCGAAATACGCCAGCAGTTCGCTGGGGGTGGCCTTGATCAGCGCCAGCTGGCGGCTCAGGCATTCGCGTGAACCGATATGTCCATCCAGCCATTGCTGTTCGATGGTTTCCCACTCGGGGCCGGCGAAGCGCTGGAGGACGTTGTCGATGACATCGGTGGGGGTGATGGTCCCGTCGAAGTCACACACGATATGCCATTGAATCATTGCGTCTACCTTTGGAAAGAGGCGCGCTGTATGCGCTTGCATTACCGGTAGAGCAGGGAGCGTGCCAACAGGCCAGGGCCCAGCGGGGCTGGGGCTTTCTCAGGGTTTGCAGAGGATATGGGTTCGGCGAGCTACAATTTTTGTAGCTTGCTACAAACAAGATGAGTGCTTGCGCGCGAGGCGGCGTCTGCGCGTTCATGCGCGCATGAACTCATCAGGAAAGCGTGCCATGTCCACCTTCACGTCTGTCGTATGCGCAGGGTTTCTCGGGCTGTGCGGCCTCTCCAGTGCCGCCTGCGCGCAAGGCATCAGCGGCGACGTGGGCGCCGGCCTCAGCTACCAGCCCCATGACCCGACGGGCAGCCGCTACGAAACCCGCCCCGTGCCCTACCTGGACCTGGACTGGGGCGACGTCAGCCTGGGCACCGATGACGGCTTGACCTGGAGCGCGTTGAACGCCCATGGCATCACCGCCGGCCCGTATATCAATTACCTGTCGGGGCGTACGTCCAACGGCGCGCTGCAAGGTCTGCGCAATGTGTCGGACATGGCCGAGGTCGGCGGGTTCGTCCAATACGCCCCGGCCGATTTCTGGCGGGTCTACGCGCAGGTGGGCCAGGCCGTGGGCGGTGGGCATACGCAAAGTGGCGCGCTCGGCAAACTGGGCGGCGAACTGGGCTATCCACTGGGTAGCGGGATTATCGGCAGCACCGGGCTGGTCGCGCATATTGCCGATGCACGCCAGGCCAATACCTTCTTCGGCGTGGACAACCACGAGGCCGCCGCCACCGGCTTTCGGCCCTACACCGCCAGCGGTGGCGTGCAGAACGTGGCGCTGAGCCAGAGCTTCGCGTTCCCGGTGGCAACGCACTGGTCATTGCTGACCAGCGCCAGTTGGGTCCACCTGGTCGGTTCGGCAGCCAAGAGCAGCATCGTCAGACAGGCCGGCAGCGTCAACCAGCGCCAGGTGCAGACGGCGATCAGCTACAGCTTCAATTAAAAGCCACCACTGATCTACCTGATGTATAGAGATCAACATGTGGGAGGGGGCTTGCCCCCGATGAGGGAGTGTCAGTGAGTGCATCTGCGACTGACCCACCGCCATCGGGGGCAAGCCCCCTCCCACATGTTGAACCGAGTTCGACCTACCAGACCGGTCAGTTCTCTTCTCCCTCCGCCAACAGCGCAATCCCCGCCACAATCACCGCCACACCCACCCAGTGCAAAACGCTGATGTGCTCCCCCAGCCCCAGCCAGGACCCCAGCAACACCGCCACAAACACCAGCGAACTCAGTGGAAAGGCCAGAGACAAACTGCTGCGCCGCAGGATCAGCATCCACACAAAAAAAGCGCCGAGATAACTGGCAATCGCCGCCAGAATCCCGGGGTTGCGCGCCACCTGCGTCAGCCACTGCCAGTTGAAATCCATCTGGCCCAATTGATCACCGGCCACCTTGGTAAACAGTTGCCCGGCACTTTCAGTGGCGATCAACAGCGCCCACAGCACCAACGTGCCAAGACGCCCATGCAGCCAGCCCGTATCGAGGGTTTGCGTATTCATGCCTGGCCTCCCGCAATCGCCACCAACATCACACCGAAAGTAATCACCAGCGTGCCCAGCCAACGCCGTCGACTGACGGTTTCCTTGAGCACGACCCTGCCCGCCAGCACCACCAGGCAATAGGCCAACGCCGCCAGCGGAAACAGCAGGCTCAACGGCGCGCGGGACAAGGCTTCGAGCCAGACGAAAAACTCGATCACATAGGCCCCGACGCCGGCCCAGAGCAGCGGCGCATTGAACACCTGGCCCCAGAACGCGCGCAGGCGAAAACCGCCCTCGAGTTGCGGTAAACGGTCCACGCCCAGCTTGAAACACAACTGGCCAATCACATCGAGAACAATGGAAAACGCCAGCAACAGCACCACGGTCAGGGTCACGGGAACAGCTCCTCAAACAGGTCGATCAAGGCTTCATTGGTCGCCGCATTGCGCTGCAAATCCTGCGCGCTCCAACGCTCGGGCGGTGGCTGGTCGGACTTGGCCTCCCAGCGCTTGAAGGCGTTGCTGAAGGCCGGCGCCGCAAACTCGCCGCACACGTCGATGCCAAGGATGCGTTTATGCGCCGCCAACGCCCGCAGGGCCTGGAGCAAGTGGCTCAGGCGCATGCCACCCTGGTCCCAATTGGTGGCGGCGTCTTCGCTGGCCAATACGTCTTTGTCGATGGTGATCCAGATCGCTTCGGTGGGCAGGCTGGCGATCATCTCCTTGAGGAAGGCCGCCCAATCCAGTTCCGCCAGGTTGCGCCAGTGCAGGTGGTTTTCCTGCTGTTGGTGCCCGGCGCCATCGCCGATCCGGCCCCACACCTGCGACGGCGGGTGCTGCCAGGGAAACAGCTGCAATTGCCCGCGCTTGAGGGCGCCAAGGTTACCGCCGCGCAGTTGCGGGTTATGCAGGTCGTCACTGCAAGGCCCCAGGGTGACGATGCGTTTGATCGCCGGCATTTTCAGCGCGCGGTTGACCCACGACCCACAGTGACGCTTGGGCGCAAAGCGCACCCAGTCGGGGTGGTTGTCGAAGTGGATAAGGCTGACGGGCTCCTTCAAGCCGGCCAGGAACGCCGGCGTGAGGTGGTGGTAGTCGCCGGAGCCGACGAACAGGATTTCCGGGCGTGCATTGCTGGGCCGTGGCCGTTGGGCCAGGCGCTCGACAAAGCGCTTCCAGGTTTTTTCCGTGGACCACAGGCGCAGTTTCGGGCCCAAGTCCAGCAGGTCGAGGCGCGTCGCCCGGCCGCTGGCCAACCGCCGGGCAATCGGCGCCTGACCGGTGAGGCTGTGGTCGAGGTCAAGAATGTTCAAGGTAATGTTTCACCCCTAATGGCAGCGCCCAGCCGCAGGCCGGATGGGCTTTAGGGGGTCAATGCAAGGGGCGGGCCAGCGAAATATTCAAACCTGCACAGATCCAAATGTGGGAGGGGGCTTGCCCCCGATGGCGGCCTCGGGGCCGACCAGTATGTTGGATCAGATCGAGTACATATCCGTTTCTGCGGTAACGGCTGCTTAGGGTTCCGCTTTTACAGCGGCTCACTTTTGAAAAGCGCAAAAGT
>NZ_CVTK01000052.1:178416-196791 GCF_900004785.1 Pseudomonas sp. 28 E 9 | reverse complement strand
TCCTGCCGGGTTACCCACGAATTCAAGCCTGCGTTCGGCCAGCGTGGTTTAACGGGGCGCCTGAGATCAAGATCAAAAGCAGATCAAGATCAAGGGCGACTCGCTGCGCATCGTGTTTACGGTTGGGCGCTACAGCGTTGTGTGGATACCTATGCTCATCGGGGGCAAGCCCCCTCCCACATTTTGATCGGTGTCCGGCTCTAGTTTTTGGACTCAGTGATGATCTGACGAATAGCGCCAACAAAGGCTTCGGCCGGCTGGCCACCGCTGACCGCGTACTGGTCGTTGAACACGATGGTCGGCACCGAGGTCACGCCGCGGGTCAACCACAATTTCTCCTGCTCACGCACCTCGGCGGCATATTCGTCAGAGGCAAGAATTTCAGCGGTGCGCTGGGGGTCCAGGCCAACGCTTTGGGCGATGATCGCCAGGGTTTTGTGGTCGGAAGGGTCCTGGCCGTCGGTGAAGTAGGCCTTGAACAGCGCTTCCTTGAGGTTGTACTGCAAACCTTCCAGCCCGGCCCAATGCAACAGGCGGTGCGCGTCGAAGGTGTTGTAGATGCGGCTTTGGCCGTCGGTACGAAAGGCAAAGCCCAGCTCGGCGCCCATGTCGCGGATGCGCGCGCGGTTGGCCTGGGACTCTTCGGCGCTGGAGCCGTATTTCTCGCTGATGTGCTCGACGATGTTCTGCCCTTCAGGGGGCATCTTCGGGTTCAGCTCGAACGGCTGGAAATGAATCTCGGCCTGCACCTCGGCGCCAAGCTGATCGAGTGCCTCGGTCAGGCCGCGCAGGCCGATGATGCACCAGGGGCAGGATACGTCGCTGATGAAATCGATTTTCAGGGGAGTACTCATGGTAGGCAACCTCGCTGGCGTTAATGCGGCGCAAAGCGACACGATACACCACCTCTACAGCAGCTTCGAACGCGCCTCCACGTCAACCCGCGCCCAGTGCGCCGCATCGTCGCGATGGGCTTGCAGGTAAGGCAATACCGCCGCCAGCAACGGCGCCTTGAATGCTTCCTGAAAACGGTGGGCCAGGCCCGGAATCAATTTCAGCTGGCTGCCCTGGATATGCGCGGCCAGATGAACGCCATGCATCACCGGCAATAGCGGGTCGGCGGTGCCGTGCACCACCAGGGTCGGTACGCGCAATTGGTTGAGCAACGGCACGCGGCTCGGTTCGGCGAGGATCGCCATGATCTGGCGCTTCACGCCTTCGGGGTTGAACGCGCGGTCATAGGCCAGCGCCGCCTGATGCAGCAAGGCCTGGCGGTCATCCTTCACCGTCGGGCTGCCCAGCGCCGCGAGCAGATCGGCTTGCTGCTCCAGGGCGACTTCGCGATTGGGCGCGCTGCGCCGCGACAACAACTGCACCAGCGCCGCATTCGGAGCGGGCAGGCCCTCGGCGCCGGAGCTGGTCATGATCAGCGTCAGGCTCTCCACCCGTTGCGGCGCCATCGCCGCCAGGTGCTGGGCGATCATGCCGCCCATGCTTGCACCCAGCACGTGGAATTGCCGAATCTGCAACGCATCCATCAAGCCCAGGGCGTCGTCGGCCATGTCGGTCAGCGTATAGGGTGCCGCCACCGGCAGGCCGAGCTTGTAGCGCAGCACTTCGAAGGTCAGGTTGGCACTGGCCGGGGCCTGGCGCCAGGTTGACAGGCCCACATCGCGATTGTCATAGCGGATCACCCGGAAACCCTGCTCGCACAGGGCGACCACCACTTCATCCGGCCAATGGATCAACTGCCCACCCAGGCCCATTACCAGCAGCAAGGCAGGGTCGGACGCACGCCCGATACTCTGGTAGGCGATGCTCACCTGAGCCAGGTCGACCGTTTGGGTCGGGACATTGACATCACATCGAGAAGCCGCAAAAGACGGCAGGCCGAACAACAGAGCGGCCAGTAAAAGCAACACGCGCATGAAAAACACCGAAACGCAGAACCCCAGTAGAGCGCGAGTCTGATGAACTTTGTTCAAGCGCGCTGCCACAGTTCGATGACAGTTTGATGAAGAGTGCCCAGCGGTCAGTCGATAGCTATATGCAGCCGACCGGTCGGCGCGTCGACCTCTAATAGGGCTTTGGCCTTCTAGAGCGAATCAGTCCCATGCTTGCTTCCATTGTCCTGCCTGCAGCGACACACCCATTATTGCAACCGACCATCGACGCGCCTCTGTTTTCGGACGCCACGCAACGCCTGCAGGATTGCCGGTCCGAGCTGCTCACCCTGATGGCCGGTACTCCAACGCTGCGTAGCACGATCAACCTGATGCTCCACGAACAGCTTCAACTGGACGGTGAACGCGTGACCCTGGTGTTCCCCGCCACTGAGCAACGGGGGCGTAGCCGGATAGCCCTGACCGATGCTTGCCTCTACATGCAACAACACCCGGCATTGGACACCACGCACGTGCCGCAGGCCTGCGTGGTCAACCTGCCGCCGGCCCATGCACTGGCGCAGTACACGGTCGCCATGCTGCTCGATGAACTGAAAGCCCTCGACCTGGAGCAAAGCCTGGATGACCAGTGGCTGCGCTACTGGCGTACGCAGCGCGCGCCTCATTCGCCGGTCACTTGCTACAAGCGGGTCATAGAGCTGTACCGAATTCACATCGAAGCCAGCGCCGAGCGCGCGCTCGCCGAGGGGCAGGTCCACACCGAAGTCCTGGACCCCGTGTTCTCGCTGCTCTATCCAGGGCCGGCCACGGCGCAGGCGCCAACACGCTACACCGAGCACGTTTTTCTCAAACCCCACGGCGCCCACGCCATCGCCCTGCCCGGCGCCTGGGTATTGAGCCTCGATACAGAACCGCCGGTCAGCCAATTGCTGTACCTGCCGACACAGGTGCCGGCATGGCAGGCATTCAGCAGCCGCGGGGCCATGGAGCGCTCGGTACTCGACCGCCAGCAAGCGCTGTTCGGCACCACCGAGGTCGATCCTTTGGCAAGGGTCGAATACAAGGTCAACAGCAACCCGCTGGAAATGGGCATCACTCTCTGGTTGAAGCAGTTGACCGAGGAACAGTACCAGGACGCTATCCGCCCGCTCGCGAACGTGCCGCTGCACGACGCATTCCTGGCCCTCCAACACGTCGACGGGCTTGATGCCCAGCGTAAAACCCGATCCCTGTTTGCCGCGATGCCCGCACCGCCGGAATCGGCTGACGATACCCTGAGCACTGCACACCTCCCTCAATTCGGCCTGCTGCACAACGGTGTCGATAGCCACCAGCGCAAGGCTTTAATGCAACACCACCGTCATGCGCTGGAAAACCTGCTGGGCAGCGACACGCCAACGAGTGAGCGCTGGCAGTCATTCAAGCAACAATTGGACGCCCTCAGGGTGCAACAGCACGCCGCTGAAACGGCGGCGCGCGCCATGCTCAATCGAGCACCGCTGGATCTCGATGCACTCAACAGGCACTACACAGCGCTGTACCAGGCTCGCTTGCAAGGTTTGCGGATCGAGGCGCGCATCCAGCGCACCCTGGCGCAGATCAGTGAAGACGAACTGCACCGGATCGAAAGCGCTCTGGCCTCCCCCGCACCGGACGTCGTCGCGCTGACGCTGTCGGTCACCCAAACCGGCCATTCAACCCCAACCCGTACCGAACTCAATGGGCCACTGGTGTGGCTCCCACCCCGGGACGAATCGACGCCAGGGCCCCATGACGGCGTGCATTTCATTTATTGGCCTGGCAGCGACGGCGGCTTGCAGCGCTTCGATTCGCGCCAGGCCCTTGAAGAAAGCGTATTCGGCATACAACCCCAGGATAAGCAACTGGCCCTGCAGTTCACCACGCTCTCCCGGAACCCGTTCGACCATAGCCTCAGCAGCCAACAGCTTGCCTTTGAAGACCAGGCCGCGCGTATACGTCAGGCATGGCCAGGCGATGAACACGCCTCACAACGTGCCGCAGCGCTTGAAAAGCTGCGTGCGCAAACGCTGCCGGGCCTGTTGATACCCGATAACTCGGCGCGCGAGGCGGCGTACCTGTTGCTCATCGAGCAGCACAATGCGCGCCTGCTGGCCGAACAACTACCGTCATGGCTGGGCACCCAAACCGTAGAAAAACGCGAGGCCCTCAAAACGCTCCTGCGCGCCTACGTACCGGCGTTGAAACGTGCGCAAGCGCTGCTGGAGCGCTCCCTGCCACCGCGCGACGTGTTCGTGAGGCGCAAGATCGACGCGCGTATACGCAAGGATTTCGCCATCCAGAAAGGCTTTACGCTCCAACTGGAGATGCCGGACTCGGTAGAGCAGCGACGCGACACCATCGCCGGCTCCGCGCCGGGCACTGCGGTCAAAATCATTGACGTGCCCAGTGCCAAGCGCAGCAAGGTATCCCTGGACGATCTGGCGCTACGCAACCTCGATGCCGATCTGAGCCTGCGCCTGGGGTTCGTGAGCGTCGAAGTGACAGCCGACGCCGCCGAGGAGCGTGACACCCTCAAGGCAGGCGTCACAAAACGCTATCTGGCGAACCTGGTCACCGACCTCGACCTGGCCAAACAATACGAAGCCCGTATCCTCGAAGCCTTCATGGGTGCCCCGGGGGAATCCATCCATCAAAAGCGCTACCGCCGCGAATGCCTGGTGGAGCCGTGGCGCCTGATGCTCAACATACAGGGCCTGTTGGCGCGCATGCAGAACCACATCAGCGCCGACGCACTGCAACTGCTCCAGACCGCCATCGATGCCGACACCCAGGCCGCCTGGAACGCAGACGGCAAACGCATCCGCCTGTTACCGGCCCACCTCAGTGCCGGCGGCGCGGATACGCGCCAGCAAAGCCCGATCACGCTGTCGGGCATCACCTTCATCGAAGAACAAAACTCGGGCAACACCTTGCTTTACCTGCCCGACGCACCTGACGAACGCTACCTGCGCAGTTATGCCAGCCTTGAGCAGGCGCGCATTGCCCTGTTCGAACTGTGCCGGCTCGACACCATGGTGCAATACGTGGCGGGGCGTGCGGTCCAGGGCGATGTGCGGGCACACGTTCAGCGCATCGACCGCGCCACCGTCAAAGGCTACGACGCGATGATTCAGGCAGGTTTTCCCTGGCCAACCACCACCACCCTGGCCACCCACCAGTTGGACGCCCACATGGGCCGTCTGCTGGAGGCCCATCGAAAGGAGGCGCGCTCCAACGACGACCTGGCCCATGAAAAATACGCGCTCCAGAGTGGCAAGGTATTCAACGGCATCAAAATCGCCCTGTCGTTCATCCCCTTTATCGGCACGGCAGTGTCCCTGGCGGACGCCACCACCAGCCTGTATCAAGCCGTGGCTGCATTCAGGCGCGGTGACACCGCGCATGGCATCGATCAATTGGCTTCGGTATTCGAATGCCTGGTGTATGCGGCCATGGATGCGCTGGCGATTGCCGCTGCGCCCAACGCGCGTGGCAGCGCGGCGCGGCAACTGAATGCCGCCCACCAACTTAAACAGGGCGTCGGCCTCAGCGTCTGGCGCGCCATGAAATCACGCCAGGGCGCGACTGCCCGACAACGCTTTGCCGGCTATGAACACCCCGGCATCCTTGAGGCCGGCAGTCTGCAACCCGTGCAGACCGGGCCCTATCGCCACACGCTGCGCCATACCTCAGGCGAACATTACATTCTGAGTGAAGGCCGCCCTTTCAAGGTCAGGTTCGACGCCACCACCCACGAAATGCGATTGGTTGCCCAAGGCAAGTATTACGCCCCGGCCATTGCCCTGGATCAGGCCCTGCAATGGGATACCTATGGGGCCCTGCATGGCGGCCACCTCACCGGTTATGGCGGCGGCAGCCGGCGGACAAGAGGTGGCGCGTCGCGGGCACAGGCGAACGTCCCGGCGGCTGTCGCCCGGCAACTGCCTGCGGCGGCGCTTGAGGTCAACATGCAGCGCCTCGGCCTCGGCCAGTCACTGCTAAACCAGGCGCGTGACTTTTATGGCCAGGTCACCACGACCACCCACCACCTCAAGAAATTCACCACTGACTATCCGGACCAGTCCGCCGTCGCGCCGCAAAAGCTGGCGGACAGTAAAAACCTGGACATCGCGCTGAACAGGGACATTGATAACGGCAAGAAAATGCATGCGTCGTTCGAAACGGCCAAGCAACAGCACGTGCATATTCGCGACCTCGACTATGCCGAGGAACTGAACAGAACAGCGCACATCGTCGCGGATCGCTTGAATCATCTGATCCAAAATGCGAAAGACCGGGCCAGCGTTCTTATTGACCGGACAATCGAGATCACCGGCCAACTGAACGACTCATCTCACACCCCTGGCTTACGTCAAGCACTGGCTCGTGAAATCAGACAGTGTCGCCTGGACTTGCTGGACGAGCTGGACACGATAGAGCGCTCGATGAAAGACATGGGCCAGTGGGTCAAGCACATCACCGTCAGACACACACGCACGGAGATATCCACCTACTTGAATGCATGGAAACACCGGTTTACCGACCTGCGCCTGGCCAGCATGAGAAGCAGTAATCTCATGCAGGCGCTCACTCTGCGCACGGACACGATGACCATTGACTGGCTGTTCCAGGAGGTCGCCGTGCATCAATCCAGGAGCAGGTTCGACCGTGCGCTGACCACGCACATGACCCTCAACGAGACCAATATCAGCCGGGTAGAACGCAACCGGGTATTGCACAACTGCATTAACGTCTACGAAGAACTGTCCCGTGACCTGAGCGCCTGGAACGCAAGCTCGCCGAACCATTTCGACAAAAGCTTTCTCACGCGCCTGCAAGACGACCTTGGACGCCTGATCCGAAAAGCTCAACGTGCAATCAAAAAACCCGTCTCCGAACCAAAGCCGACCGCCACGCACGCCGTCTTCGAAACCGAAGACGGGCAATTATTGATCGGCACCGAAAAACCGGCGGGGCAACAGTCCCCCAGGCAGTTCATCATCAGCGACGCGGACGGGGCGCCCGTTGAAGTCTGGGACAAGATAGGCGATGGCAACACCTATCGCTTAAACACGCTCCAGAGCCGCCCGGTAAGCGCCCCGCTGCCGCTGCCGACCGACATCAACAGCGTCGTCGCAAATGCCCAGGCGCGCTTGAAGGCAGCGGACACCTTCGAAAACCATGTTCGAAGCTACAAGACCATGGAGCCGGTCAACCTCAAGCACAGGCTGGTCACCGAAGCCAAAGAGCTCAGGTCCCGCGCCAACAATGTGCAACGCCTGGACGCCGAGCACCCGATTATCGAACAACTGCGTACCCGCGCCAGCGCACTTGAGCAGGCCGGGGAAGGCCTGAGGATCCAGCGCAGCCTGGAAAGCAAAACCCCCACCGAAGGCTACCTGGATTACCTGATCGGCAAGGGCCGGGTGGTGATTCGCAAGAAGGGCCCCCGCCAGAAGCTCAGGGATAAACGCCCGGATGGGCAAGACGACTATCTGCAGGAGTATGAGGTGTACGACACCGGCAAACAGGGGCTGGCCGACAAACCGATCTGGTACGCGCATTTTCACTATGACGCGCCGCATTCACCTTTCGACGGTTTCTCCAAGGCACATTTGAAGCGCCACGATCAACAGTACCTGGGCATGAAATGGCAAGCCGCCAGGACGGGGGCCGGAGCGACCTTTGCGGACACAGCCATCTGGCGCGGCAATATCGACAAGCCCTTTGCACGCGCGCACTTCCAACCACTGGGGTGAACCGAATGGCGCGAGGGCCAACATGAATACGGCTCAATGTCTTATCATTGCGCACAAATTTAATTCATGGAGACCACCGTGCTCGAAATCCGCCACCTCAAGACCCTGCACGCCCTGCGCGAAGCCGACAGCCTGGTGGAGGCCGCCGAGCGCCTGCACCTGACCCAGTCCGCGCTGTCCCACCAATTCAAGGAGCTGGAAGAGCGCCTGGGCATGCAGTTGTTCGCACGCAAGACCAAGCCCGTGCGCTTCACCAGCGCCGGCCTGCGCCTGCTGCAACTGGCGGACGCCACCCTGCCCTTGCTGCGCGGCGCCGAACGCGACATCGCGCGGCTGGCTGGCGGTACGGCTGGGCGCCTGCACATGGCCATCGAATGCCACAGCTGCTTCCAGTGGTTGATGCCGACCATCGACCAGTTCCGCGATGCCTGGCCGGAAGTCGAGCTGGACCTCGCCTCCGGCTTTGCCTTCGCGCCATTGCCGGCGCTGGCGCGTGGCGACCTGGACCTGGTGGTGACCTCCGACCCGCTGGAACTGCCGGGTATCTCCTATGTGCCGCTGTTCACCTACGAAGCCATGCTCGCCGTGGCCAATCAGCACGCGCTGGCAAACAAGGCGTACATCGTGCCCGAAGACCTGCTGACTGAAACCCTGATCACCTACCCGGTGGAACGTGACCGCCTGGACATCTTCACGCGCTTCCTGGAACCGGCCGACGTCGAGCCCGCCCAGGTCCGCACCTCGGAGTTGACGGTGATGATGATGCAATTGGTGGCCAGCGGCCGTGGCGTGTGCGGCATGCCGCACTGGGCGCTGCATGAATACAGCTCCCGCGGGTATGTGAAGGCCAAGCGGCTGGGCGAGAAAGGTTTGTTCGCTACGCTGTATGCGGGGATTCGGGAGGACATGCTGGATGCGCCGTACATGCGCGACTTTTTGCTGACGGCCAAGGACACGTCGTTTTCCACCCTGGATGGGGTCAGTGCAGTGCGCTGAGCGCCGCCGGCAAACAGGTGGGGCTTGCCCTGATGTTGTAGGAGCGAGCTTGCTCGCGAAAAACTCACAGGCACCGCGTTCATTCAGGAAGCACGCGTTATCGTTGAGGTTTTTCGCGAGCAAGCTCGCTCCTACAGTGGAGATCAGTGATCGGTCAATTCGCGCCACAGGTGGATCTTGTCGAAATACTCATCCCCCAGATGGGGTCAGTGCAGTGCGCTAAGCGCCGCCGGCAAACAGGTGGGGCTTGCCCTGATGTTGTAGGAGCGAGCTTGCTCGCGAAAAACTCACAGGCACCGCGTTCAATCAGGAAGCACGCGTTATCGTTGAGGTTTTTCGCGAGCAAGCTCGCTCCTACCGTGGAGATCAGTGATCGGTCAATTCGCGCCACAGGTGGATCTTGTCGAAATACTCATCCCCCACCCGCACCGCCAGCGGCTCCAGGCCGTACTGGATGAACCCGCAGCGCTGGTAAAGCGCAAGCGCTGCCTCGTTGCCGGCAGTCACCGTCAGTTGGATCAATTTCAGGCGTGGATGCCGGCGGGCTTGCGCCAGCGCCGCCTCTACCAGCTGCCGGCCCAAGCCTCTTTGCTGATAAGCCTGGGTCACGTACATGCCGAACAGGGTCACTTTGTGCCGCGCCTTTTCCCGAGGCTCGAATGCCAACCCGACAATACCCGCCAGTTGATCGCCCTCGAAGGCGCCGAGCAGCCGATCCAGGGGGCTGTCGAGGCGTTTTTCCCACCAGCTCAACGGCATCGCTGCGCGCTCGGCAACGCTGGAGGTGAACGCCTGGGGATAAGCGCCGTAAGCCTCAAGCATCAACGCGCGATAGGCTTGCGCATCGTCGGCGTCCAGCGGGCGAATCATCACGCGCCAGCCAGCGAGTCGCGATAGAACGGCAGGATCAAGTCGCGCGTCAGAGGCGCCAGGTGCAGACCACCGTCGCCCGCGGGATCGATCCAGCGTATTTCTTCAATTTCAGCGGCCGGGGTGACCGCCACGTCGATGTGCAACTGGAACAGCTCGGCCTGCACGGTGAAGCCCGGTTCGTTGGCGGCGGGCGCCGAGAACTGGCCGAGGTACAGCGCTTGTGCCGGGTCGATGTGCAGGTTCAATTCTTCATGCAGCTCACGGGCGAGCGCCTCCACGGCTTGCTCGCCAGGGTCGATCTTGCCGCCCGGTTGCATGAAGGCCAACGTGCCGCGCTTGCGCACCAGCAACGTTTGGCCCTCTTTATCGATCAGGACGGCGGCGGCGATGCGAATGGTTGAGTGGCTCATGCAGGAAGGGTTATCTCGTCAGGTTGCTTGATAAATACGCTGTATTTTGCCCCTTCCATCGCCTCGAATGCGATCAGTTTGTCCACCAGCGGCAGGTTCAGCACCTTGCCGGCGTTGAGCAATAACATGCCATTGTCGGCATTGAGGTTGCGCGCCAGCACCATACCGTCCTCCAGCTCGCGGGTGGTAAGGACTTTGACCGTGGGATCACCCAGTGTCACATCGCTGAGAAAGGTGGCGCAGGCCTGGACAAAATCCTCGACCAATTGCGGGTCATATAGGCGCCCGGCGTACTTGCGGATATACAGCAGCGCTTCGTCGCTGTTCAAGTGCCGCTCCAGGATCAGGCCCTTTTGCAGCCCGATGAAGTCCACGGCCAACTTCAACAGCCGCGAACCCGGCGGGATCGCGTCGCCCTTGAGGTGGTCGGGAAACCCCGAGCCGTCCCAACGCTCCTGGTGATGCCGAATGATGCGCGCCGCGTCCTTCATCGGCTCCAGGGTCATCAACAACGACTCGCTCTGGGTCGGGTATTCGCGATACAGCTCACGGTCGGTGCTGTGCAGCCTGTCCGAGGGCGCAACCATCATGCTGTCGTTCCAGCTCAACTTGCCGATGTTGTAAAGCGCGGCGGCCATGGTCAGGTCGCGCGTGTCGGCTTCATTGATGGATTGGGTGATGCAGTACACGCGGACCAATTCGATCAACGCGCGGTTGGTCTGCTTGTCTTTGGGCAAGCGCAGGTTGGCCAGCAGGGAAAACACTTCGGTACCGGTCACGTAGCTGCGCTTGAGCTCGTCGTAGGCCAGGTCGAGCATGTCGGCGGTCTGTTGCAACTCGGCGGTGCGCGCCGTCACGCGTTTTTCCAGCGTGGCGTTGAGCGCCTTGAGCTGGTCGTTCTGCGCATGGGTGAGACGCTCGAGCCGCTGGTGTTCGAGGGTTTGCTGCAGGATCAACTGCAACTCTTCGTCATTCCAGGGCTTGCTGATGTAGCGGTGAATCTGGCCGTCGTTGATCGCCTTGACGATGGTGCTCAAGTCGGCATAACCGGTGAGCAGAATGCGGCGGGTGCCCGGGTACAGACGGTGGACCTCGGCCAACAGTGTGGCCCCGTCCATACCGGGCATGCGCGCATCGCTCATCACCAGGTCGATGGGCCGGGTCGCCATGATCTCCAGCGCCTGGGCACCGCCGGTGGCCAGCACGACGTCATAGGGCTGGCTGCGCAACAGGCGGCGCAGGCTGTTGAGGATCGACTCTTCATCGTCGACCAGCAAAACGGCAGGCTTGGTAGCGAGTGGTTCATCCATGGCGACTCTGCCTTCAAATTAAATCAAATTAAGCTCGGTGGAACCGGTGTGCCGGGCCTGTCCAGGCCGAGCGCGCGAAAACGTTGTTGATTTGACGCCAACTCACCGTCGATATCAAGCGAGCTCGGCTATGCTGTGGTCAGGGCAAGTCGCCAGCATGGACGAAAGTGGGCAGCACGCTACCGACGCCAATCACCAGGCCCCGGGCCGCAAGGAGTGCTCGCTTGAGCAACGTTTCAATCGCTTTCCCCGGCTTTGTTTTCGCGTGGTGCCTGGGCATCGCCGTGCCGCTGGCGGCCGCACCGCTGAACGAGGCGCTCAAACCTTTGCCGACGGCACCGGTGCTGGACCCGGCCCGGGTGGAGCTGGGTCGCCAGTTGTTCAACGAGCCGCGCCTGTCGGCCAACAACCGGTTGTCCTGTGCAAGCTGCCACCGGCTGGAAGCCGGCGGTGCCGACGACAAACCGTTCTCCCTCGGCGTTGACGGCAAACCGGTGGCGTTGAACACCCCTTCGGTGTTCAACGCCAGCCTGAACTTCAAGCAGTTCTGGGATGGTCGGGTAGACACGCTGCAGGCCCAGGTCGAACAGGTCGTGACCAGCCCGGTGGAAATGGGCAGCGATTGGCAGACCGTGGTGCGCAACCTCTCTGCCCTGCCCGCCTACCAGCGCGCATTCAGGCAGGCGTACCCCGACGGCGTCAGCGCCGCCAATGTGCAAAACGCACTGGCGACTTACGAGCGCACCTTGCTGACGCCCAATTCGCGATTCGATCAGTACCTGCAAGGCAACACCGGGATATTGACCACTCAGGAAAAGTACGGCTACCAGCGCTTCAAGGACTACGGCTGCATCGCCTGCCACCAGGGCGTGAATATCGGCGGCAACATGTTCCAGAAATTCGGTGTGATGGGCGACTACTTCAAGGCGCGCGGTAATCCGTTAAAGTCCGACCTCGGACGTTACCTGCTGACCCGGGACGAAGACGACCGTTACGTGTTCAAGGTGCCCAGCCTGCGCAATGTGGCCGTTACCGCACCTTATTTTCATGACGCGTCGGCCAGCACGCTGGAAGAAGCGGTCGATGTGATGTTCAAGTACCAACTGGGGCGTAATCCGACCGAGGAAGACAAGGACCTGATTATCCAATTTCTCAAGACCCTGACCGGCGAATGGGCGGGCAAGCCGTTATGAAACGCCTGACCCGCCTGTATCGCCGCCGCGCCAGCCAACTATTGCTGGGCCTGATGACGCTGTTCCTCGCCTCCACCCTGGTGTTTTTGTACCTCAAGTCGTCCCGCGACCAAACCGCCATCTATACCCAGTCGCGAGACCTGATCCGCCAGCTCCAGCAGCTCAATGCGCAATGGGACAGCGAAGTGCTCAAGGCCCGTATCGCAATCACTCACGACTACGACCCCCTGGTCATGCCGCTGACGGAGATGACCCGCCTCTGGGCGCAACTCGAGAGCCGCGCTACCGACCACGGCGCTACCGACCTGTCGGGCTGGCAAGCCGGCCAGGCGGCCTATCAGGCGGCCATCCAGGAAAAAGCCCGGCTGGTGGACCAGTTCAAAACCCACAACGCCGTGCTGCGCAACTCACTGGCGTTTCTGCCAACCGCCGAAGATGACATCCAGGCCCAATTCAACAGCATTGACGATGAACGCCGGCTGCAGTTGCAGGACGTGGCCACCGACACCTACGACCTGCTGCTCAGCAGCCTGGAATTCGCCCAGGTCACCAGCGACGAGCGCGCCGCCGATATCCTGGTGGGCCTGGGCAAACTGGCGATCAACAAACAAAGCCTGCCCAGTGAGTTCCAGGCGCCGGTGGATATCCTCAGCAACCATATTTCGCTGATCCTGCGCGAACAGCCGGTGGTCAACAGCCTGCTCGAGCGGATTGCCGCCGTGCCCGTAGCCGAGCGCCTCGACGCGCTGACCACCCACCTCAATCAGGACCAGCAGGCCGCCGACCTCGTCGAACATCGGTACCATCGCTACCTTTTAGTGTTCTCGACGTTACTGGTGGTGCTGTTGCTTTACCTGGCCGTGCGCCTGCAGCGCAGTTTCGCCGAGATCAACCGCGTCAACCGTGCCTTGCAGTCGGCCAACGAAACCCTGGAGCAACTGGTGGAGCTACGCACCCAGGCGTTGCAACTGGAAATCAACGAGCGCAAGCACCTGGAAAGCCAACTGGTGCAGTCCGAAAAGCTCGCCTCATTGGGGCAACTCGCCGCCGGCGTCGCCCATGAGATCAACAACCCGATGGGCTTCATTTCATCCAACCTCAGCACCCTCGAGCGCTACTTCAACCAACTGCAGCAGATGCTCGAAGCTTATCGACACAGCGAAGCGTTGATCCCGCAGCAGGATCCGCGCGACCGGCTCGAGGCATTGCGCGCAGAGCTGGAACTGGATTTTCTCAAGGAGGACATTCCGCTGCTGATCCGTGAGTCCAAGGATGGCATTGGCCGCGTGGTACAGATCGTCAAGGACCTGAAAAACTTCTCGCGGGTGGATAACGACCAGACCTGGCAGTTCGCCAACCTGCAACACGGCATCGACTCGACGCTGAACATCGTCGCCAGCGAACTCAAGTACAAGGCCGATGTGATCAAGCACTACACGCCACTGCCGGACATTGAATGCCTGGCCTCGCAGCTCAACCAGGTGGTGATGAACCTGGTGATCAACGCCGCCCAGGCCATGGGGCCGGAGCGCGGCACCATCACCATCAGCAACGGCGTGGACGGCGACACGGTCTGGCTGCAAGTGACGGACAACGGCTGCGGCATTGCCGCCGACACCGTACAGAAGATTTTCGACCCGTTCTTCACCACCAAGCCGGTGGGCGAAGGCACCGGGCTGGGGCTGTCACTGTCCTACGGCATCGTCAAGAAACACCGGGGGAATATCTCGGTCAGCAGTGAGCTGGGCAAGGGAACGACGTTTCGTGTGGTGCTGCCGATCCGGCAGACGGCGGCGTAGGGCACGCCGCCGGCCGTTCTTATTCGTCGGCTTTTTTCGGGCTCGAGCCAAACGACGCGAAACGCTTGTTGAACCCGGCGATACGGCCTTCGACCTGTGTCTTGCGTTGCTGGCCGGTATAGATCGGGTGTGAAGCGCTGGAGACGTCCAGCGGGATATACGGGTAGGTGTTGCCATCGCTGTGTTTATGGGTGCGATCGCTGTCGGCGGTGGAGCCGATCAGGAAGAACACATCGGCGGCGGTGTCGTGAAACAGCACGGTGCGGTAGTCAGGATGGATACCAGCTTTCATAAGGCCTCCGGGGCGTCTGGGTGCTTTGCATATGTTATACAATAACACAATTACACACCCAAACGAGAACGAATTGCAATAGACCAGTGACCGAATGGCTGTTGTCATGTTTTTTTGCCGCGCAACGCAGTGGCCAGCCCCACGGCATCCGACACCTCGTGCAAGCCGGTTTTGACGGAGCCCGGCGTGGCCTCGTTCTTTCTCACCGCGTCGAAGTAGCCTTTGGCGACGGCCTTGTAGTCCCCAGTGGCCGCGCCGACCAGCGCCTGGTCAAAGCCATCTGCGCAGGTTTTGTTGAACCCGGCCAGTGCGCCGCTCACAGCGCTCTCGCCATTGGACTTGGCATTTGCAATGCCCAGCAACACGTTACTCATGCCAGGGATAAACCACAGGTTCTTGCCGGCCTCGGCGGCGAACCGCTGAAATTTTCCCGGTTGAGTGCCGTCGCGGTTCACATGGTAAGCCTCGTGCCGAGTGGGCGCGGTCCGCTGCCCGAGCTGAGCGACAGGCTGTTGGGGCAGGCCTTGATTGATAGGGAAATGGCCGGAAACAGCAGACGAGATCGGCATGAGCGATGACTCCAGAGGCAGGGGAAGCGGGCGTCCTGCACGGATAGTGGCTACCTTTCAGCCAACGGTTCCATGGCGTGCGCCTGCCGCGACCGGGCCTTCAATCCTTGTCGCGTGTTTGGATACGGGCGCAGAATGCCGGATCGACCTGAAGAGTCCGAACCAAGGAAAAAACCGTATGAGCCTGTCGTTACTAAGCCGTTACGCGTTCTTTGCCGCATGCGTCATATTCACCCTGGCCAGCCTGCCCTTTATCCAACACGAATGGCTGTGGCCCGTCACGCTGGTCACCGGGCTCCTCAGCCTGATCGGCATTTTCGACCTGCTGCAAAGTCCCCACGCCGTGCGCCGCAACTACCCGATCCTGGGCAACATTCGTTATCTGGTGGAAGCCATCCGCCCGGAAATTCGCCAGTACCTGCTCGAATCCGACAGCGATGCCCTGCCCTTCTCCCGGGCCCAGCGCTCGCTGGTGTATTCGCGCGCCAAGAACGAAACCGCCGACAAACCTTTCGGCACCTTGATCGATGTGTATCAGGCGGGCTTCGAGTTCATCGGCCACTCCATGCGGCCCGCACCGTTGAGCGACCCCAGCGCCTTTCGCGTGATGGTCGGTGGCCCGCAGTGCACACAGCCGTACTCGGCGTCGGTGTTCAATATTTCGGCGATGAGCTTCGGCTCGCTCAGTGCCAATGCGATCCGGGCGCTGAACCAGGGCGCCAAACTGGGCAATTTCGCCCATGACACCGGCGAAGGCAGCATCAGCCCCTACCACCGCGAAAACGGCGGCGACCTGACGTGGGAACTGGGCAGCGGCTACTTCGGCTGTCGCACCAGCGACGGCCGTTTCGACCCGCAACGCTTCGCCGTGCAAGCGCAGGACCCGCAAGTACGCATGATCGAAATCAAGATGAGTCAGGGCGCCAAGCCCGGTCATGGCGGGATTTTGCCCAAGCACAAAGTCACCCGGGAAATCGCCGATACCCGTGGCATCCTGATGGGCGAAGACTGTATTTCACCGTCGCGCCACAGTGCATTTTCCACGCCCATCGAGCTGATGCACTTCATCGCCCAACTGCGTGAGCTGTCCGGCGGCAAACCGGTGGGTTTCAAGTTCTGCCTGGGCCACCCGTGGGAATTCATGGGCATTGCCAAGGCCATGCTCGAAACCGGCATCCTGCCGGACTTTATCGTGGTCGACGGCAAGGAAGGCGGTACCGGCGCCGCACCCGTGGAGTTCACCGACCACATTGGCGTGCCGCTGCGCGAGGGCCTGCTGTTCGTGCACAACACGCTGGTGGGGCTGAACCTGCGCGACAAGATCAAGCTCGGCGCCAGCGGCAAGATCGTCAGTGCCTTCGACATCGCCAGCGTGCTGGCCATCGGCGCCGACTGGGCCAATTCGGCGCGCGGCTTCATGTTCGCCATCGGCTGCATCCAGTCGCAGTCCTGTCACACCAACAAATGCCCGACCGGCGTGGCGACCCAAGACCCGTTGCGCCAACGAGCGCTGGTGGTGCCGGACAAGGCCCAGCGGGTATTCAACTTCCACCGCAACACCCTCCATGCCCTGGCGGAAATGCTCGCCGCCGCCGGGCTTGATCATCCGTCGCAGCTGTCGGCCAAGCACTTGGTGCGCCGCATGTCGGCAACCGAGATCAAATTGTTCTCGCAGTTGCATGTGTTCCTCAAGCCGGGCGAGTTGCTCACCGGCGAGGTGAACGGCGAGTTCTATTCGCGGATGTGGCAGATGGCGCGGGCGGACAGCTTTGAGCCGCATGAGGTGGCCGCTGCCTGATTCATCCAGTGAATGCCTGCCCGGATGCCGGGCAGGCCATCGAGACATTCGGTAATACCCAGCCTTTGCAATTGCCTACAAATACCGCCAACCTGCGCCCGCCCGACGCGCGCATACGAAAACGCCCGCGCTCGCTAATCTACATTCAACAACTTGTTCAAGAGCCCGCAGCCATGCTGAACGGACGCGACCCGCGCATCGATTTTTTTCGGGGCCTGGCGTTGATCTTCATATTCTGGGATCACGTGCCCCACAACCCCCTGGCCCATGTCACCGTGCAGAACTTCGGGTTCAGTGACGCCGCCGAAATCTTCGTCTTCCTGGCCGGCTACGCGGCGGTGCTGGCGTACGGCAAGATCCTGCAGCGCGATGGCTACTTCATTGCCTGCCTGAAAATCCTGCGCCGGGTGTGGACGCTCTACGTGGTGCATATTTTCCTGCTGGCGCTGTTGATGGGCATCGTGATTTTCGCCAACAGCCATATCGAGACCCGTGACCTGGTGCAGGAGATGGGCCTGGAGTATTTCCTCAACAATACCCAGCAGGCCTTGGTCGATGAGTTGCTGCTGCGCTTCAAACCCAACCTGACCGACCCGTTGCCGCTGTATATCGTGCTGATTCTCAGCCTGCCCCTCACGCTGCCCTTGCTGTTGCGTGTGCCGAGGGTGGCAGTGGCCATTTCTGTGACGGTCTACCTGCTGGCGCCCTGGCAGGGCTGGAACCTGCCGGCCAGCAACGGCGGGGTGTGGTATTTCAACCCGATCACCTGGCAATGCCTGTTTATCCTTGGCGGCGCCGCGGCCTTGCGTGCGGCGCGCCCGGTTGAACAGCGCCCGCTGCTGCGTCAACCGTTGTTCATCGCGGCGGCGGCTTATGTGGTGACGGCGTGCGTGATTACCCTGTCGTGGCGCTGGCCCGACGTGCACGATGCGTGGATGCCGCGCCTGCTCGGCGAATGGCTGTACCCCATCAGCAAGACCGACCTGTCACCCGTGCGCTTGCTGCACTTCCTGGCTCTGGCCTACGTCACCGCGAAATTGCTCCCCGGTGTCGGCTGGACGCAACAGTGGCTGGCACGGCAACTGGCGCGAATGGGCCGCTACTCCCTGGAAGTATTTTGCCTGGGCGTGGTCCTGGCGCCGTTGGCGGACATGGTCAACGCGCTGACCGGCGATACCTTCGCCATGCAAGTATTCACTGCGCTGGTGGGGGCCGCCATGATGATTGCGTTTGCCGCGTGGCTGGACTTCAACAAGCAACTGGATCAGCGCAGGGCCACTGCGCTCCAGCCGCCGGCTGTCTAGCACAACGCTGTAGCGCCCAACCGTAACCACGATGCGAAGCGAGCCGCTCTTGCTCTTGATCTGCTTTTGATCCTAGGCGCCCCGTTAAACCACGCTGGCCGAACGCAGGCTTGAATCCGTGGGCAACCCGGCAGGACGCCGGGTTAG
>NZ_CVTK01000052.1:65469-178366 GCF_900004785.1 Pseudomonas sp. 28 E 9 | reverse complement strand
GCTTACTTTTGCGCTTTTCAAAAGTGAGCCGCTGTAAAAGCGGAACCATTAGCAGCCGTTACCGCAGAAACGGATATGTACTCAACCCAATCCAGCATCCTGGTCGGCCCAGAGGCCGCCATCGGGGGCAAGCCCCCTCCCACAGGGGATCTGCGCTAACTGATTGGCATCAGGGCAAGCCTGCTCCCCTATTTCCCGACTCCGGTTCGGCCTAAGGGTTCAGGCTGCGGAACGCGCCGCCGCATTGGTCGGCTGCAACTTGAACACGTAATACAGCACCGTCAACAGCACCAGAAACGCAGGCCCCACATACAACGCCACCCGTGTGTCCGGGAAGTACGCCATCAAGCCCACCACCAGCAGCAAAAACGCCAGCGCCAGGTAGGAACTGACCGGGTACAGCCACATGCGGTACTGCAGACCGGCCCGCTCGGCAGGGCTCAGGCCCTTACGGAATTTTAGCTGCGCCAGCAGGATCATCAGCCAGGTCCAGATCGCGCCGAAGGTGGCGATGGAGGTCACCCAGACGAACACCTGGTCCGGCACCAGGTAGTTGAGCAGCACGCCCAACAGCAAGGCGAAAATCGACAGCAGCAACGCCTTGCGTGGCACGCCATTACTGGATGTGGTGCCGAACACGGCCGGGGCCTGGCCATTCTGCGCCAGGCTGTAGAGCATGCGCCCGGTACTGAAGATGCCGCCGTTGCAGGACGACAACGCGGCGGTAATCACCACGAAGTTGATGATACCCGCGGCGGTCTTGATGCCCAGGCGTTCAAAGGTCATCACGAACGGGCTGCCCTGGGTGCCGATTTCATTCCACGGGTAGATCGACAGGATCACGAACAGCGCGCCCACGTAGAACAGCAGGATGCGCCAGAACACCGAGCCGATGGCGCTGGGGATGGTTTTCTGCGGGTTGCGCGCTTCACCGGCGGTAAGGCCGATCATCTCCACGCCCAGGTAGGCGAACATCACCATCTGCAACGACATCAATACGCCCTGTACGCCGTTGGGCATGAAGCCGCCATGGGCCCACAGGTTGGAAATGCCCAGCGCCACGCCGTCATTGCCGAAGCCGAAGGCAATAATGCCGACGCCGCCGATCACCATGGCAATGATGGTGACGATCTTGATCAAGGCGAACCAGAACTCGAACTCACCGAACGCCTTGACCGCGATCAGGTTGATGGTGCCCATGCTGATCAGCGCCGCCAGGGCCCAGATCCAGCGCGGTGTGTCGGGGAACCAGACGCCCATGTACACCGCCACGGCAGTGATTTCCGCGACGCAGGTCACCAGCCACAGGAACCAGTAGTTCCACCCGGTGAGAAAGCCCGCCAATGGGCCCAGATAATCCTGGGCATAACGGCTGAACGAACCGGCCACAGGATTGTGCACGGCCATTTCGCCGAGGGCGCGCATGATCACCAGAATGGCCAGGCCACCGATGACGTACGAGAGCATGATCGCCGGGCCGGCCATTTCGATGGCCTTGGCCGAGCCGAGAAACAGGCCGACGCCGATGCAGGCGCCGAGCGCCATCAGGCGAATATGCCGTTCACCGAGTTCGCGTTTGAGCGGGCCGCCTTGGACGGTCTCGCCAGGGGGCAGGGGTTTGCCGACAGGCATAGGGATACAACCTCATTTTGTTATTGGATTTGACCACCGAGCGTCGGCGTATCTGCAGGTAGGCAAATACACCGCCTTGACCGGGCCTGCCTCGTGGGCAAACCCGCCTGGCATGTGTCAGCGGCCAGGTCAGCGGGCATGCAGTATAAAAAGCGCGCGCCAGGGTATTTCACTCTATAAACAGGCAAATTTGGCGATATACCCCGAGAAAAAGCGCTTGGACGGAGCAAGCACCAAGCGTCTGGAACAGCCTTCTGCGCGCAAAACGGCGCAGAGTATTGCATAACGGGCCGGGGTCCAGACACTTCGGACAAACCCGTGGCATGCGGGCCCATCGACAAACTTCGTAGATCAGACAATTCGCGTCTACGCTTCAGACAAGTCCGATCAATCTGTAGGAATGGATCAATCGACTATGGGCGCACTGTGGCAGACCGACTTGCATCAGGCTGAAGCCGACAGCCCGTCACCCGCCCCATTGCCGAAAAAATCCAGACCGCCTCGGCCATGGCGTCGACTGTTCTGGCTGATCCTGCTGCTGGCGCTGGCCGCCCTGGGGTTCGCCGCGTTACGCGAGATGCACAGCGCCCGCTGGCAGGCGCGCATGCTCAGCCAATGGGCGTCACACTTGACCTATCGCGTGGAGCCCGGTGCCAGCGATGCCATCGTGTATCCCGGTGCCGGGCCGTTCGATCGGCGCCTGGGCTACAGCGCCCTGGGCGAATTCCTGCCGCGCCTGCTCAAGCGCAACTACGTGATCCAGTCTCAGGCGCGTTTCTCCACGGCATTGATGAACTACAGCGGTCACGGCCTGTTTATCCCCTATGCAGAAAAAATCCAGGCCGGGCTGAACATCACCGATTGCCGTGCCGCGCCGTTGTACCAATTCAACTACCCGACGCAGCTTTACGCGCAGTTCAGCGATGTGCCGCCGTTGATGGTGCGCAGCCTGTTGTTCATCGAAAACCGGGCGCTGCTCGACCCCCAGCCGGCCCAGGCCAACCCGGCGGTGGACTGGCCGCGTTTTGCCAAGGCCGCCTGGTCGCAGGTGGCGCGCCAGTTGCACCTGCCGGGGCAGACCGCAGGGGGCAGCACCCTGGCGACGCAGCTGGAAAAGTACCGTCATTCACCGGACGGCCTGACCCTGTCGGGCAGCGAAAAACTGCGCCAGATGCTGTCGGCCAGCGTGCGCGCCTATCAACACGGTACCGACACGCTGCCGGCCCGGCAAAATATAGTGCGCGACTACCTCAACAGCGTGCCGCTGTCGGCAGTGCCGGGCCACGGTGAAGTGCACGGCATGGCCGAGGGCTTGCGGGTGTGGTACGGCGCAGACTTCGCCCAGGTCAACCAGGCCCTGGCCGACACCACGAACACCCCGGCCGGTCTGGCGTCACGGGGTCTGGCGTTGCGCCAAGTGCTGTCGCTGATGATCGCCCAGCGTCGTCCTTCGCATTACCTGAGCAAGGGCCGCGACGAGCTCGCGCAATTGACCGACAGTCACCTGCGGCTGCTGGCGCAGGAGGGGCTGCTGGAACCTGGCTTATTGAAAGCGGCGCTGGCCAGCCAGGTCAGCTATCGCGACTGGCAGCAGCAACCGACCACGCAGAAAATCGAGGCCAGCAAAGGCATCGGCATGGCCCGCAGCCGCCTGGGCGCACTGCTCGATCGCCCGCTGTACGACCTTGATCGCCTGGACCTGTCAGCCACCAGCACGCTGCAGGGCGACTTGCAGGAACAGGTCACCGCCTACCTCAAGCGCCTGGCGGACCCCGCCTACGCCCAACAGATCGGGCTGTTGGGCGAACGCCTGCTCACCCCTGCCAGCACGCCGCAGGTGCGCTACAGCTTCACCCTGTTCGAGCGCACCCGCGACAGCGCCCGCGTGCGCGTGCAGACCGACAACACCGACCAACCGTTCGACATCAATGAGGGCAGCAAGCTGGAATTGGGCTCCACCGCCAAGCTGCGGGTGCTGACCACCTACCTGCAAATCATCGCCGAGCTGCATGAGCGCTATGTCAACGTCGCGCCCGCGGCCTTGAGAAAAGTCGAGATCGCCGAACAAGACCGCCTCAGTCGCTGGGCCGTGGGCTACCTGCTGCAAAATCCCGGCAAACCCCTGGCGCAGATGCTCGACGCCGCCCTTGACCGCACCTATTCCGCCAGCCCCGGCGAACGCTTTTTCACCGGCGGCGGCCTGCACCGCTTCCACAACTTTCGCAACGAAGACAACGGCCGCAACCCGACCCTGCGCGACGCCCTGCGTGAGTCGATCAACCTGCCGTTTATTCGCCTGATGCGCGACCTGGTGCGCTACACCACCTACACCGGCGCCGACAACAGCGCGCAACTGCTCAAGGACGACAACGAGCCCCGTCGCCAGGAATACCTGGCGCAATTTGCCGACCGTGAAGGCACCACGTTCCTGCTCAAGTTCTGGAAGAAATACCAGAAGAAAGACACCCAGGCGCGCCTGGAAACCTTTCTCGACAGCCTGCACCCCACGGCGATCCGCCTGGCTGCGGTGCACCGTTATCTACTGCCCGACGCCAGCCGTGACAGCTTCAACAGTTTCGTACGCGCCCGCCTGGCCGGCACCAAGGCCCAGCAGACGCTGACCGACAAGCGCCTCGACGCGCTCTACGACAGCTACGGCCCCGGCGCCTACGACCTGCCCGACCAGGGCTATATCGCCAAAGTGCACCCGCTGGACCTGTGGTTGCTGGGCTACCTGATCAACCACCCGCAGGCGACGCTCAGCGAAATCGTCAAGGCCAGCCAGTTCGAGCGCCAGGAGGTCTACAGTTGGCTGTTCAAGAGCCGTCACCAGAGTGCGCGCGACAGCCGTATCCGCACCATGCTGGAGATCGAAGCGTTCCTGGAGATCCATCAGCGCTGGAAGGCCGTGGGTTATCCCTTCGATCATCTGGTGCCGTCCCTGGCGACCGCCATCGGCAGCTCCGGCGACCGACCCGCCGCCCTGGCCGAGTTGATGGGCATCATCCTCAACGACGGCGTGCGCCTGCGGGCAGTACGCATCGACAGCCTGCATTTTGCCGCCGATACGCCTTATGAAACCCGAGTGATCAACGACCCGGCCGAGGGCAAGCGGGTGATGCCTATAGAAGTGGCGCAGGCCCTGCGGGGCGCTTTGTCCCAAGTGGTGGATGCCGGTACAGCGAAACGCCTGGCCGGCAGTTTCAAGCTGGACGACGGCACACCACTGGCCATGGGCGGCAAGACCGGAACCGGCGACAACCGCATCGAAGCCATCGGCGCCGGCGGCCGAGTGCTAAGCTCCAGGGCGATCAACCGCACCGCCACCTTTGTGTTCTATATCGGTGATCGCCACTTCGGCACGCTCACCGCCTTCGTCCCGGGCAATTCGGCTCAAAACTTTACGTTCACCTCGGCGCTGCCCGTGCAAGTGCTCAAAGGCATGGCGCCGATTTTGCTGCCTTACTTGAAGCCGGGCAGCCAGACCCTGTGCCGGCCGGTGGCTAGTCCACACTAAAAAACAGGCTTCGGGCAAAAGGCCGCGTAATCTTCGCCCGGTCAATTTCCAGGGTCTGGCGCACACGTCCGGTCTGGCCACTGCGCATACGTATGAACGCCTCGGCCTCGACCCGAGCCTGGGCCTGGCGTCCCAGTCGCTCCTGCTCGGGGCTCTTGAGGTGGGGATCGCCCTCGTAATGATCATCCGGCCCGTGGAGCCTTTTGTAGTGGAAGTGGGCATAGCACAAAACCCGGTCGGTATTGCTCGCGTCAACGACCACATACACCTGCAGGTAATCATCAGCCGTGTCCTTGAGGAGCACGCGCTGCCCCTTGCGGTAAATGAGCACTTCATTGTGGCGCTTGAGAAAGTCGACGTGATCCTGAGTGGTGGGTCGCAGCCGGGTCGCTTTAATCCGTGCCGCCAACCCGGCGGCCTTCAGTCGGGCCTCAGCCAGCCGTAGGTCGCGCGCCATCGCCAGCGCCTTGGCTTGCTGCACAGCCACCAGTCGAACGGTTTCCATGCCCTGACGCCTGCGGTCAATTGCCTCGGCGGTCCAGCGTCGGGTATTGGCCTGCGCCTCAAGCAGGTACTCCAGGGAAGACGGATCGTTCGCCCGCTCGATCAACGCCTCCACCTGCTGGATCGCTCTACGTTCATCATCCAGCAGCGCCTGACCCTTTTTCAGCAAGCTACCCAGCTGCGCATCAGGCTTGGGCGTCGACCTCACCGGTTCCCAAACCCCGTCCCGGGCCTCGGTAAACGTGCCGATCAACTCGCCCCCAGCCTCGTGCAGCTCTGCGGTGGCGGGCGCCACTGCCGTGGCCTCATTGATCTGCGCCACATACATATCGTGATTACGCGTACGGATAATTTTTTTACGCCGGGTGCCCTGGGGCACTGGGGCGGGTGCAGCAGGCCGTTCTGTCCGGGGTTCAGGTTGCAAGAGGCTCACCAGTTCTTTTTCGACCTGTTGGTGCAGGCTGGCAAGCAGCTCCTGCAGTTTTTGCAGGTACTCCAAATCGAATTTTTCCGGTTCCATGGCACGCCAGAATTCAATTTGATCGTCGACTTGCGCATAGACGTGGTCAATATTCTTCAGCAGTTCAATGCGTTCTGCCTGCGTCGTTTGCAGCTGTTGCAAGTCCGCCAGAGAGCGAGTGGCACGGCGTGCACGCTTGACGGCTTCGCTGACAGCGTCGAAGAAATCGTCGCTGAGCTCAGGTCCCGCAACATCGATGGAAATTCCCCACAAGGTCGTCAGTTGCAAGACTTGCAGATCCTGAATCAAAGGGCGCCCGGCCGGCTTCAGCCCTTGGGCCTTATCCCGACCCAGCCGGGGAACACGGCTCAATTCTTCCAGATACCCGGCCTCCAGAGTGCGCCAGCGGATGCCCTGTTCCTGCACGGCCGCCAACTCACGCATGAGGCTGCCCAGCTTGGCGTGATCCTGACGGTTGATATCCGATTCGGCCTCTTCCGGGGTTTCCTCGCTCAGCCGGTCCAGCAGCGGCCTGAGCCTGGCATTGCAGTCCACTATGTGTCGTCGATACTGTGTATCCAATAACTGTGCGGTCAGAATCACTGACGCCAACACGTCGCAAAGTTCTTCCTCATAACCGGGGCGCGGGGCCAATTCCCGCAGGCGCTTGAGCAGTTGCAACTCCCGCTGTGCATGCTGAAACTTGTTGCTCATTTCCCGACCGTAACGCTCCCACGCCTGGACACGTTGCGGGTCGGTGATTTGCCCGGCGGGCCGGGCTGCCAACGTGTGTGCCAGGTGCATCGCGGTGTCCGCCCTGGCGCGGTCGGCCTGCGCTTTTTTATAGTCAACCTCAAGGGCAGCCGGCTGTGCCTGCAGGGTATGCTCAGCCGCGTCGTCGGCATTGCCGCCCGCAAGCCGCAGTTTCAAGTCAAAGTCCCATCGGCCCTGGCCCAGATGCCTGAGCCAAGGCCCAAGAATGGTGCCATCGGCGCTGATCACCCGGACCTCGCTCTTCTTGACTTGCACCCGATACAACGCCCCCTGGACCAACGCCTGCCATTGCTGCGCAACATTCGACGTATCACGCCGCAAGCCCTGTAGCGGGCCACTGGACTCGGCGTTTTCCAGGGCCACAGGCCACGGCTTGGGGAACGTCTTCAGCCACAATTTCTGGATCAACGCCTGTTGTTGCGTGTTCAACACCTGGCGTCCATTGACCCAGAGCACGGGCGTGTGGAACTTCTCAGGCGTGGGAATCCGCTTGAGCGGCACGGTGATTGCGCCCGCGACCTGCGGTTCGACACGTGCCAGGGGCGCAAACACCGGGTGCTCCAGATTCAAAGGGTCCAGGGCATCCTGGGGCGTGGCCTGGTGGGCTACGATCACCATCAGATTTGCCAGCATGTCGATAAGCGCAGCGCTCCTCGCTTGACCATCGTGACTGCTTAGCCCTTCGATATCGCGCTGCATACTGTCCACCAACTGAACCAACCAACCGCCCAGCGCCAACGGCCCGTTCAGAAATGGCAGCAGAGTGCCGAACAGCAACCAACCGGCGCTCTTCAAGTTAGCCCATCGCTGCTCCGCATTCGACACCGATTGACGATCGGCCAGGGCCACCAGTGCACTGGCCGTGGCACTGAACACATGGTGCGCCGGGTCGGTGGCGACCACTTGTTTACTCAGTTGAACGGGCGCCGGTTTCTCATACGCGGTGAATTCATTGCCAGGCAAAAAGTGGCGAATATGCGGTTCGTGAAAGCCATTATTGGCATATACCCCCTGGCGTGCTGGCGCGATCCAGGTCAGTACGTTGTCCTGCAACGCGCCAGGGGTCTTGATCGCGGTGAACAGGGCCGCCAACGATTCATACTCCTGCAGCATCGGGCTGAACAATGGCCGGTACAACAGGTGCGGACCGCTTTGTCCCTGTAGCGGGCCGATGATGAACATATTGACGACCACATCCGGGTTGGCATCGGCCGATGCCTTGAACGCCAGCGGCCACAGCGCGACGGCCTTGCCCCCCGCCATGCGTTCCGAGGCCCTCGCCTGCAGCGCCGCCCGCACCCGCTGAAAGCCGCTGTAGGTCATACCGTGCTCGCCCTTGATCTTCGATCCCAGGGCCAACATTGGCAGTTGTACGCGCAATTGCCGGCTGAACTGTTGCCGACGACGGGCAGCCTCAGCGAGGTCGTCGATCAGCTTGTTTTTCAACAGGGCGGGATAGGTTTGCCCCACATCAGCCTCACCCACACAGCGTTTGATCAGGCTGTACGTCAGCCAGGCCGGTGCCGCTGAGTCATTGAGCGTGATGCGCCTGGGGGTGTGCGGGAAGCGGGAGAGGTTTTCCAGGGCCAACTCGGTCAGCGTCACAGTGACAGGGTCCACCTCGGCGGCAATGAACCCGCCCGGCAAGGGCACAGCTGCGGCGACCACTCGATCAAAGGTCAGCACAACATCACCCGGCTGGAGGTTCGTCGCACCTGGCTGCGCTCTCAGGCAGTGCTGTAACTGGCGGTCGGCGTACCGGGTAATCGACTCGATACCCTCGAGAAAATGCGCTGCCCCGCTTTCATGCTGGACCAACACCCACTGCTGCAACAACTGGGCGTAGGCGATGCTGTCCTCAGGGTCCGCCTGGGCCAACCACCCAGGCATGACCTGACGTAAACGCTGCTGGGACGCGCTCAGTTCACAGATAAACCAACGCCTGGGATCAATGATGTAATCAAGCAGCGCCTGGCACGCCTGTGTCGTGCGCGGCACAGTACGCTGGATGCTATCGATCTCCAGCAGTTGGCGTGCCAGGTAACTCGACGCCAAGGCATCGAGCGGGTCGCCTTGAGCCTCCAGGACGAACCACTGGTCAGCCGCCCCCGTCAACACCGGGCTCGTGTAAGCCGGCAACAGAGCGCCGATGTCGTCCAGGCTATCAAGCATGTGGAGACCGCTCGCTGGGCTGAACAGCACGGTGGTCGAAGCATGGCTCAAGACCAGCAGCGGCAGTATCTGCGTGTGATCGCCCCCTTGCAGGTGCACGGTATGCACCCGCAACGGCCCGCCATGCAGGCTCCATTGCGGTGTTGGCCGCACTGGGCGCAACAGAGTCTTGGGGAACAGCGCAGCGAAACATTTTTCGTCCATGCCAGGGGCGCGCGGTGAGTCGTAGAGCAACTCCAGCAGGTGGTCGGACAGATAGCCCCAACGGACCATGTTTATCGGAAGAGGCTCACGCCACCACGTTTGCAGGCGATTGGAAAAAGACGACAGAAGCACGGCGCCGCACTCATTGATCAGCTTCTCCAGCTCAGCCAGGGTCGGCCCACTCGACACAAACATCTCGCGAGCCCGCCGAACCACGACCTGATAGTGCTCAACCAGCAATGTCGGCGTGGCGTTGGCCAAACGCTGCACCAGTAATTCGGGCAAAGGCTGGTAAGCGTACGACGGCAGTGCAGCGGTGCTGCCAGCGGTGGGTGTGCCGATATGGATCAGGCCGGCGCTCCACTGTTGTGTCGCAAAATGCTGGTCCAGATAGGCCTGGGCAGCCTCTTGCGCCACCCCGAGCAATGACGGCGGATCGCGGAACAGCATCTCGACTTGGTCAATATGGGTCTGGCGCAGAGAGGCTGGGCCGGGCTCGGGCGATGTCATGACAGGGTTTCTCGGTGTGATAGAGCCATCGACGCTACAGGCTGCCCGACACCCGGTGTCGATAGACTGATACTGCCCAGAGCGCCCTTGCGCGAGCCTAACCTGAGTGCCCTGCCCACGACAGAACTACGCCATGACAACCATTTCGCCCGCTACGCACGAAGATAAAGGCCAGCACTACGAAGTCATTCGGGAAGCCCTGCCCGACTGGATCACCAAGCTGTCGGTATCACGTGCAGGCGCCTTGAAATCCAGCCGCAAGGCTGTTCCGGCCTGGTACAAAAGTGCCTCGCCCCACCAGCATCAATTATTGAAAACCGCGATTGCCGAACAGTGGAAAACCCAAACCCTCATTGACCAGAAACTCGCCCCGGTCACCGACGTCAAAGGTTTCGCCGAGCCGTTGTTAAAAGCCGCGCTGAAACAGCAATACAACCTCGACGTCGATGTCCGCAGCACCTGCCTGCGGCTCTATGCCCCGGCCGACCGCGCATGGTGGGTCATGGATGTGGGCGGCGGTGTGCAAAGCCGCACGCTGTCGCTGCTGGACGCGGCACTGCACAACTTTGCCGACAGCGAGGCGTTCACCGCCGATTCGCAATTTATCACCCTGCCTGACGCCCTGGGCCATTTCGAAGTCCTCCCCCTGAAAGCCCGGCTGTCGATCCAGCAGTTCAAAGCGCTGGTTCGCGGCCTGGACATCGGTGCGCAGTATCAACAGCACCTTGAGCACTATCTCGGCCGAACCGCTCCGGTGGTCGAAGGTGTTCTACGCGCCCGGGTGGCGCTCAACCAGCAGGCCGCCCTCACGGCGGCCGCGCGCATGGCGTTGATCAAGGGCGATATCCAGGCGTTGGATCACGCGTTGATCACAGGTTTGGTCAAGGGCCAGCAACACCTGACGCTCGACGGCAAGATCGCGCACTGCCATGACCTGAGCCTGATGGACGCCACATTGAGCGGCGTGATACTGATTGCCGCCGACCTGGAAGTCAGTCGCCAGGCATCGCCTGTGATCGCCTATATCCCGGACGACCCGCAGCACCCACTCAAGCGCTATGCCTCCACGGTCGCGTTCATGCAGGCACTGACGCGGCAATTGCAGCAGCTCGACTATCAGCAGTTCTTCAGCCGGTTTGTCGAGCACCAGTACCAGGGGCATTTCTTCAACCAGCTGGGCACGCGTTTGAGCCAGGTGAAATGGCATCAGCACGCACCCGGCGATCCGAAGCCAACCTGGCGTGAGACGCCCATCGACAACCCCAACCTGCAGTTCAGCGCAAAGCGTGTGCGCACGCCGCTGTGGGAACATCTGTATCGGCGAAGCCTCAATAAAATCCTCAACGACGCCCGTGAACTGGCCGTCTCCACCGCCTACGCCGACCGCATGGCACGCTGGGCCTGGTGGGACAATCTGGAAAAAGTCCTCGCGGATATTCTCAACGCAGCGCTATTGGTGGTGACCCCCTTCGCTCCGTTTCTGGGCGAACTGATGCTGGCCTATACCGCTTACCAACTTGCCGACGAGGTGTTCGAAGGGCTGTTGGACTGGACCGAAGGCCGAGGCGTAGAGGCCATTGAACATGTGGCCGGGGTGACGGAAAACGTGGTGCAACTGATCGCGTTCGGCGCTGCCGGGCAACTGGCTCACCTTGAGCTCTCCAGCTTTGTCGAGGGCTTGAAGCCTGTGACGCTGGCTGACGGCAAAACCCGTTTATGGCATGCGGACCTGAGCCCCTATGAACAAAGAGCCGTCACGCTGGCCCCCGGCTCGAAACCCGATGCCCATGGGTTTCACTCGCACGCCGGCAAAAAAATCCTGCGTCTGGAAAACAAACACTACGAAGTCAGCCAGTCCCCCGACACCGGCCGCCACCGGATCATCCATCCGCAACGCGCCGATGCCTATCGTCCTGAAGTGCAGCTTAACGGTCAGGGTGCCGTGGTGCTGGAGGGCGAAGAACCCAGGGCCTGGGACGACTCACAATTGCTTCAGCGCCTGAGCCCCATCACCGCCACCTGGCCGCAGGCACGCCTGCAACAGTTATGCGATATCAGTGGTACCGAACCCGGCGCATTGAGGCATATGTACGCCGAAAACCAGGCACCGCCGCCGCTGCTGGCCGATACCCTGAATCGCTTCGAACTGCGCCAGCACATCGACACACTCGGCGAACCCTCCGCCGACAACGGTGAAGCCGCCTATTGGTCCGCCGACATGGTTACGCGAATGCCTGGCTGGCCGGCCGATAAAGCCATCGCGGTGTTCGAAGCAGGCGACCTGAGCGGCGAGCCGATGCACCACGGCGCAATGCAGGCACCGCAGGAGTCGACGCTGGCCATCAGCCGTGAAGCGTTACTGGCAGGCCGGCTAACCCCACAAGTCGTCGACTTTCTGGACGAAGCCGAGCTTACCGCTCTAGTCGGCAAGCCTTTGCCCGCCGACAACGACGCGCGAGCGCAAACCCTGCGTGAACAGTTGAGCCTCTACGTCGCCACACGCAAGGACGACATCTTCGAGCACCTGTACGGTTTCAAACGCCAGTCAAACAGCGCCCACGGGTTACTGCTGCAACGACAGTTCCCCGAACTGCCCGACACCCTGGCCAGCGTGATACTGAACCAGGCCCGCCCGGCGGAAGTACAGTTGATGAACGACGAGGAGCGCCTCCCGCTACGGCTCAAGCATCAGGCCAGGGAATTACAGTTCGAAGCGCGAACCACCCACGCCTACGAAGGTTTCTTCCAGGGTAACGCGCCCACACCCGATACCGAACGGCTGCTGCTCAACGCGTTGAGAATCCACAGTGATGCGTTCGGCGACCTGCGCCTGAGCATCCGCGAGCAAGTGCCCAATGGGCACCTGCGTTGCCGTGTAGGTCCGGACGAGGCGGCGACCGATACACTGCTGGTACGCACAGCGCCAGGGCGATATACCGTCCACGACGCCAGCGTCGATAGCACCCGGGATTTGTATGAAGCCGTACTGCAAGCCTTACCCCCTGGCACCCTGGGCTTTGCGCCGGGTGATGGCGAGGCGTTGCGCCAGTGGCTCACACGCACCTTGCAACCACCCGCCGAACGCCGCACGGTGCTGGCCGAACCGCCGGTCTTGCCAGTCGCCCCTCTGGAGATCCAACCGCTGCTGCAAAAACCAATGTTCAGCGCCCTGCGCCGTCGACTGGGCCGCGCCAGCGTGGACGAGCGCCTCAAGTCTCTGTATCCGACGCTTTGCGAAGAAGATATAACGGCCTATGCCCTGTCGCTAAACTCGGCCGAGGGGCAGCGTCTGCTCACTGAGCTTGAAACCCAGAAAAAAGACCTGCTCAAGGCACTCAAGAATTGGCAGGATCAGCCAGCTGCCGGCACCCGCAGACGTCGCGTAACACTCCCGGAGCGGTTATTCAGGAAGCGCGTGACTGCGCTCATACAGAGCAGCTGGGAGCAATCAGCCAGCGGGTACGAGACGGATTTCGGCGAGCGCCGAGTGGGTAGCGAACTGGACCTGCGCGGAGAAACCATCTACGGGTTTGTGCAAAACTTTCCTCGATTGGATACCGCGCTGAACCACATCACCAACCTCAACCTGGCAGGCACCGACTTCACTGATGCCGACAGCCCGTTCCTGCACAACTTCCCTAACCTGCGTACGCTGGATATCACCGGCAAGCACCTGAAGACTTTTCCATCGGCCATCAGCGGTATGCGTCGGCTCACCCATCTGGGCCTGTCCGAAAACCCGATTCGCTGGCGTGCGCAGAACCTGGAACAGCTCAGGCAATTGCACCACCTCAGGGTATTGATCCTTTCGCACAATGAACACTTGGTCACACCGCCGGATATTAGCCGCATGCCGGAGTTGCGCGTGCTGGCGCTCAACAACACGCAAATCCGCGATTGGCCCATAGGACTGTTCGAGCTACCCCGCTCTCCCGACTTCAACCTGAATTTGCTGAATACACCGATCACCCAAGTACCGAGCGTCGAGCCCGGCTCGGCGCAAGCCGAACTGGTGACACGTGCACGCCTGGACAACAACAAGCTGGAGCAGGACGCCGAGGATCGGCTGGTCAGTTACCGGCGCGCAGCGGGCCTGGATCCTTATCGCACCTATCCCCCCCGAGGCGAGCTGGACAGCCAATTCTGGTTCGAACACCTGACACCCGAAATACGCCCGGCATGGCAGGAAATCTGGGACGATCTCGAACGGGAACATGGCTCACAGGGTTTTTTTGAAGTCATCAGAAGCCAGCGACAACCCGCCCCCGACATCGTCCACGACCCGGCCGACCTGGTGCGCTACAACCAGAACCTCAGACAATTGCGCACCAATGTCTTGCGCCTGATGAGGGCCGCCGACAGTGACGAGCAAACCCGCACCGCGCTGTTCAACCTGAGCGCCATGCCGACCCACTGCGCCGATGCGGGCGCCCAGCTGTTCAACGCCATGGGTATCGAAGCCATGAAGCTGGAGGCATGGCGCGAGCCCACCCCTAGAGCCCGGACCAATGCGCTGGTACGGCTGGCCAGACAAAAGGCCCGGCTGGACAAGGTCAACCAGATTGCCAGACAAGATATCCAGACTCGCCTCAACACCCCCACACTCAATGAGGACGGCAGCGAAGGCCCGCCTTTGCGGCTGACCACCGATATCGTCGACGGTGTTGCAGGCACCCTGGATGAAGTCGAAGTGTACAGCGCCTACCAGACCGGCTTGAAACAACGCCTGGATCTGCCTTGGTTGGCGGACCACATGCTGTACCGCGATGCCGGCAAGGTCGCAGCCTGGCAACTGGCAAATGCCTATGACAAGGTCATCAAGGAGGAGCAAGGCGATGGGTTGGTGAACCAAATGCTTGAGCAATATTTCTGGAGCGACTACTTGCTCAATACCCGACCCGAGGCGTTCCGACAGATCAAATGCCAGCATGAACAGGCCAGTGAAAGCATCGACGACTTGCGCCTGGCTCAAAACGCTTGGGCCGCCCACGAACAACTGCCGCCGGAGCGCAAAAGTTCGGCCACCAGTACCCAACTCCGGCAGCGTCTGCTCTATCTGGCAGACGCGCTGGATGTACCCGATGAGCACGTCCTGACCGGCGAGCCCATGACGGAAGAACTGTACTTGAGCCTGTTTCTCAAGAGCTTCTACGACGAACGGGAACTGGGTCGCCGCCTGACCCGCGAGGCCATGGTTGCCGCCGGGATTTAACCCTCACCCCCATTGCACACGCGAGCCGGAACCAGTCGTGCCCCTGGTTCCTGCCCCCGTGGGAGGCGCATTCCTCAGGCACAACCCTATTCATAGGGCGCGACTTGAGCGCCTGGGAATTCCCTCTACACCAACGCACTTTGAATAGTTACCGCCGACACAGCCCGCGCCCATCCCATGCTGATGGTCCACGCCATCAGCATGAGGACATTGCCAATGAGCACGTCGAACGCACCAGCAGCATCACCGACGCTTCAAGAAATACGTACTCACCTGCTTGAAATTGATCCAGCGCTGCGTACTCAAACCCAGGAGCCTGCCGTATTACCCGCTGAACTGCTTGCACTGGAAAAGCTCAATACCACCCTGATCAGCGCCAACAACGTCCTGCTGGAGAGGTCACGCAGTTTGTTTGGGGCATTGACGCAGGCGGACCTCACCCAAGCCGCCGGAAAAGCACTGCTCGCCCAGCTCAAAACCGACCTGAACACACACCTGCGAGGCCTTGACGAAGCCAGCACAGTCAGTGGTCTGGGCCGCAAGAGCTATCTCGCCCAGACGGCGGGGCTTGGCGCGCTGGAGCAGCAGGCCAGGCTTGATGTGCGCGATTACCTGCTGGCCCCGGCAGAACAACGCATGGTTGAAGACTGCTCCCGGGGCGCGGATTATCGGCCGGGGATGTACTCGCTCAACTTCAGCTACCAGGACAAAACCGTGGAGTTTGCCGGGGCCTTTGTGCTTACGCGCAAATCCAGCCCGGTTGTGGATAACCTGACCTCGGGAGAGGACCTCGGCCAGGTGCTGTTGTTCACCCCAAACCGAGGCCTGGAGTCCTTCGATTCGCTGGCGCAACTCGACCAGCGACTCAAGCCGACGCTAGCGTTGCCGGCAGGCCACGAGGAGTTCTGCCAACACCTGCCTGTGCATTATCAGGCGCTGGACGTCGACGATATCTGGCCACTGCAATTGCTGCCCATCCGCGGCGAGCCCTTGTTCGAACATACCTACAACGCGATCATCGACAAGCGCAGCCAGGACATCGAACGGGCATTGAGCCTGGTCGGAAACCCGCTGCACGAGGCAACGCTGCTCCAGTCGGCACTGGACGACGCGGTGAAGGCCGCACTGCCGGATTTGTCGTCGCGCCTGGCGTTCAGGCGCCAACGGCTGCTGGAGCGCAGCGTATACAACGGCCTGCCGGACTGGTACCGCAACGCGGCTGCGAGGGATCAGCAAACCCTGAGTCGTTGCCTGCAGGATTACAATCAGGCCCGGGCAACCTATATCGAGCTACTGGGGCCTGTCGCTTCGCCCCAGGCCCTGGCGCATTTCCAGTTGACCGAGTATCTGGACGAAGCGCTGGAAATCCACGACCTGGACCCGCTCCACCTGAATATCACCACCCGACGCCATGTCGCCCATGTCGGCATCTATGAGCAAACGCGCAGTCTGGTGCAATTAAGCCATGACGGGCTGCATGCGGGCGACGAGCTGCCCGGCTCGGATTTTTTGACCAACTCCACCCTGACGTATGCGGGGGCGGCACTGCAAGGCGACCATGCCGTGCTGAATGCGCAAAGCCTGCTCGAGATACTCCGCGAACCCGGCCTGCAACCGCGCCTGGACTTTGCCGCGCTGCAAAAGCAAATGCAGACCGAGACCCGCTTCAGACGGGCGACTCGCGAGCTGTTTGATCATCGCCTGGTGCTGCTGGCCTTTATCGCCCGCTTGCGAGGCGACCTGAGCCACGCGGACCATGCCTTGTTCGACACCTTGCGCGCCGGTACGAACCCGCTCCTGTGCGCACGCACCGTGCTGTTGCACGGCGCGCAACTCAAAGACCTGTGGCTATTGCGCGAGGTGGACGCCACCGGCCAAGTCCGGCGCTTGTTGCTGTGCTCCCCGAACTCGCCGCGCGAGCGACAGTTCCAGGCATTCGCCACCGAGCGCGAATGCCAGGCGCATATCATCAGTTGGGCTGATGACCACACCCGGTCAAAGGGGCGCACCCTGCGCGACTACCTGTTGGAGCAATGCCCGCTGCGATTTCGGCCGAAGATGGGCACGTTCCTGGCAGGTCTGGGCTTCAAGCCCGACGCGAGGGAACACGAAGAGGTGACATTCGGCCCTGTGTGCTCGCACACGGTATGCCTGGACGCCATGGTCGTGCATTCGCAAAGCGCAGCGCAGGACGATTACGACTACAGCACCCCGCTCTGGTATCGCTCGGCCCAGCCGCCAGACCGAAACCGTTTGACCCGCCTTGCCGACGATGCCGCAGGTGCCTTGCGCACCTATGACGCCATGCCCGATTCGCACGCCAACTTCATCACCTTCGATGCCTATCTGCATGCCAAGGCCACACTCAGCCTGAACACGCTGCTGGGCCGTCCTCAGAACGATGTCGACCCTGACAGCGTGTTCGTGTCGGCGCCCTGGCCACTGCTGGGCGGCAAGCCGAAGCCCATTACCTATACGAGGCTGTACCGCGACGGTTACACGGACAACGTCGGCTTCATCGATCCGAAATTCTCCACCTCGGCCACGTTCAGCGGGCCGGCGGGCGTCGACCTGAGCCGCCTGACCCCGCAGAACGTGTCAAGGTCGGTGACCGGTGTCTGGATCGGTCGACGCTACACCGACGAAGTGCGCGCCAAATTGCAAAGCGCGAACAGCCCCGGCTACGCCAGACGGCGCGACGCCACGCTGGCGATCACCCAACTGCAGATGAAATACGCGGCGCTCGACTGCTGCCTGCGTGGCCATATCGCCCGGCTCGACCTGACCTGGCTGGAGCGAGCCATCGACAGCCTTGGCGACACGGCGGCTGCGACTCGCTCCACTTATCAGGTACACCGCCTGACGATTGACGGCGATTGGGTAATGGGCAACTACCTGTTCAGCCATGCAAACAACAAGGTGTTGCTCTACACCCCCAACGCACCCGACGGCATCGGCTTTCGTGAGGCGAAGCTGTTCAACTACTGGCTGAAAAAAGTCGACGGTGTGTCGGCTTACCTGCACGGTCGGGTGCCGGTCCAATCCCAGGCGCGGATCACCACGTTCCTGACGACTGCCCGCGATGGACTGCCCGAAACGATTGACCGCACGACCCCGAGCCCAGCGCGCTATGACAGGACAACGCCTGACACCACCCTGACCGACCTGCGCAACGATGTCTACAACAGGGTGCTGCAACGAAAAATAGACGATGTGGTTGCCACCACGGTCAATCGCACAGAGATGATCATGGGGATTGTCTGGACGTGCGTCGAACTGGTCACCACCCTCGCCACCATTCCATTTCCCGTGTTGAGCCTGGGCCTGGGTGGCTTGTTGGCCTTCAAGGACGCGATGCTCGCCATCACCGCCTACCAGCAGGGCGACATGGCCGGCGCCTTGAGACACTACATCGGCTACCTGGCCAATGTGGGCGGTGCTGTGTTGTTTGACGTTCGCCAGGCCCTTAAAGGCCCCTTCAATACATTGTCGATCAGACCGGTGACCAAAGCGCTGACACAGTCCACGCTGATCAACGATATTGACCCCGGTATTGCTGCCGGCATGAAACCCGTGATGTTCGATACCCATCAGTTCTGGGTCAAACACACACCGGATTCTCTGGGGCGGTATCTGCTGTTTCGCCATGACCCCGTCACCGGGCAAATGCAGTCGACTGCACGCCTGGTCAACCGGAACGCCGATGGCCATTGGGTTCGTTCCGGGGTTGCGGGAGGTGGCCGCAGAAAGACCTATACGCTACTCCAGGAGGAGGCCGACCCGTCCCTGGCGCGCTATGAAATTGCACCCGAGCAAGGCAAGTACTTCAGATCAGCGCTCAACCTTGAGTACGTGCGCACCATCACCAGTCATCCGGATGACACCATTGCGCAGGGCGCACGTGAAGGGGCCTATCTGGATTTGAAGCCTCTACGTGACAGCTACCGCAATCAGGTGAAACACCTGACTGAAGATACGCAGGCACTTTACGCCTCGCCTCCAGCACGCCCGGACCGCACCGGCTTGCCGGTACTGGCACCCGACTCCAGCCCGTCTACCGTACTTGCCAGCCTGTTCCCACTCAAGAAGCGGCTGATCATTGGCGCCTCCAACACCAGCGTTGCCAGCAAGCAGTTACTGATCGAAAACCTGCCGGCCCTGGCAGCACAAGGACTCAAGCGCTTGCACATCGAAAACCTGCCGGCCGACGTTTTCCGCACCAAACTCAAAATCATCAATGGCGAAACCAAGGGCAACCTTGCGTACGCCTTGAAAAAGGTCGGCGACCACTTGGCGCGCGTCGATGCGAGTTTGGGCTGGGGCGCGGATGCGCCGTTTACCTTCCGTAAACTGATGCTCGAAGCCCACAGGCACAAGGTCGCAATCGACGGCGTGGACGCCTCGAGTTCCTATCATCTGGAACACGCGCTGGAGCTGTCTGACAAAGAGCGGTTTATCCCGCGCAACAGCCAGCTCAGAAATTTCTATTCCCACAAAGCCCTCGCGCAAAACGATCCCGATGATGGCTGGATCGCCCTGGTAGATCACAGTCGCATAGGCAGTACCGACGAGGTGCCGGGCCTGGCTGACTTGCAGAATGTCATCGCCTTGCGTGTGGAGGATGCTACCCCTGGCCAGGCAGTGGGCATCCTGCCTGATACATCCGCCGCCGCGCTGTCGCGGGGCGATTACAGGCTGACAATGGCCACAACCGCCCAAACCTTGCCGACGGCCGGCCCCTCAAGAGCGGTACCGGCCCCCCCGTCACCGTCTCATTACCATGAGTTTGATCTGCCCGCGTCGTTCAAACCGGACCTGGACGAGATGGTGCATAGGCATGACAGCCTTGACCCCCTCTACGGGCCTCGAACGGGAGACCCGTACCATCCGGCGCACCAGGCGTTCAAGCAAACACGCAGTCGCCTGGATGAAACCGCCAAACAGGCGTTGGCCGCCTACACGCCACTGCCACGCCCGGATTTCGCCGACCTTGCCACGGCGACCAGCGAGAAGGCGTTCATCACGCAGTTGTATAAAAAGATACGGGGACTGGTTATCGGCGAGTCCCATCTTGATACCTACAGCAAACGGTTCCTGATCAAACACATGAAGCTGTTGAAGCAGGAGGGCGTGGAGACCTTGTACCTGGAGCACCTGCTCACCGATCTGCATCAGGCAGAGCTGGAGGTTTTCTTGCGCACCAGCGAAATGCCGAAAAACCTCAAACGCTACCTGAGCGCGCAGGATGCCGGCCATATGCGCGGTTATACCGGGCCCGACACTTACACCCATGTGGTCAAGGCCGCGAACAAGGCGGGCATTCGGGTGCGGGCGCTCGACTGCACAGCCAGCTATCACGTCAAGCGCATGTACGGGGACAAGGCCCGCATGAACCTGTTCAGCTATTTCGCCAATGAGGTGATCAAGGCTGACCAACTGGCACAGGGCCCGCATCGATGGGTCGGGCTCATCGGGGATGCCCACTGTGACCTGCACCTGGGTGTCCCGGGCATTGCCCAATTGCAGGATGGCGTCAGCTTGAGGATACGCGATGTCCACCCCACCCAGGCATTGCCGCTGCAGCGGGGAGGATGGGAGCTCGTCGAAGGTCAGATTGGCTCCCCCGGAACAAAAACCCTGCGCAGTGACTTCACGTTGCACGCCGGTATTGCCGGTAAGCCCATGCCGTTTCCCAAGGCGGTGCCGGACCGCGCATGGCTGAGGAACATCAACGAGTTCCTGATCGAGCAGCCTTCAGCCACCCACGCCAATGTGCTGCACCGTTCCGAGAGCGGAGCGATTGTGTCCACCCCCATTCAAATTAACGATACCGGGGAATTTTTTGTCGAGCGTTGGCCGCAGTTGCAAGGCAGGTCCTATACGACCCTGGAAAACCTGGCAGCGCAGCTTAAGACAGAGGTGAAGCTGTCGCCTGTCTCCAGGGCGGCCCAGCCAAGCGAGCCACTGCGACAGGTGAAGGGGACGTTGCCTGCCCTCTGATCGCTAGCCGACGCCTGTCGGCTGAAGCACCACTCACTGTCAACTTCTCACGTTTATCCCTGCCCGGCCCAAGTGCCGGGCAGCCCTGGACTGATCCTCTAAAGGCAACCTGAACATGTTATTCGAGTCTCCTTATCAACACGCTGCAAGCCATGCAGAAAAGGGTATTCACTTTGACTTTATCAAGCGTGCACTACCCGGTTGGCTCAGCTCGACAACGCTGGCCCGCGTTCGCGCGGTGCAGGCCGCGAGCCCCTGCGTCTACACACGAATCACGTCTATCGACAGAACCCTGAACACGGCGTCGAAAGAAGCCATGGCCGAGCATTGGACTGCCCGGAATACGGTGGATGAAACATTCAAATACGTAAAAGACATTTATACATTCGCTGAGCCCCTGCTCAAAAATGCCTTACGTGAATACGGCAACATTGACGTAAAAAACACCTTTATTCGTCTTTATGCCCCCGCTAAAAACAGCTGGTGGGCCATTGGCATACGCAAAGGCGTGACCAGCCGGACCGTATCGTTACTGGACGCAGCCCTGCATAATTTTTTTTGCCGGCGAGCAATTTGCCGACTTTGCGTTCTTGTCCAGGGCGGACGCTCAGGGCCAGCAAAACATTCTCCAGCTCACCTCGCGCACCAGCGGCCAGGCCTTGACCGCGTCGGGCTTCAAAAGCCTGTGCCGCAGCCTGAATATTGGCCTGCAATACCAGACGCGATTATTGAAAGTTTTGGGGTTCAACAATCAGGTGCAGGCCGATAAATTGCGCCGCAAGGTGATTGCCTGCGATAAGGCAGCGCTGAAAAACGCCGCCTGTGTCGCCCTGTCGCAAGGGCATATCCAAGACGATGCCCGGCAATTGCTCTTGGATATCGCCGAGGGCAAGCCGGCCCCGGCCCTGGGTGGCATTGCGGTGCAGTACTACAACCTGAGCCTGCTGGATGCCCAACTGAGCGGCATTGTGCTGATTGCCGCGCCACAAGGTCGCGACAAACACATCGAGCGCTTGCTGGCCTTCATCCCCGAAGACCCCGAGCACCCGTTGAAGGAGTACGCCTCGCCGGTCGAGTTCATGAACGAACTGACACGCCAACTGCGCGACAGCACCACGACCCTCGATGAAAAAGGCCAGGCACTTTCCAAAGCCACCTACCGGCAATTCTTCAGTCAGTTTGTGGACCATAAACAACGCGGCTATTTTTTCGCCGAGCTGCAAAACCGCCTGTTCAAGGTGCAATGGCATCAGAAGAAACGCACCGACAGCGGCCCCAGCTGGCAAACCATCCCGGTTGACACGCCGCAGTTGCACTTCAGCGTGCAAAACATCTTTGACGATTACCAGAACCGCCCTCCCTCCGGCCACTCCGAACCCGACACGCTGTGGCATTACCTGTACCGGGTCAAACTCAACAAGATCGTCAACGATACCCGGGAAATTGCCATCACCACCGCCTATGCAGACCTGATGGCCCGCTGGGCCTGGTGGGACAACCTGGGCAAGATGCTGTCGGACATCCTTAATGCTGCGTTACTGGTGGTCACGCCATTCGTGCCGTTCCTGGGGGAGTTGATGCTCGCCTACACCGCCTACCAGGTGGCCAACGAGGTATTCGAAGGCATCGTTGACTGGGCACAGGGTGACGGGCTGCAAGCGATTGCTCACGCCATGGAGGTGGCTCAGGCGGTAGTGCAACTGGGGGTTTGGGCGGGTGCCGGCGCGGTAGGCCAGACGCTTGCACTCACGCCGTCGCCCTTCGTCGAAGGGTTGCACCCCGTGGAACTTGCCGGCGGCGAAAAACGCTTGTGGAACCCGGACCTTTCGCCGTACCAGCAAAGCATCAGCCTGCCCAAAGGCACCCTGCCTGACGCACAAGGCTTATATCAGCATGCTCAAAAACACTGGCTGGCACACGCAGACAACCACTATCAGATCGAACACGACCCCCAACTGCCTCACCAGCGCATCGTGCATCCCCGCCGGCCACACGCCTATCAACCGAAGATACGCTTCAATGGCAGCGGTGCCTGGGTGCATGAAGGTGAACAACCCCGCAGTTGGGACGATCACACGCTGATGCGCCGGATCAGTCCCGCCACCCAGGCGCTGAGTACCGAGCAGCTCGAACAGATCCGGGTCATCAGTGGCAGCGAACCGGACCATCTGCGCCACATGTACGTGCGCAACCGACCCTCTGCGCCGCTGTTGGCCGACAGCCTTGAGCGCTTTCAAGCGGGCCGGTTTGCCGAAGAATCAGCCCGCAGGATGCGCACAGGCCAAACACTCGAGCCGTATTCCTACTGGTTCGAACAGGCCGTCACAGAACTCCCCGGCTGGCCGCCAGACAAAGCCCTGGAGGTATTTCACAACAGCGACCTGAGCGGCGAGTCGCGTAAATATGGCAACGCCGACGCCGCACCGGCAGATACCTTGACCATCAGCCTGGCCGACGTAATGGCTGCCAGGCTGCCGGAGCGCGTGCTGGTTTTTTTCGACGAACAACAGATCACTGCGTTACTGGGCGACAGCTTGCCCCCGGCCGAACAGGTGCAGGCGTTGCGCAATCGACTGGCGGACTACGTCGACGGCTTTGGCGGTCATATCGCCAACAGCCATTATCAATTGGGCCAAGTCAGCAGCGACCCGCACGTTGCCCTGGTGCGCCAGAACGTTCCCGAGCTGCCGCTGAGCTGCGCCAACGCGCTGCTCAGTCAGGCCTGGCCAGAAGAGTCCACGGTGATGACGCACGAGCAGCGCCTGCCCTTGCGTCTCAAAAGCCTGGCACGCGAGCTGGACTTCGACAACCAGGCCAGCCGCGCTGTCGAAGGGCTCTACCCGCATCATCAACCCTCGGTGCAAAGCGAACGGTTGGTGCTCAACACCTTGCGTCTGCACAGCGATGCGTTCGCCAACCTGAAAGTCGACCTGCGCGACGGCAGCCCCGGCGGCCCTTTGCGCTGCAGCGTCGGCGATGCCAATGCGCTCCAGACCCGCACCCTGGTGCGCAGCATGGACGGGCACTATGCGGTGTTCGACGCCGATGCCAAGCCGCTGAGCGCTGCCGCCACTTTGTACGAGTCCCTGCTCTGGACCCTGGCCCAGGACCCGCAACGCGCGCCCCTCTTCGCCGTCGGCGAAGGTGAGCAACTGCGCCAATGGGTGATCGAACGCAATCAGACGCCCGCCGAGCGACGCCTGGCCCTGGCCGAACCTCCCGTGCGCAAACGACCTGCGCCCGAGACCGAAGTGCTGCTGGGCGGCGGTGCCTTGTGCAAAATGTCCCGCGTCGACAGCTATGACATGCAGCCCAAAACCATTGAAGAGCGCATCAAGCTGTTACTTCCGGCAATGAGCAAAGACAGCGTTCGACGTCTGTCCATCACGCTGGGCACAGCCGAAGGCGAGCAAACGCTGACGCAGATGGAGTCGCAAAAACAGCAGTTGTTCCATCAGCTCGATACTTACATAAAAAGTCCGACGCGCTGGGAAAGCACCCTGCTGGAACCGGAAGTGCGCAAGCGTCGAGCGGAAGTCGCGACCCGCCTCTATGACGGCTGGAGCAACGGCCTGACGGTGCATCTGGACGACAGCTTCGAACACCGTGGCGGTATCGCCCTGGACTTGTTCAACACCCCTCTGCCCGACGAACTGCCCACCCTCAATGTGCCACTGAACCACATCAGCGACCTGGACCTGCGCGGTTGTGAATTTTCCGATAGCCATGCCGCCTTTCTCGACAATTTCCCGCATCTGCGCGACCTCGACCTGAGTCGCAACAAACTCACCCGGCTGCCTGAGACCCTCGGCAAGCTCAAACGCCTGCGCCGTTTGTACCTGGAAGGAAATGCCATCGTGCTGGATGAGGCGGCCATGTCGACACTCGCCCGGCTCAAGCGCCTCAAACAGCTTGAAATGGCCGGTAACCCGCTGGGGCAGGCACCGGACATCCGCCAGATGCCGGCCCTGACCCTGCTGAACCTGCGCGATACACAGATAAACGACTGGCCCGCCGGGCTCATCGGCCAATCCCGCGCGCGCGGATTCCAACTGGACCTGAGCGAGAACCCGATCACCCGGTTGCCCCATGTCGCCCCGGGCTCGGATGAGGCCGACATCATCGCCCGCACACGGCTGGACCAAAGCAGGCTCACCTCGGACTTTCAGGACTTGCTCGCCGAATATCGCGAGTCAGTGGGGTTGGACGCGCTGCGCACCTATGCGCCCAAAGGCCAGAGCGAACCCTGGCTGACCTACATCAAGCCGACAGAGCGCGAGCGCCATCGGCAACTGTGGGATGAGATTGAAAAGGAACCGGGCTCCCAGGGCCTGTTTGAAGTGATCGGATCGCTTGAGGAACCCGATGAGTTTCAAGCCGAAGAGGACCGCCTGGCCTACCAGAGCAACCGGACTGAATTGAGCCAGCGGGTGTGGCGCCTGCTGCAGGCGGTCGAAGCCGACAGCGACTTGCGCGAACGCGTATTCAAGGATACCCGCTACCCTGGATTGTGCCCCGACGCGGGCGCGTTGATCTTTCAGAAACTCGGTGTCGAAGTGCTAGCCAGTGAGGCCCATCGTACCAGCACATCACCAGAGGAGCTTGAAGCCAGGCTGGTGGTGCTGACCCGCGGCGCCGCGCGCGATGCGTATATGGGCAAAGCCATCGGCGAAGATATCGCCCACCGCCTCAAGCCCAAAGACCAGGGCGGGCTGGGGCAACGGCTATGGTCGCAGGTCATCGACGGCGAGCATGGGGAGGTCGACGAAGCGGGCATTCATCTGGCCTATCGCAGCAGCCTGGCGGACCGACTGGACCTGCCCTGGCTCTCGTCGCATATGACTTACCGCACACTGGCTGACGTGACCCCCGCACAGATCGACAAGGTCGCCGCGGCGGTCGAAAGGCTCGAAGAAGGTGACGGCCTGGTCAATCAGATGCTGCTGGACACGCATTGGGAGCGTTACCTTGAGCAGCATAACCCCACCGCCAAATGGAACAATGACACCGCCTTTGACCGCAAGTACCTCCAGCTCGATGAACTACAGGCACTGCAAGCGCAATACGCTCAGTCACAGGACCTGCCGCAGACCGATCGGCAAGCCCTGCTGGCAAAACTGCGCGACCTGGCGCAGGCGCTGGAACTGGATGAAGCCGGCGTATTATCCGGCAACCCCATGAGTGCGGCGCAATACGATACAACCCTGAACGAGCTGGGATACCGTCACAATCAGTGGCTGCGAGACCTGACCCGCGCCGCGCTGAACCGGGCAGGTGCACGCAAGAACCGCACTTGATGGAACCGAAGGCTCAGGGCGCCAGATAGTCGAACATCAGGTGCACCGTGCCGTAGTAGGCACCGCCCTGGTAGCCCCCCTCGGGCTCGATCGGAGCAATCTCCAGCTCGACGCGCCGGCCCATGCCCGCCTCGTCGGCGCTGAGTACCCGGGTCGAGTCCAGGGTCAGGGGCACCCGGTTGAACAGCACGCGCAAATCAATACGGTCGCGGCCGCTCAACAGATAAGGCATGTCCCCCAGGCGGGCGGCCACACCGCCATTGAGGTTCTTCACGTCGAAGTTCTTGCGCAGGCGTCCGAGCCTGGAGGTGGCCAGGTCCCATGCCAGTACCTGGTCCTGCCCCATCCAGTCGGGTTCGGAGGGCAACACATAGGCCTCATGAACAGGGATAGTCACCGACACCTCAAAACTCTGGCGCTCCTGAAACGCCTGTGCCGGCCCGCCGATGGACAACGTTGCGATCAACGCCGCCCATACCGTCAGTTGCTTGAACATTGTCATCACCCGTTGCTGTTGACCGTCATCGGTTTTTTGTCGCGGCCTTCAATCATCTGGAAGCGGTACTCGCGGCCGGGTTTCTTCTCCAGCGTCCACTGACGGCCCGGCAGGATGTGGTGCTTGGTGGTGGCTTCGCAGTCGGTTTTTTTCGCCACCGAACAGTCCCGGAACTCGTCGAGCACCACCACACTGTTACCGGCATTGCGCAGGGTGTACTGGCTGGCAGTCTCGCCGACCCTGGTATCGAAGCGGGTGTCCTTGGGGCGCACGAAGAACACGGTGCCGTAGCCCGCCATGATGTTGACCCCGGCCGCCAAATCCTTTCTGTACGCGTCACGCTCGCCATCGGTAACGGCAAAGTCGTCGTCCTTTTCCGGTATCACCGGGATGAAGCGCACCCGGAAGTAACGCTCTTTGTCGCGCTGGCCCATGTACAGCAGACGGGTGCCCTGGCGCCCGCCCGCCGGGACGATCAGCCGCGCCGGGCTGGCCATCAGACCGTCACGGCTGGTGGCGCCACCCTTGTCGTCGGTCAGGGAGGCGACCGGGACTTCCCTGGACGTGCCGTCGGCGCTGTAGACGATCTCCAGCACATTGACCTTGATAAAGGCGGTGCTGGTGCCCCCATTGAACACTCGCTTGAGATAAGAACTGCGGTCGCCTTCCAGGTAGTCGTACACCACGCCGACATTGATCGCCGGCCCGGCCTGCGCCGCCCACGACATCAGCAACAGCCCAGCCCCTAACACTGCATGTTTCATGTTTGCTTACGCCTCATTGATTGAACGCGGCTCACCGCCCGCTGCGGGAGCCGATATGCGGGGCAATGCCCGCTAGACTTCCGAATCCCAGATCACCGTGGCCACGCCGGAATAGGTACTGCCGGGCTTTTTGAGCATGTCGGCGACGTCATCCCTGGCCACTTCGAAATGCAACTTGCCCTCGCGGTTGTTCACGTATTGCGTTGGCTGGAACAGTTCGGTGCCCACGCCGTCGAGACGCAGGGGCAGTTCGTTCACGCTCTGGTCGTGCTGGTCACGCAAGCCATAGGGCAGGCTCACGGCCACTTGCAGCGGCACTTCGTCACCGTCGCTGTTGCGCAGACCGCAGGTGTTGCCGATGACCAGGCCACACTCAAGGGTCATCTTGAAACGTGAGCTGGCGGAAATCGCAAAGGTCTGGTCGCGCCACAATCGCGACGGGCGCCGCCCCTGGTTGAGCCAGGCTTGCCAGCCGCCCTCGGGGAGCAGCTCGATGCGATTGGCGCCGGCCGGCAGGTCGACCTTGAGCACATGTTCCACCGACAGGATGAAATTGAAGGTCAGGACCGTTTCGTCGGGGATCATGGCGTTGCCGAAATCCATATCACCGCCCGGCCCCATGGTGTAGGTGATGGAGCCTTCATAGGTACCGGCGTCCATGCCCAACGGGTTCGGCGTCTTGAGTTCATAACCGTACTCAAGCGTGGTATAGCTCATCGCCGGAATATCCATACCGTTGGTGACGCTGCACGCATCGGCGTTCTCCGGCACGATCCAGAAAAACAACGCGAACGAGGTTCCTGACGCGATGTAATTGATCGGCTTGCACGGTGCGGGCGCCCCTCGCCAATAAGTGCTCCAACCCACACCTGGCGTCGCCCAGCCGGACACGCCCGGAGGGTAGGAAACATTCCACCGGCCACCGATACCGGCGATACGCATCTGTACCCTCTCCGTGCGGCCGGTGACGGTGTGCGTCACTGGCAGGTCGCGAAAGGCCGACGGCACCTTGAAATAGGCGCTCTGGCGCGGATCCTCGGGGAAAGCCGCGATTGGCCCAGTGGAATAGGCGCGAAACGCAGTGTTACGAATACTGAAGATATTCGCCGCCTCACACAAAGCCGGAACGTGCCAGGGACACAAGCCACTTTGCGGGGTGGTGTTGACGAATTTGTTATTCGTCGGGTTGGCAGGGTCGGGGCGAAACACCGCCGTGATCTGCTCGACAATCGCCAGCGCCGGCAGGCTGTAAGCGCCCAGGACCAGCGCTAAAGCACACAGGCCCAGGCGTTTTTTGGTTGCGGTAATCAAGGTCATGAACTCCAGTTTCAACCGCCGTCAACCGGCGGTCTCGGCGTGATAGTTAGCTTCGGCCAAGGTGTCCGGCGTGCAGCGCAAGTCACCAATCATCAACACGTCGTTTTCGTTCGGCGCATTGCTTGGGTCCAGACGAAACTGGCAAAGCAGCTGGTTTTGGTAGCGCACTTGCAAGGTGGGCGCGCTGGAACTCATTTCCATCGAGAAAAATCCGTCCACCTCGCTGACCCCACGGCTGGCGTGATTGATCACGTGATGCCCCTTGAGCGGTGTACCGCGTTCGTCCAGCAACCGGCCAAGCACAGTGACGGTTTTCATTACGGTGATTTTTCGATAGTCCACACCGCCCTTGTTCAGGTGATAGCTGGCGCGGGTTGGTTGAATATTGGCCGCCGGCGGGTGGTTGCCTTCAAAGTCGAAACTCACGCTGCTGCTCTTGTAGGCCGAGACCGGCACGTAGTTGCGCCCCGGCCGCAGGATCGCACCGCCGCCACCGAGGTCGTCGGCGCGCAGTTCGATTGCGTCAAGGTCGGTTTCAACGTCGATGATCATCCCCGCACCGTTACCCTGGTACTGGCTGCTCAGCAACATCTTGCCGGCACCGGCAACGAAGGTGCTGTTGAGGTTCAAGCCACCACTGAGGTCACCGTTGAAGGAGCTGCGCTGCACAAAGCCGTCACCGCTGACCGCGCTGGTATTGAAGCTGGCCATGCCCGACAGGCCAACGCCGTAGGTATCGGTGATGGCGGTCGCGGAGACGCTTTGCAGCATGTGGTCGGTGAGGTCCTGGCGCACCGTCACCGAGGCATTGTTATCGCGCCCACCGTCTCGGGCGGTGCGGGTGCCGATGCTGCCGGAAATCTGCCGGCCTTCAGTGCCCAGGTTGACACTCACGCTCACATCCACGCCACGATTGCGCGCGTCGTTGGTGCCGGCGCTGCCGGGCCGGTCGAACACCGAGAATCGCCAGTTGGCGTCGCTGCCGAACAGGTTGTCGTGGCGACTCCAGCCCAGGTCCAGCCCGGCCCCCTCGATATTGCCCTCACTGTGGGACAGGCGCATGTTCAGGGTATTTTTCGCGTCGAGCCGGTGGTTGACCGACAACGCGGTATTGCTGGCCTCGCCCACGAAGGTATTGCGGCGCAGGCGCGTACCATCCGGCAGGGTTTCGTAGGTGTCACGGGTGTCCAGCCAGCTGCGGTTATGGCTGAACACCAGGTTGGTCGAGCCCAGGGTGTAGAGCCCTTGCAGGTCCAGGCCGGTGCCATGCTCCTGGGTCTGGTACAGGTTGGCATAGACGCTGGTGTTGTTGGCCACCGTCCAGTCCATCGACCCGCCGTATTGCAGCTGCTCGCGCACCTGGCGGGCCGACAGGCCGAGGATCACGCGCGGGTGCACCAGGTAGTTGAGCGACGCACCGGCCGTCACCGCGCCCGAGGCCTGCTCATCCCAGTTGCTGAGGAGCTTGGTCTCGCGTCCGGCAAATACGTTGTAGCGCCAGCGGTCTTCGGCGTTGCGCCAGTTGCTGGGTTTGTACACCAGTTCCTGGGTGGTGCTGGTCGTCAGGCCGTCCTCCACCAGGCGCACTTCAACCTCATAGATGCCGCCGGGCAGTGGCCGGGTATCCAGGGTTTGCAGCCCGGCCGCCACGGCCTGGGTGTTGATCAACAAGCCGTTGCGGTAGATCTCAACCGCTGCCTGGCGGTTGGCGGTTACGTAGATCGGATACACGCTGGGTTTGGAGTTGTTGATGGCCAGGCTGTCGGAACTGCCATACATCAGGCCCAGCGCCGTATCGGGGCTGGCACCGAAGCTGCGCAGTTGACGGGTCAGGCCATCGGAATTGGGGGTGAAGTGGCCGAGGCGGAAAAACTGCCCTTCCAGTTCACGCTGGGTATACAGCTCATGGATCGCATGGCGTACTTGTTCCTCATCGCCACTTTGCCGCGCCAGTTGCAGGTTGAGCACCTGGCTCCAGTTGCCGAGGCTTGAACTGGCTTGCAAGCCGTAGCGTCCGCCCAGGCTGTCTTCCTGGCTGCCGTTGAGGTTGAGCTGGTTATTGATGATCAACCCGAGGCTGCCGCCTTGCGGCTGGTCGTAGAAGCGCGGGGTGTCATCACTGCGTTCGACGTCCTGGGTGAGGATCGCGAGCTGGGAGTTTTCCAGGTTGTAGAACGCCGAGATCATCTTCTCCGGGCAGGTTTGGGTGCAGGCCCCCAATGCCACGCCGTTCTCCAGCAGCGCCTGCCAGGTATCACGGGTGGCGGCCGGGACTTTGCTGTCGCCGGTATCGGTAAATTCGAGCAGGGTCACACGGTCATCCCGCGACAAGACGATCAGCGCCTCGCCCAGCAGTTGCCGATCGAGATCCACGCGCACTGCCAGCGGCACGTCGAAAAAGTGATCGCTGAAACCTGCGGGCAGGCCTTGGGCCTGGGCGATCAGACTGCCAGGGGTTGCAGCGCCGGAAGCAGCAGGTGCCGCCAACGCACTCGTACACATCAGCAGCGCGAGCGCAGCCGCGATAGGCGTCATCGGAAACATGAACGGATACCCTGAATGCCAAGAGAGAAAAAATCAGGCCGGCGGACAGAGGAGGAAATCAGCCGACCTGCAAGCAGGTGCCCGTGGTTAACGGGCATGCATTGGCATCAAAGCGTCGGCAATACGGCGTCGAATACCACCGGCATCACTGCGGTGTAGGAGCCGCGTTGAGTGGCGGTAGGCTTGGCCGCGACGATGCGCATTTCGGCGCCCACGCCTGGGGTGGAGTCGGCTTCGTTGACCACTTCCTGAGGCGTGCCGGTCAGGGTGACGCCGTTGAGGCTGGTGGTGAGCGCGATGTTCTGCGCAGCGTCACCATTGAACAGTACAGCCGGGCCGCCTTCGATGTAGGCGTGGACCGAACCGTTGGTGTTCTTGATGTCGTAGATCGCGCTCAGGGGCGCCAGCTCGCCGCTGACCAGGTTATAGGTCATGGTTTCGTCACGACCCCAGTTCGGGTCACGCGGTTGTGCATGGAAAACGGTGGTCGGGATAGTCGCCTTGATGTTGACGGTATGGCTGGCTTCTCCGGCAGCAAAGGCTGTTACCGAGGAAGACAGGGCCAGAATAGCCAGAGGGGCAGCAACAGCAAACTTTTTGAACATGGAGTCAATACCTGTAGTTGGAAAACTTATTGATTTTTTCGTCGCCAAGAGCATCCTCGAACAACGAACAACCGCGCCGGTTAGTTGCACCGTGCGCTGCCAGGCAATAATCGACCCAAACTAAAAGCAGGTATGCAGGCGCATTCCAATATACGCGTAGCCCTTGTAAACAGGCGCCGCGTGAAAAAGATGGCATTTTGCCAAAACTTTAAAAGTGTCCGTAGGAATTGAACTACATGCGCATAATACAGAGGGCGTGAAACATTGAAAGGACGTGCACTAGACAAACAAAACAAGCTTCAAATAATCAGGCACGTCGGCGCACTTTCGAGTATCAGCTCTAATTAAAGTTATAACTCTAATTTGATTATCCTCCAAGCAGCTTTCAACTAAAGGCCGTTGCACGCCGTGCGCAAACCTGGCCCTGACCGCTGGTCGGCAGAGACTGGCGCACACCACAAGATATATCTTAAGTTATATCTAAATGAGCGCAGAGGAGGACCATCATGAAGCCTGAACATCGCGGTGACTTTGAAAAACGCGGCGGTCGCGGCCCACGGGTTTTCGCCCCAGGCGACCTGAAGCTGTTGCTGCTGGCGCTGATCGCAGAGCAACCGTGCCATGGCTACGACCTGATCCGCCGCATCGAAAACCTCTTCGACGGTGCGTACAGCCCCAGTCCCGGCGTGATCTACCCCACCCTGACCTTCCTCGAAGAGAGCGAGTTGATCAGCGGTGACGCCCAGGGCGGGAAAAAACATTACACAATCACCGACGCCGGTCGTCTCTTTCTTAACGAGCAAGCCGTTGCCCTGGACGGCGTGCGCATGCGCATCGACGTCAGCAAACGCTCGCTGCGCGGCCACGACCGCCCACCGGAAATTCACGAGGCGGTGCACAACCTGCGCCATGCCCTGCATTCGCACCACGGGCGCTGGAGCCCGGAAGAAATCGTTCGTGTCGCGACGCTGCTCAATCGCACCGCTCAAGCCATTGCCGACGGGAGAGATCAATGAACACACACACCATCCATCGCGTGACCCACGAGATCAAACGCCGCCGCCTGCAGGTACTGCGAGTAGTGGATATCACCCCACGCATGCGCCGCATTACGCTGGGCGGGCCGGAACTGGCGGGTTTTGTCAGCCTGGGCAGTGATGATCACATCAAGCTGCTGTTCCCGCAGAACGCCGCCGAGCAAGCCGCGCTGGAAAGCCCGACCTTCAGCATCAAGGGCGACGGCCCGCAACCTTCAATGCGCGATTACACGCCACGGCGTTTCGACCTGGGCACTGGCGAACTGGATATCGACTTCGTGCTGCACGGCGACGGCCCGGCGTCGACCTGGGCCGAGCAGGCGCAAGTCGGGCAGCACCTGTATATCGGTGGGCCACGGGGCTCGATGATCGTGCCGGATATCTTCGACAGCTACCTGTTGATCGGCGACGAAACCGCCCTGCCCGCCATCGGGCGACGCCTGGAAGAATTACCCGCCGGGCGCAAGGTGCTGGCGGTGATTGAAATTGCCGATGCCGCCGAGCAACAGACACTGGAAAGTGCGGCGGATGTTGAAATCATTTGGGTGCTGCGCGGCCAGGACGACCTGCTCGACGTGGTACGCAACCTGACGCTGCCCGGCGGCACGCTGTACAGCTTTGTCGCGACCGAAACCAAGGTGTCGCGCCAGGTGCGGCGGGTATTACTGGAGACGCACAAGGTCAACGAGGAATACCTCAAGGCCGTGGGCTACTGGCGCGCGGAAGGCAGCGCCGAAGATTAACCTGTGGGAGGGGGCTTGCTCCCGATGGCGGTGTGTCAGCTAACACATCTATATCTGATAGATTGCCATCGGGGGCAAGCCCCCTCCCACAGTGGCCGCGCCCGCTTTAAACCGAGGTAGGTTTGAGAAGCTTGTCCAACCCAATCACGGCCAGCGCAATCAGTAGGAACCCCAGCAAAATCCCCCCGGCATTCACGAACACCTGTGGATAACCCAGGCTGTCCACGTCCATGAACGGGTACTGATACTGCCCAAGCAAATGCCCGCGCAGCAGCACATAACCAAAATACACCACGGGGTAAATCACCCACCCGGCGATGTGCTTGAGCTGCAAGGTGCCTTTGGGCACGCAGCGCCACCAGTAGATCAGAAACAGCAGCGGCATCACGTCATGCAGCAATTCATCGGCGATGAACTGAAAGCCTTCGGGGCTCCATAAATGCCGTAGCAGCAGGTTGTAGGCCAGGCTCACCACCACGATGCTGGTGGCAATCGCGCCGCAGATGCCGGGCTTGAGGAAAAACCGTCTGGCGGCGGATTCGCGGGTGACCAGCGCGTAGCTCAGCACCACGACCACCAGCGTATTGGTCAGCACCGTGAAGAAACTGAAAAAGCTGATCAACCCGCCCAGCAGGCTCGCGCCGCTGGACCAGCGCGAATACAAAATCAGGTATTGCTGGATCGCCAGCCCCACCCAACCGGCGAGCGCGGCCGCCGCGACATAACGCTTCATGGGCTCAGTCCAACGGGCGTTTGGTGCGCATCAGCTTGACGTATAACCCTTCGACTTTTTCACGCGCCCAAGGGGTCTTGCGCAGGAAGGTCAGGCTCGACTTGATGCTGGGATCGCTCTTGAAGCAGCGGATATCAATACGCTCGGCCAGGCCGCTCCATTCGTAATGCGCCACCAGCGTGGTGAGGACGTGTTGCAGGGTCACGCCGTGGAGTGGGTCGTTGCTTGTCGCGGTCATGCCGGGCCTTTTGCAGGAGAGGAAACACAGCCGCGCACCTTAGCCGACGGGGCGTAACGGTGGAAGCACTGCATTGAATATAGCCGCTTGGCAAAAGTTCCCCTTCGCAGCCTAAAAAGAGATGTTATATTGTAACATCTCTTATCAAAATCCTGCCAAGGAATGTCCGATGTCCGTCTCCTGTTTCTGGCGTTTGTCCCCGCTCGCCGCCGCCCTGCTGATCTGCTCCGAAGCCCACGCCCTGGAGCTGCAACCGCAAATCATCACCGCCAATCCCCTGGGCAGCGAACAGCTCGCCTCGCCCACCACCGTGCTGGAAGGCGATGAGCTGACCCTGCAGCAAAAAGGCAGCCTTGGCGAGACCCTGAACAAGCAGCCGGGGGTGTCGTCTTCCTACTTTGGTCCGGGCGCCAGCCGGCCGATCATTCGTGGCCAGGACGGTGACCGTATTCGCCTCCTGCGCAATGGCGTGGGTGCGCTGGATGCATCGTCGCTGTCCTATGACCATGCCGTGCCGCTGGACCCGATCAACGTCGAACGCATTGAAATCGTGCGCGGCCCAGCCGCGCTCCTGTACGGCGGCAGCGCCATCGGCGGCGTGGTCAATACCTTCGACAACCGCATCCCCACCGCCGCCATCGAAGGCATCCACGGTGCTGGTGAACTGCGCTACGGCGGCGCCGACACCACCCGCAGCAGCGCGGGCAAGCTGGAGGCCGGCGACGGCACCTTCGCCTTGCACCTGGACGCCAACGCGCGGGAATTCAACGACCTGAAAATCCCGGGCTCTGCCCGTAGCCGCCATGCCCCCGACACCGAGGATGGCCCCGGCAAGAACGGCCGCCTGGGCAACAGCGACGGGCGCCAGGACGGCGGTGCCGCAGGTGGTTCCTACACCTGGGATGACGGCTACGCGGGGCTTTCCTACAGCAACTACGACAGTAACTACGGCTCGCCGGCCGAGCAGGATGTGCGCATCCGCATGCAGCAGGAGCACTACGCCTTCGCGTCCGAGATCCGTAACCTGCAAGGGCCGTTCACCTCGGTGAAACTCGACGCGGGCTATACCGACTACGAACACCGCGAAATCGAAGGTGGCGAAACCGGTACAACCTTCAAGAACAAAGGCTATGAAGCCCGCGTTGAAGCCCGTCACCAGCCTGTCGGCCCATTCGATGGCGTGGTCGGCGCCCAGGTGACCCGCAACGAGTTCTCGGCCCTGGGCGAAGAAGCCTTCGTGCCCCAGACCGACACCAACGCCGGTGCACTGTTTATCCTTGAAGAGATGCAAGCCAGCGAACGCCTGAAGCTCAGCCTCGGCGGGCGCCTGGAACACACCAGCGTCGACCCGGATGCCAAGGGCAACGGGCGCTTCGCCAATGCCGACAAGGCCAGTGACTTCACCGCAGGCAGCCTGTCCTCCGGCGCGGTGTACAGCCTGACGCCGATCTGGTCCCTGGCTGCAACGTTGGGCTACACCGAGCGTGCGCCAACCTTCTACGAGCTGTACGCCAATGGTGCCCACGTCGCCACCGGCACCTACGAATTGGGCGATGCCAGCCTGTCCAAGGAAAAAGCCGTGTCCAGCGACCTGGCCCTGCGCTTCGACAACGGCACCCATAAAGGCAGCTTCGGCGTGTTCTACAGCCGCTTCTCCAATTACATCGGCTTGCTCGGCACTGGCCGTACGTTGAACGACGAAGGTGAAGAGGACGCCGGCGGTATTCCCGAGTACAGCTATTCCGGCGTGCGCGCGCGTTTCGCCGGCTTCGAAGCCCAGGATCACTGGAAACTCGGCGAAGGCGCCTACGGCAAGTTCGCCCTGGAGCTGTCGGGCGACTACACCCGCGCGACCAACCTGGACACGGGCGAAGCCCTGCCGCGCATTGCGCCGCTGCGCTTGAACAGTGGGTTGCTCTGGGAACTGGACCGCTGGCAGGCGCGTATCGACGTGGAACATGCCGCCGGCCAGGGGCGTGTGCCGAGCAATGAAAGCGGCACCGATGGCTATACCACCCTCGGCGCAAGCGCGGGTTACCACTTCAACGTAGGAAGCAGCCAGTGGCTGGCATTCGTCAACGGTGAAAACCTGACTAACCAGACGGTGCGCTATGCCAGCTCGATCCTGCGCGACATCGCGCCGGCACCGGGGCGCAGTGTGCAGTTCGGCATCCGCACCACCTTCTAACCCACACCACAAATCCCCCTGTAGGAGCGAGCTTGCTCGCGAAGACCGTCAACGATAACGCGCGCTTCCTTAACACACGCGGCGCCAGTGGGTTTTTCGCGGGCAAGCTCGCTCCTACAGAGGCTATTCAGGCAGCGACTATCTGTCACTGTTACCAAATCTGAAATGATGCATCTTGCGATTCGCCCTTCCTCAAAAAGCCCCGCCGCATTATCCTTCGCAACAATCTGCAACGCTTCACTTCCTGGCCGACCTCATTTTGCCAAATCTCCCTGTACGTAAAGACAGCGCTGTCCGAAATCAGCCTGCGTCGGGGGGGTGTTACCCGTCTGTGGATAACCCGTTTATCCACAGAAAAAACCAAAAAAACGATGAACCAAGCCCGCGCCCAATCGTCATCTACAGTGAGTGAAGCACGGGGTTACATAATTCCAACGTAACGGAGAAACACACTATGAGCACTGATGGTGCCTCAAGCCCAAGCCGCCTGCTGCCCAGGTTGCTGGGCGTCTTGCTGCTGATCATGGGGCTGGCCTTGCTGGCCGGTGGGGTCAAGCTGAGCATGCTCGGCGGGTCGTGGTACTACCTGCTGGCCGGTATCGGCATCGCCCTGACCGGCGTGTTGCTGCTGTCCAACCGCCGCGCTGCGCTGGGCCTGTATGCACTGGTGCTGTTCGCCAGCACCGTGTGGGCACTCTGGGAAGTGGGCCTGGACTGGTGGCAACTGGTGCCGCGCCTGGCCCTGCTGTTCGCCCTGGGCATCGTCATGTTGCTGCCGTGGTTTCGCCGTCCGTTGCTGCATGGCCAGGCCGCGCCGCTGGGCACCGGTGCGCTGAGCGCAGCCGTGGTGCTGGCGGGCGCTACCGCCCTGGCCAGCCAATTCACCAACCCGGGTGAAATGGTCAAGACCGGCCAACTGAACCGCGACACCGTAGCCGGCATGACCAACACTGCGCCGAGCCAGGCTGACGGTGACTGGAACTCCTATGGCCGCTCGGCCTACGGTGACCGTTACTCGCCACTGACCCAGATCACCCCGGCAAACGCGCACAAGCTGGTGCCGGCCTGGACCTTCCGTACCGGTGACATTCCCGGCGCAGGCGATCCCGGTGAAACCACTGCGGAAAACACCCCGCTGAAAGTCAACGGCATGCTGTACGTGTGCACCCCGCACAGTCAGGTGATTGCCCTGGACCCGGACACCGGCAAGGAAATCTGGCGTTTCGACCCGAAGATCAGCACCCAGGGTGCCGAGAACTTCAAGGGTTGGGCGCACATGACCTGCCGTGGCGTGTCGTATCACGATGACGCCGCCTACGCTTCCGAGCAGAAGCCAACCGGCAAGGCCATTCCGGCCGCCGCACCGACTGCCTGCCCGAAACGCATCTTCGTGCCGACCGCCGACACCCGTCTGATCGCCCTGAACGCCGACACCGGCAAGATGTGCGAAGACTTCGGTAACAAAGGCCAGGTCGACCTGCGCGCCAATATCGGCAGCTTCGCCCCAGGTGGTTACTACTCCACCTCGCCACCGGCCGTGACCAAGAACCTGGTGGTCATCGGCGGTCACGTGACCGACAACGTTTCCACCGACGAACCAAGCGGCGTGATCCGTGCGTTCGACGTGCACACCGGCAAGCTGGTGTGGAACTGGGACAGCGGCAACCCGCACGACACCACCCCGTTGGCCGAAGGCAAGACCTACACCCGCAACTCGCCGAACATGTGGTCCATGTTCGCCGTGGATGAAAAACTCGGCATGCTCTACCTGCCGATGGGCAACCAGATGCCCGACCAGTACGGCGGCGACCGTACCGAAGACTCCGAGAAGTACGCGGCCGGCCTGACCGCCCTGGACATCGCCACCGGCCATGTGAAGTGGACCGTCCAGTTCACCCACCACGACCTGTGGGACATGGACGTGGGCGGCCAGCCGTCGCTGATCGACATCAAGACCGCTGCCGGTGTCAGGCACGCGGTGGTGGCATCGTCCAAGCAAGGCAGCATCTACGTGCTGGACCGCGCCACCGGCTGGCCGATTGTGCCCTTCAATGAAGTCCCGGTGCCGCAGGGCGCCGTCGCGGGCGATCGCACGGCCACTACCCAGCCCAAGTCCGAGCTGAACTTCATGCCACCGCCCCTCAAGGAGCGTGACATGTGGGGCGTCACCCCGTTCGACCAACTGATCTGCCGGATCGACTTCAAGTCGCTGCGCTACGACGGCCCGTTCACCCCGCCGTCGCTGCAAGGCTCGATCGTGTACCCAGGCAACTTCGGCGTGTTCGACTGGGGCGGCATTTCGGTTGACCCGGTGCGCCAGATCGCCTTCGTGAACCCGAGCTACATGGCGTTCAAATCGAAACTGATCCCGGCTGCCGACATTGCCAAGCAAGGCCCGCGCGTCAGCGAGACCCAAGGCGTACAGCCAAACAAAGGCGCGCCGTACGGCGTGATCCTCGAAGCGCTGCTGTCGCCAATGGGCCTGCCGTGCCAGGCACCGGCGTGGGGTTATGTGGCAGCGGTCGACCTGACCACCAACCAGACCATCTGGATGCACAAGAACGGCACCGTGCGTGACAGCTCGCCGATTCCGATCCCGTTGACCATGGGCGTGCCGAGCCTGGGCGGTACGTTCACCACCGCCGGTGGCGTTGCGTTCCTCAGCGGCACCCTGGACCAGTACCTGCGTGCCTATGACGTGAAAAACGGCAAGCAACTGTGGGAAGGCCGCCTGCCTGCAGGCGCGCAAACCACCCCGATGACCTACACCGGCAAGGACGGCAAGCAATACGTGCTGGTCGTGGCCGGCGGTCATGGCTCCCTGGGCACCAAGCAGGGTGACTACGTGATGGCGTTCAAACTGCCGGAATAAGCAAGACTGGCGGTATTAAAAAGGCGGTTACCTTCAACAGGTAACCGCCTTTTCTTTGCGCCGCTGAAGGCTCGTTCCCTCGCTCCGCGTGGGCATGCATCCCGTGACGCGGCGCGTCAGCCTCGCCGGGCCCGCATGAAGTCCCCCCAGCGCCGCACCAGGTAGTTGTGCTCATCCATGACCGAATTCCATACCGCAATATGCCCCATGCGCTGTTCATAGGAGCCGCCGTCGCGCACTTCGCCAATATCGATCAGCGGCAGGCCATCGCTTCCCGGCAGTTGCTCCCGCGCAGGCTTGCCCGCGTACCAGTAATCCCATTCCGCACGGCTCAAGTGATCGCGACTGCGCGCCGGATTACCGATGTAATAGCCCTGCCGAGCCATCACCGCCCCGGGCCAGCCCGACAGCCACCAATTCAAGTAAGCATAGGCCGCATCCAGCACCGCGCCCTGGGCATGGCGCGATAATGACAACCCACCAAACCAGGCCCGATAGCCTTCACGTGGCACCGCCAGACGGTATTTCACCCCGGCGCGGTGCAGGCGCATCAAGGTCGGCGACCACAGGCTCTGGATATCGATGCTGGGGCTGAGCATCAATTGCGCGGCTTCTTCGTCATCGGACCAGAACGCCGCAAAGTGGCCTTCCTTCTGCTTGCGCACCAGGACGTCGGCCAGCAAATCGATCTCTTCGATGCTCATGTTGCCGATGTCCTTGAAGCTGGCCAGCCCTGCCCCCTGCACCGCCAACGCGGCGTCCAGGGCGCCGATGGCGGCGTCGCTTTGCAAGGCCGTGCGCGCACGCCACGCGGGGTCCAACAGCCAGCCCCAGCTTTCATTGCCGTGGCAAAACCCGTCGGGCATACGCTCGGGACGGTAGGCAAAGCTGTCGGCGTTGTGGGTCAGGGGCAGCATGCTGATGCGCTCGGTAACCGTGCTGCCCAGGCTGCCATCGTGCTGCACGAACAACCGCTCGCTGGGCACGCTACCGCTGCCCAGGCGATCATCGGGCGACAGGCGTCCGCGCTTGGGCAGGTCATTGATCTCGTGCCACAACGCGACGCGCCGGGTGTCGATGGGTTGGATCGCCCGGGCCGGCCACACGAAATCGACATTGTGAAACCACTGGTCGTACAGGTCGTAGCTTTCGGGCTGCATCACCGCGATGCGCTGGGCCTGTTCAACGTCGTGCACCTGATACACCAGGCGGATACCCAGTTCCTGCTCGGCCCGCACGCGCAGGCATTCGAGCAAGGTGACCGACGTGCCGAGGACCCTCAACGTGATCATGCTGCGAACCGCCGCGAGAACACATCAAAAGAGCGGCGCAACAGCGCAGGGTCGAGGCCGCGCAGGATAAACACCAGGCGCGATTGCCGGTCGCTGCCCGGCCACGCAGGCAGATGCACCGGCGCATGCAGGCAGTGCTGCACGCCATGAATGACGATGGGGGTGTTACTGGCGTTCACGTTGAGCAGTCCTTTGACACGAAGGATTCGTTCGCCGTGGCATCTTAACAGCATCGACAACCACACCCCGAAACCGACCCAATCCAAAGGCTGGTCGAAGGTCAGGCTGCACACTTGCGCGTCGCCGTGGCTGGCTGTGGTGGTCCGATGCAACTGCCAGCGGCTGACTTCAATGGCGGGTTCGGCGCTGCGCAGGCCTTCGCCAAGCAGCAGTTGGTCGCCGCTGTGAATGGCATGGGTATCGAGGATCGGCGTGCCGGCATTGAGCGCCCGCAAATGTGCGCGCAGTGCCGTGCAGTCGCCCGCCAGATCGGTCTTGCTCACCAACACACGATCCGCCGCCGCCACCTGGGCCAGCCACTCCGGGTGCAGGCGCTCCTGCAGGGCGGCGTGGCTGGCGTCCACCAGGGTAATCACCAGGCCAATATGAAAACGCCCGCGTAGTTGCACGTCGTTATTCAACGTGGCCAGGATCGGCGCCGGGTCGGCCAGGCCGGTGGTTTCCAGGATCACCCGCTTGAATGCCGGGATTTCACCGCGCTCGCGACGTTGCAGCAAGGTCAGCAGCGCCTCCTTCAGCTCGCCACGGATCGAGCAGCACACGCAACCGCTGGGCAGCAGCACCGTGTCGGGCGCGATGTCTTCCACCAGCAGATGGTCGATGCCGACGTCGCCGAATTCGTTGATCAGCAACGCGGTGTCGCCCAGGCTTTCACCCTGCAACAGGCGCTTGAGCAAGGTGGTCTTGCCGCTGCCGAGGAAACCGGTGATGACGTTGAGAGCGATGCTCATTTTTTATACCTCCGCCCCTTGCAGGAGCGAGCTTGCTCGCGATGAACTCATGGACACCGCGCTTATCCAGGATGCACGCGTTATCGTTGACGTTTTTCGCGGGCAAGCCCGCTCCTACAGTGGGTTGCATTCCAAATCTTTGTAGGAGCGAGCTTGCTCGCGATGAACTCAGGGACACCGCGCTTATCCAGGATGCACGCGTTATCGTTGATGTTTTTCGCGGGCAAGCCCGCTCCTACAGTGGGTTGCATTCCAAATGGTCTAGCAGTTTGGGGTCGAGGGGGTCCAGCGGGCGACCGAACATGTCCTGCGCCGCCTGCCACAGTTGATCAAGGCCGCTGGCCAAGGCCTGCTTGCCGGTAGCGCCCAACAACAGATAGGACGCGCCCTGGAAGTCTTCGACCTTGAGCCGGAACACCGCCAGCACCTGGTTGATCGCCGCGATCCGGCGCAGGCGTTCTCGGCGCCTGGGCAGCTCGTCGCCCAGGGGGTCGCTCCAGTGCAGGTCTTCGCCGAGCAATCCGCAGAGTCCGCACATGACTACACCCCGCTCATGGCATAACATCGCCGGAATTCGGGCCCAGGGTCTGGCCGACGAACAGGTTGCCGCCCGGCTCGCTGGCCAGCAGCACCGCCGTCGGCGCCACTTCGTCGGCCAGCCCGAAGCGGCCCAGGGGCAGCTCCCTGGCCTTGGCACGCTTCCAGTCAGCGCTGATACCGCTGACCAATGGCGTCTCGATGGGGCCGGGGGCGATGGCGTTGACCAGTACATTGTCCTTGGCCACTTCCAGTGCCAGGGACTTGGTAAAGCCGATCACCCCGGCCTTGGCGGCGGCGTAATGCGTTAGTTCGGCGCCGCCCTTGATGCCCAGTTGCGAGGCGACATTGATGATCCGCCCCCAACGCTGCGCAACCATGTGCGGCAACGCGCGCTGGCTGGCGACGAAGACGCTGGTGAGGTCGACGCGCAGCATGTCGTTCCACATCTCGATGGACAGGTCGACGCAGCGCGCCTGGGTGAGCATGCCTGCGTTGTTGACCAGGATATCGATACCGCCCAAGTGCTCGACGCAGCAGTCGACACTGGCCTGGGCGCCTTCGACGGTGCCGACGTCAGCCAGGCATTCGAACACCTCGGCACCGAGGTTGCGGCAGGTGATCGCGGTTTCGGCGAGGCTGGCGGCGTTGCGGTCGGCCAGCACCAGGCGTGCGCCTTCAGCGGCGTAGGCGCGGGCGATAGCGGCACCGATGCCGCTGCCGGCGCCGGTGATGACGGCACGGCGGTGGGCGAGTTGGTTCATGTAGACGATCTCCCGAATAAACACAGTTCCAATGTGGGAGGGGGCAAGCCCCCTCCCACATTTTTGATCCAGTACAGTCAGTCAGGCCAGCGTACGGTCAGGCCACCATCAATTACGATGCTCTGCCCGGTCAGGTAACTCGATGCATCACTGGTTAAAAACTGCACCAATGAAGCCACCTCATCCGCGCGCCCTACCCGCCCCAGCGGAATCGCACGCGCTGCTTTCGCCAGGCCCTGCGGCCCCAGCGAGTTCTTAGCATCCAGCGACTGCGGCGTCTCGATCAACCCTGGAATCACCGCATTACAGCGTATGCCCTTTGCCGCCAACTCCACCGCCAGCGAGCGGCACAACCCCGGCACGCCGGCCTTGGCGGCCGCGTAATGCGAATGCTCGTGCCAGCCATACACGCCTCCGGCAATCGACGAAATCGCCACCAACGCGCCGCCTTCGTGCATGTGCCGGGTCGCCGCGCGAAAGGTGCGCATGACCCCCGTCAGGTCGACATTGAGCATCTCGTCCCACAGCGCATCGGTCATCTCCAGCAACGGCGCGCGACGCAGCAACCCGGCGTTGGCCACGGCGTAATCCAGCCGACCAAAATGCTGCACACCCTGCGCGGCCAGGGCATCCACCGAGGCGGTATCGCCCACGTCCAACGGCAACATCAGGCATTCGCCGCCCGCGGCCTGCACCAGACTGACGGTGGCCTGCGGGTCATGGGGGTCCGCCGGGTAGTACCCGCCGACCACCGCCACACCGTGGCGCGCATAGGCCACGGCGAGGGCTTGGCCGATGCCGCTGGCGGCACCGGTAATCAAGGCAACTTTACGGCTCATCATTGACTCCTTACTGAACGGTTTCCGGACGCACATGGCGCGCGGCAAACATCAACAGGCCGGACAAGAAGCACGGCACGGCACCGAACCACAGTGCGGCGGTCTGCCAGTCACTGCCGGCGGACAGCACCTGGGTCGCACCAAAACCTGCGACCACCGCACCGATCGGGCCCATGGCATGGATGATCGCGCCGCCGGTGGCGCGGATGCTGGTAGGGAAACTCTCACTGATAAAGAACAGCGCCGCCGAATACGGCCCGATCAGGAAGAACAGGCCCAGGCTGTACAGCCCGACCACCATCGCCATGTTGCTCGGGCCGAACAGCATCCCGGCGAACGACAGGCCACCGAGCATCCAGCCCAGGCCGATCACATTGCGACGGCCGATCTTGTCGCCCATCCAGCCGTGGCTCAAGTAGCCGCAATATCCCACCAGGTTCGACAGCACGAGGATGATCAGCGAGTTCTCGAACGAGATGTGGTGCACGCTGACGATCACCGAAGTCCCCAGCACGCTGAACACCTGGATCGCCGCCCAGTTGAGCAACAACGCGGCGCCGATCACCAACGTGGCACGGCGAGCCGGCCCACGGAACGCGGCCTTGAGACCGGCCTTGCTGTGCTCGTCATAGTCCACGCCATAGGTCTGCGCTACGTTCTGCGCGTCGCTCACCGCGCCGCTTTTACGCAGCCGGCTGATGCGTTCGTGGATCTGGAACTGCGGGCTTTCCTTGAGCTTGCGCGCCATGATCGCGATCACGACAGCCGGGATCGCCGCAAAAACGAAGCAGCCCTGCCAGCCGATGATCGGCAGCAACAGCGCGGTCAACCCGGCGGCGATCAACGCGCCGACCGGCCAGCCGCCCTGCACCAGGCTGTAGATAAAGCCGCGACGCCTGGTCAACCGCGGATCTTCCGAGGCGCCGTACAGCTCGGTCAAATAGGTGGCGTTGACGGTCTCCTCGGCATAGCCCAGGCCGCCCAGCGAACGGATCAGGATCAACGGCGACTTGCCCCACGCTCCGCCAATCGCCGTCAGCGCCGAGCACAGCGCGGAACCGGCCACGGTGAAAATAATCCCTTTGCGACGCCCCAGCTTGTCCACGATCGGGCCGATGGCCAGGGCGACCACGGCGGTGCCCACCGCCACCCAGGTCGCGATCTCGGCCTGCTCCACTTCACCCCATCCAAAGTGCCGGCCAATCTCCGGTAGCAGGGTGCCGAACAGGATGAAGTCGTACACCGCAAACACCCAGGCGAAAAACGCGATCCAGGTGGCGAAGCGCACCTCCCGGGAAGTCAGCTGCCGGGGTTTCCAGCCAGTCAGGTCAAGCTTGTTGTAGATGGACATAGATCGCGCCTCAAGGGGATTAGTGGACCCTGTAGGAGCGAGCTTGCTCGCGAAAATCGTCAACGATGACGCGGGCATCCTGGATGCACGCGGCGCTCTCCGGTTCTTCGCGAGCAAGCTCGCTCCTACAGGGTGACGCTGGTTCAGGTACGCGGCTGGCGGCGGATGAAGTCATCGGCAATTTCGTCAAAGGTGACGAAGCGCACGCCGGCATGGCTCTGGATGTGTTCGATCAGACGCTCGAGCATCAGCAGCACTTGCGGGCGGCCGGACACGTCGGGGTGGATGGTCATGGTGAACACAGCGTGTTCGTGTTCGCGGTAGACCCAGTCGAACTGGTCGCGCCACATTTCTTCCAGGTGACGCGGGTTGACGAACCCGTGGCTGTTGGGGGCTTTTTTGATGAACATCATCGGCGGCAGGTCGTCGAGGTACCAGTTGGCCGGGATCTCCACCAGGTCGGTTTCTTCGCCGCGCACCAGGGGCTTCATCCAGGTATCGGGGTGCTGGCTGTAGTCGATCCTGGTCCAGGTATCGCCCTTGCGCACGTAGTAGGGGTGAAAGTCGTTGTGCATCAGGCTGTGGTCGTACTTGATGCCTTTTTTCAGCAGCAGTTCGTTGGTGACCTTGCTGAATTCCCACCACGGCGCCACGTAGCCGGTGGGGCGCTTGCCGGTGACCTGGGTGATCAGTTCGATGGACTTGTCGAGAACGATTTCTTCCTGCTCGGCGGTCATCGCGATCGGGTTTTCGTGGCTGTAGCCGTGCACGCCGATCTCGTGGCCGGCGTCGGCCACGGCCTTCATCTGCTCGGGGAAGGTTTCCATCGAGTGACCGGGGATAAACCAGGTGGTGCGCAGGCCGTAGCGTTCGAACAGTTTGAGCAGGCGTGGCGCGCCGATTTCACCGGCGAACAGGCCGCGGGAGATGTCGTCCGGCGAGTCTTCGCCGCCGTAGGAACCGAGCCAGCCGGCGACGGCGTCAACGTCGACGCCGAATGCACAGAGGATGTCTTTAGCCATGGTGTGTCTCCTTAGATAGTCATTACGGATTCGACGGACAACGCCGCGCGCAGCAGGCGTGCGTCTTCTCCCGTCGGGGCGCTGAGCAGCAACCCGGTGGGCAGGCCCTGGGCATCGAGGCCGCTGGGCAGGGTCACGCCTGGCATGTCGAGCAAACTGCCGGGCATGGTCAGGCGCAGGGTGGCGAGGTTGGTTGTGACGAACAGCTCATCGTCGGCTTCAAGCGCCGCCAACGCCGGGGCGACGTGGGCGACGGTCGGGGTGATCAGGACGGCGCCGTCGAGGTCTTCGATCAGTTGCTGTTGCAGGCGGCGGCGCGCCTCGGTCAGGTGGATCAGTTGACTGGCCGGCAGTGAACGCGCGGCTTCCAGGCGGCGGCGCACGCGGGGGTCGAGTTGGTCGGCGTCGGGGCTGTCGAGCAACGCCTGGTGCAGGGCGAAGGCTTCGAAGGCGCCGAGCCAGCCATGGTCTTTGATCAGCTCCAGCGTCGCCTGGAAGGCCGGGCATTCGCGCTCTTCGACCAGCGCGCCGTGGGCCTTGAACTGCTCCACCGCGCGCAGCAGGTTGTTGCGCACGGCGGGTTCGACCTTCTGCTGCGCCAGCACGAAACGCTGGCCCTTGAGGCTGCGGGCGACGTGGGTGTGTCTGCGGCCATGCAGCAAGTCGTCGACGGCCAGGGCATCACGCACGCTGCGGCTTATCGGGCCGAGGCTGTCGAGGCTGTGCGCCAGTGGAAATACGCCGTCGCGGCTGTAGCGCCGACTGCTGCTGCGGTAACCCACCAGGCCGTTGAACGCCGAGGGGACGCGGATGGAACCGGCCGTGTCGGTGCCCATGGCGATGGGCACGATCCCGGCGGCAACGGCCACGGCCGAGCCCGAGGAAGATCCGCCGGGGATGCGCGGTTGATCCGTGCCATGGGGATTGTGCGGCGTGCCGAAATGGGGGTTCAGGCCCAGGCCGGAATAGGCCAGTTCGCTGAGGTTGGTCTTGCCGACGCTGACCATTCCGGCACGACACAGCAGGCCGACGGTGGGTGCATCGAGCAACGCGACGGGCGCATGGCGGCGGTAGGCGGCGCCCGCCGTGGTGATGCTGCCAGCCACATCGAACAGGTCCTTCCATGCCAGCGGCACGCCATCGAACAGGCTCAACGGCTGGCCGGCGCGCCAACGTGCGGCAGAGGCTTGGGCTTCACGACGAGCGCGCTCGGGCGTCAGGCTGATGAATACCGACGGGACCTGGCTGGCTTTGTCGAGTGCCTGTTCGAGGGCTTGCACCGGGTCGCTGCGACCGCTGGCGAAGTCCTCGGCCATTGAAGTGGCGTCTGACATCAGGATGACCCTCATAAACGTACATATTAATAAAATGTACATTTTATAAAGGCAGCTTTCGTGCCAGTCTGTGGTCAACGAATTTTGCGCAGACAGCTGTTTTCGGCCAGAACCGCGAGCTAGAGGGTGTTTGACCAGGTAAAAAATCCGGGCAGGCGGTGACTCAGGCGCCTCAACAAAATAATGTACTTTTTATTAATAAATACATTTTGGTGCAGAAAAGTAACAGGTCTACTTCCGAAGCCCCAAAAACGTGCCGCCGACGTGGCGCAGAGTGACAGGCGCATCTATGAGAGAATCCCCGGTCAACGGTCCCTCCACCTCTGAGAACGCAATGAAAGCAGTGTCCGCCTCGGCCTCCCGTTACGCGATGATTCACAAAGTGATGCGCGACGCGATCGTCAACGGCACCGCCCGCCATGGGCTGGTGTTGCTCGAAGCGCCGCTGGCCGAGTTGTTCGGCACCAGCCGCGTGCCGGTGCGCAAGGCCCTCGACCTGCTGCATGACGAAGGCTTGATCTGCCGCTTCAACGGCCGGGGCTATCTGATCAATCCGCAAGGCCTGGCCATGGAGCCGTTGCGCCTGCCCCTGAGCCATGCCCACCTGGGTCTTAACGGCGAGGACGAGTTGGTGGACACGCGGCCGCTGGGCGAACGCATCGTCGAGGAAATCGGCGCGGCGTTGTCCACCTGCATTGCCTTCGGCCACTACCGCCTGGACGAGCAAGCCGCCGCCGACCACTACGGCGTCAGCCGCGCGGTAGTGCGTGAAGCGCTGATGCGCCTGCGCGACCGTGGCCTGGTGGAAAAAGAGCCCTACTCCCAATGGCTGGCCGGGCCTTTGACTGCGCGGGAAGTCACCGAAGACTACGAACTGCGCGCCTGCCTTGAGCCCGAAGCCCTGCGCCAGAGCGCGCCCAACCTCGATCGCGAGCTGCTTGAAGCCATGCTGCAACGCGTGCTGGACGCCCAGGGCAGGGCGCAGTGCAGCCTGGAGGCCATCGAGCAGATCGAGGAAGACTTGCACCAACGCTGCCTGGCCGGCCTGCAGAATCGCAAGATCGCGGCGCTGATTCGACAGGGGCAGAGCCCGATGATCATCAGTCGGATTTTTTATCGGCTGCTGGGGATTGGCGCCGATCCGGCGATGTTGGCCGAACATCGACTGATTCTGGAGTTGCTGCTGCACGGCGCGGTTGATGCGGCGGCGCTGAATCTGCGTGAGCATTTGCAAAGGGCCAGCCAAAGGATGTTGCAGCGGTTGAAGGTGTTGTCGGTGCTGCCCGAACAACCGCTGCCCGCCTACCTGCACAAAATCAGCTGATCCAACACAGAGCAAATGTGGCGGGGGGCTTTCCCCTCACACACGACTCCAGCGTCGTTCTGAAAATTTCATGCAATATGTTGCTATCTCACCCCCACCATTGAAACCACCACTGCCCTGCCCCATCTAAGCACCATACTTCCTGATCCAGGTGCCCCATGAGCGACCAGCAAGACATCCCTGATTACGACCTGAACGACTACGCCGACCCCGAAAACGCTGAATCCTCGTCCAACACCGGCCTGGCCCTGCCCGGGCAGAACCTGCCGGACAAGGTCTACATCATCCCGATCCACAACCGGCCGTTTTTCCCGGCGCAAGTGCTGCCGGTGATCGTCAACGAAGAGCCCTGGGCCGAAACCCTGGAGCTGGTGAGCAAATCCGACCACCACTCCCTCGCCCTGTTTTTCATGGACACACCGCCCGAAGACCCGCGCCACTTCGACACCTCGGCCCTGCCGCTGTACGGCACGCTGGTCAAGGTGCACCACGCCAGCCGCGAGAACGGCAAACTGCAATTCGTGGCCCAGGGCCTGACCCGCGTGCGCATCAAGACCTGGCTCAAGCATCACCGCCCGCCGTACCTGGTGGAAGTGGAATATCCGCACCAGCCGAGCGAGCCGACCGACGAGGTCAAGGCCTACGGCATGGCGCTGATCAATGCGATCAAGGAACTGCTGCCGCTCAACCCGCTGTACAGCGAAGAGTTGAAGAACTACCTCAACCGCTTCAGCCCCAACGACCCGTCGCCGCTCACCGACTTCGCCGCCGCGCTGACCTCGGCCACCGGTAACGAGTTGCAGGAAGTGCTCGATTGCGTGCCCATGCTCAAGCGCATGGAGAAAGTGCTGCCGATGCTGCGCAAAGAGGTCGAAGTCGCGCGCCTGCAGAAAGAGCTGTCCGCCGAAGTGAACCGCAAGATCGGCGAGCACCAGCGCGAGTTCTTCCTCAAGGAACAGCTCAAGGTCATCCAGCAGGAACTGGGCCTGACCAAGGACGACCGCAGCGCGGATGTCGAACAGTTCGAGCAGCGCCTGGAAGGCAAGGTGCTGCCGGCCCAGGCGAAAAAACGCATCGACGAAGAACTTAACAAACTGTCGATCCTCGAGACCGGCTCGCCGGAATACGCAGTGACGCGCAATTACCTGGACTGGGCCACCTCGGTACCCTGGGGCGTGTATGGCGAAGACAAACTCGACCTGAAACACGCGCGCAAGGTGCTGGACAAGCATCATGCGGGCCTGGACGACATCAAGAGTCGCATCCTCGAATTTCTCGCGGTGGGTGCCTATAAAGGCGAAGTCGCCGGTTCCATCGTGCTGCTGGTGGGCCCGCCGGGCGTGGGCAAGACCAGCGTGGGTAAATCCATCGCCGAATCCCTGGGCCGACCGTTCTACCGCTTCAGTGTCGGCGGGATGCGTGATGAGGCCGAGATCAAGGGCCATCGCCGCACCTACATCGGCGCCCTGCCCGGCAAGCTGGTGCAGGCGCTCAAGGACGTGGAGGTGATGAACCCGGTGATCATGCTCGACGAGATCGACAAGATGGGCCAGAGCTTCCAGGGCGACCCGGCGTCGGCACTGCTCGAAACCCTCGACCCGGAACAGAACGTCGAATTCCTCGACCACTACCTGGACCTGCGCCTGGACCTGTCCAAGGTACTGTTCGTGTGCACCGCCAACACCCTGGACTCGATTCCCGGCCCGCTGCTCGACCGTATGGAAGTGATTCGCCTGTCGGGCTATATCACCGAAGAAAAAGTCGCCATCGCCAAGCGTCACCTGTGGCCCAAGCAACTGGAAAAAGCCGGCGTCTCGAAAAACAGCCTGAGCATCAGCGACGGCGCCCTGCGTGCGTTGATCGACGGCTATGCGCGGGAGGCCGGTGTGCGTCAGTTGGAGAAGCAATTGGGCAAACTGGTGCGCAAGGCGGTGGTCAAGCTGCTGGATGAGCCGAACTCGGTGATCAAGATCGGCAACAAGGACCTGGAAAGCTCCCTGGGCATGCCGGTATTTCGCAATGAACAAGTGCTGTCCGGCACCGGCGTGATTACCGGCCTGGCCTGGACCAGCATGGGCGGCGCTACCCTGCCGATCGAAGCGACGCGCATCCACACGCTCAATCGCGGCTTCAAACTCACCGGGCAGTTGGGTGAAGTGATGAAGGAGTCCGCAGAAATCGCCTACAGCTTCATCAGCTCGAACCTGAAGTCGTTTGGCGGTGACCCGAAGTTCTTCGACGAAGCCTTCGTCCACCTGCACGTGCCGGAAGGTGCCACGCCCAAAGACGGCCCGAGCGCGGGTGTGACCATGGCCAGCGCGTTGCTGTCACTGGCACGCAACCAGCCGCCAAAGAAAGGCGTGGCCATGACCGGCGAACTGACCCTGACCGGGCATGTGCTGCCGATTGGCGGAGTACGCGAGAAAGTCATCGCGGCGCGGCGCCAGAAAATTCACGAGCTGATCCTGCCGGAGCCCAACCGTGGCAGCTTTGAAGAGCTGCCGGAGTACCTGAAGGAAGGCATGACCGTGCACTTTGCCAAGCGCTTTGCGGATGTGGCGAAGGTGCTCTTCTGATAGTTATGCAGTGCCTGAGCTGGCCTCATCGGGGGCAAGCCCCCTCCCACATTTTGACTGCATTCCAAAGGATGTCCTCGGTCAAGTGTGGAAGGGGGCTTGCTCCCGATAAAGCATACTGCAGCGCCCAAACGTAACCACGATGCGAAGCGAGCCGCTCTTGATCTTGATCTGCTTTTGATCCTAGGCGCCCCGTTAAACCACGCTGGCCGAACGCAGGCTTGAATCCGTGGGTAACCCGGCAGGACGCCGGGTTAGCCGCACTGGGCCATGGATGGCCCATTGCGGCGGCCCACGGATTCAAGCCTGCGTTCGGGCACACCGAGCCTAGGCGAGGTGCCGAGTGGTGGGGCAAGAGCGTTTTGCTTACTTTTGCGCTTTTCAAAAGTGAGCCGCTGTAAAAGCGGAACCCATAGCAGCCGTTACCACAGAAACGGATATGTACTCGGTCCAATCCAACATCCTGGTCGGCCCTGAGGCCGCCATCGGGGGCAAGCGCCCTCCCACACTTGAATGTGTTCACAAATCAACATGTGGGAAGGGGCCCCCGATGAGGCCAGACCTGCCCCCTCCTGTCACACCCTGTCTCATCTTCGGTTATGCTCGCCCTTCGTCGTGTATAAATGGAGCCCCCATGACCGCAGCCCGCCTGCTTCTCCCCCTGAGCCTTGCCCTGCTCGCCGCGTGCGCCAGTGCGCCGAAGCAAAACGTCACCGTGGACAACCAGAGCGCCTGCCCGCTCCCGCTTAAAACCGGTCAGAACCTGATCCTCACCCTGCCCAGCAATCCCACCACCGGCTATCGCTGGGCCATCCAGGACTCCGCCGGCGGTGTACTGCGCGCATTGAGCCCCGAGGTCTACAGCAGCAGCGAATCCGGCGTGATCGGCGGTGGGGGCCAGTCGACCTGGCGCTTCCAGGCGTTCGCCCCAGGCCAGGGCCGTCTGCGCCTGACCTCCCAGCAACCGTGGGAACCGGAAGCCGAGCCCGTCGAGATTTTTGAATGCGAGATTACGGTGAACTGATGGGTCAAGGCTGTGGTGACGTGCTGATTCCGGCACCGCGTTCATCCAGAATGTCCGCGTAATCGTTGACGACCATCGCAGGCAAGCCAGCTCCTACGCTAAAATGCCGGCCTTTCCCCCTTCGTCGCCGGAACAACCGTGAGCAAAGAACCCGATCGCCTATTCGCCCAGCCCCTGCCCCAGGTGCCGGACTTCGCCTTTAACGAGGACGTGGTGCGGGTGTTCCCGGACATGATCAAGCGCTCGGTGCCCGGTTACCCGACCATCGTCGAGAACCTCGGTGTGCTCGCCGCCCAGTTCGCCCAGCCGAACAGCGTGCTGTATGACCTGGGCTCGTCCCTGGGTGCGGTCACCCAGGCCCTGCGCCGCCATGTGCGCACCGAGGGCTGCCGGGTAATCGCGGTGGATAACTCGACGGCGATGGTCGAACGCTGCCGCCAATACCTCAATGGCCAGGACTCGATGTTCCAGGAGTTACTGCCGGTGGACGTGATCGAGGGCGATATCCTTGCCCTGCACTTCCAACCGGCCTCGGTGGTGGCGTTGAACTTCACCCTGCAATTTATCGCCCCCGATGAGCGCCTGGCGTTGCTGGGGCGTATCCGTCAGTCGCTGCTGCCGGGCGGCGCACTGATCCTCTCGGAAAAGCTGCGCTTCAATGATGCCCAGGAGCATGGGTTGCTGACCGACCTGCATATCGCGTTCAAGCGCGCCAACGGCTACAGCGAACTGGAAATCGCCCAGAAGCGCAGCGCCATCGAAAACGTCATGAAGCCCGACAGCCTCGAAGAACACCGCGAACGCCTGCTGGCGGCCGGGTTCTCGAAAGTCGTGCCGTGGTTCCAGTGTCTTAACTTTGCCTCGTTGATTGCCTTGCCATGATTGATTTGTCTCCCCTCGCCCGCCATCTGGTCGGTACTCCCCTGGCCGTGTGGGCCCAGGGCCTGCAAGCGCAACTCGATAGCAAGATGGAAAAAGGCCACGGCGACCTGGAGCGCTGGCAGAGTGCTTTGGACGCACTGCCAAACATCCAGCCCAGTGACGTAGACCTGTTGAACGGCCTGGTGCTGGACACGGAGTGCGACGACGAGACTCGCGCACAGATGCACACGGCGCTCATGGGGCTGAGCCCTTGGCGCAAAGGCCCGTTCCACCTGTTCGGCGTGCATGTGGACACCGAATGGCGCTCGGACTGGAAATGGTCCCGAGTGGCGCCGCATCTGGACTTGAAGGGCAAGCGCATCCTCGATGTGGGTTGCGGCAATGGCTATTACATGTGGCGCATGCTCGGCGCCGGCGCCGACAGCGTGATTGGCGTGGACCCCAACTGGCTGTTCTTCTGCCAGTTCCAGGCGGTGCAGCGTTACCTGTCCCAACCCAGGGCCTGGCACCTGCCGTTCCCGTTCGAAGACCTGCCGGCGAACCTTGAAGGCTTCGACACGGTGTTTTCCATGGGCGTGTTCTACCACCGTCGTTCGCCGATCGAACACTTGCTGGCGCTGAAAGACACGCTGGTCAAAGGCGGTGAGCTGGTGCTGGAAACCCTGGTGGTGGACGGCGATCAGCAGCAAGTGCTGGTGCCGGAAGACCGCTATGCGCAGATGCGTAACGTGTGGTTCCTGCCGTCGGTTCCGGCGCTGATGCTGTGGCTGCGCCGCGCCGGATTCAGCGATGTGCGCTGCGTGGACGTGAGCGTGACCACGGTCGAGGAACAACGCGGGACGGCGTGGATGAAGTACCAGTCGCTCAGTGATTTCCTCGATCCCGAAGATCACAGCAAGACCATTGAAGGGCTGCCGGCGCCGATGCGGGCGGTGATCATCGCCAGGAAATAGCCGCGCGCTCCCTGAACAAACGCAGGGCAAAATGTGGGAGGGGGCTTGCCCCCGATAGCGGTGTATCAGCCATGGATGTGGTGACTGACACTCTGCTATCGGGGGCAAGCCCCCTCCCACATTTGATCACCTGTGTTGGCTAGATCTGAGGCTTGGCCCGGCGAGCCTTGAAGAATTCACTCAACACTGTGCCGCACTCCTCGGCCAGCACCCCGCCTTCAAACAGGACCCGATGGTTGAGAAAACCCTGGGTAAAAAACTGCCCCTGGCTCTGCACGATCCCGGCCTTGGGCTCCAGTGCGCCGTACACCACCCGTGCAATACGCGAATGCACGATCAGGCCCGCGCACATGCTGCACGGTTCCAACGTCACATAGAGGGTACTGCCCGGCAGGCGGTAATTGCTGACGGCGTGGGCGGCCGCGCGGATCGCGACCATCTCGGCATGGGCACTGGGGTCATTGCCGCTGATCGGGCAGTTGAAACCGCGGCCGATGATCTCACCGTCCTGCACCAGCACCGCGCCCACCGGCACTTCACCCAGTGCCGCGCCCTGGGCGGCGAGTGCCAGGGCTTCGCGCATGAAGTCCTGGTCGCGACTGCGGTCGATGATCGCGGGACGAACCTGGCGCATCACGCCACCTCGATGGCGGCCATCAGGCCGGTTTCCATATGGTCGATCACATGGCAGTGGAACATCCACACCCCCGGGTTATCCGCCACCAGGGCGACGCGGGCGCGTTCGTTCTTGCCCAAGAGGTAGGTGTCGGTGAAATACGGGATGACCTTGTGCCGGTTCGACGCAATGACCTTGAAGCTCATGCCGTGCAGGTGGATCGGGTGCTGGTACTGGGTCATGTTCTTCAATTCGAAAATGTAGCTCTTGCCCTTCACAAGCTTGGCAATGGGGCGGTCGGCGCAGGTCTTGTCGGTGATGTCCCAGGCCTGGCCGTTGATCTGCCACAGGCTCGGCGGCTTGCCGTTGTCGACGTTGACCGACACCGAACCGACCCATTCGAAATTGAAGTTGAGTTTCTCGGCATTGGCCAGGTCCGGTTCGGCAACCGGGTTGGCCGGCAGCGCCGGGGGCCACTCGGTGGGCGCGTCGGTGTTGGCCACCGAACGGAACGTGCCCAGACGCACCGGGCCATTGCGGATCGACAGCTCTTCGCCGGCGGGCGGCGCCTTGATCGCCAGGCAGATACGCATGCCAGGGCCCAGCCAGTATTCCTTGCCCAGCGGGCGCGGCTCGATGGGGTTGCCGTCCAGCGCGTAGATCTGCGCGTCGACATCCGGAATGTTGATGCGATACGTCAGGGTGTTGTCGAGGTTGAGCAGGCGCACCCGGGTGATCTGCCCGGCCGGCAGCTCGATCACGGCCTGGGACACGCCATTGATGGTGGATAAACGCCCCGCCGTACCGCCACGCGCCGCCTCACGGGGGATGCTGAAGGCGACAAAGGCGCCCTCTTCGTCCACGTGCCAGCTTTTCAGGCTGAGGGTGCGTTCGTGTTTGAAACCGGTGGGCTCGCGCTCCTCGATGATCAGCGGTCCGACCAGGCCCCGGCCGAGTTCTTCGCTGCTGTTGACGTGCGGGTGATACCAGTAGCTGCCGGCGTCGGGCACACGGAACTTGTAGTCGAAGTATTCCCCTGGCAATACCGGCAATTGCGAGACGTAGGGCACGCCGTCCATTTCCAGCGGCAGGCGGATGCCATGCCAGTGGATGGTGGTGGCGACCGGCAGGTGGTTGATAAAACGCACCCGCAGCCACTCGCCCTGGCGTACGCGCAACTCGGTGCCGGGCGCCGAAGGGCCGAACGCCCAGGCCTGGGTGGTGTGGCCCGGCACCAATTCCACGTCCAGGGGCGCTGCGATCAACTCGTAATCGTGCCCCGCCTCGGACTCGGCGACCTTCCCCAGCCAGTAGCGGTAGCCGCCACCGGCACCGACGCCCACTACGGCCAGGCCTGCAAGACCACCCAGGATTTGTCGACGGGAAAAGGATCGGGACACAACAACCTCACGTATCTGCCACAGGCACAGGGCCTGCAAAGGGCGGATACGATACACCGGCCCCGGCTGTAGGAGCGAGCTTGCTCGCGAAAAACTCGAAGCCTGCGCGTGTATCCAGGCGACCCGCGTTATCGTTGACGTTTTTCGCGAGCAAGCTCGCTCCTACAGTGTCAGCGATCCATTGTGGCGGCCGCCAGGATCAGCGCCTTCATCTCGGCCACGGCGCCTTTGAAACCGACGAACAGTGCATGGGCCACCAGCGCATGGCCGATGTTCAGTTCGTTGATGCCCTTGATCGCCGCCACGGCTTCGACGTTGTGGTAGTGCAGGCCATGGCCGGCGTTGACGATCAGGCCTTCGCCAAGCCCGCAGTTCACGCCGTCGATGATGCGTTGCAGCTCTTCAGCCACTTCGGTCGGCGTGGTGGCATCGGCGTAGCGACCGGTATGCAGTTCGATGGCCGGGGCACCGACGCGACGTGAGGCCTGGATCTGACGCTCGTCGGCGTCGATGAACAGCGACACTTCGCTGCCGATCTTCGACAGGCGCTCCACGGCAGCCTTGATCCGTGCTTCCTGGCCGGCCACGTCGAGGCCGCCTTCGGTGGTCAGTTCCTGGCGGGTTTCCGGCACCAGGCAAATGTGCGCCGGGCGGATGCGCTCGGCGAACTGCATCATTTCTTCGGTGACGCCCATTTCAAAATTCATGCGGGTCTGCAGCACGTCCTTGAGCAGCAGCACGTCGCGCTCCTGGATATGGCGGCGGTCTTCGCGCAGGTGCACGGTGATGCCGTCGGCGCCCGCTTCTTCGGCGTCCAGCGCGGCCTTGACCGGGTCCGGGTAACGGGTGCCCCGGGCCTGGCGCAGGGTGGCGACGTGGTCGATATTGACGCCAAGAAGAATGCGATTGCTGGTGGTCACGGAAGCGCTCCTGAAAAGGGAAAGAATCGGTGCACAGCATACACGGGGATGTCAGGGCTTTCGAAACAACTCGCGACTGACCAGCGGCCGTCCGCCCAGGTGCACGGCCAGGGCCTGGCGCATCAGGCGCTTGGCGGCGGACAAGGCGCCGGGGGCGGTCCAGTCCGCTTCGCTCATGGCCAGCAACTCGGCGCCCTGGAACAGGCCGGGTTGCAGCAGGTACACGCGCTCAAGGCCTGCATCCACTTGCAGGCGATACAGCCCGTCGGCGGCGACAGGGTCACCGTGCAGGTCATTGTGCAATTCGAAGCCGTAGCCCAGGTCATCCAGCAGGCGCCATTCAAAGGCCCGCAGCAGCGGTTCCAGGGGACGGCCTTCGGCGAGGGCGAGCAAGGTGGCGGCGTAGTGATCGAAGACGGCCGGGTGCGGGTCTTCGGCGGGCAGCAGGCGGATCAGCAGCTCATTGAGGTAGAGACCGCTGAACAGCGCATCGCCATTGAGCCAGGCGGACGTGCCGACGCTTTCCAGGCGGCCGACATTCTTCAGCTCGCCCTTGCCGCGAAACTCCACGTCCAGGGCCACGAACGGCCGCGCCAGCGTACCGGCCTTGCCCCGCGCGCTGCGCAGAACCGCGCGCAGGCGGCCTTGGGGCGTGAGGAAGTCCACCAGGGCGCTGGTCTCACGGTAGGCGCGGCTGTGCAGCACATAAGCGAGCTGGCTGGGAGGCGGGGATTGCGACATGGGTTCTCGATCTTGAAAACAACATCAACCGAATGTGGGAGGGGGCTTGCCCCCGATGGCAGTGTGTCAGTCACTTATCCATTAACTGACCCACCGCCATCGGGGGCAAGCCCCCTCCCACATTTTTCTGACCCTGCGGGTCTTACAGGTCGCCGTAGCCCAGGGAGCGCAACGCGCGCTCATCATCGGACCAGCCACCCTTAACCTTCACCCACAGGTTGAGCATGATCTTGGAATCGAACAGCAATTCCATGTCCTTGCGCGCCTCGGTGCCGATGCGCTTGATGCGCTCGCCCTTGTCGCCAATGATGATTTTTTTCTGGCCGTCGCGCTCAACGAGGATCAACGCATGGATGTGCAGGGTTTTGCCCTGCTGCTTGAACTCTTCGATTTCAACGGTGATCTGGTACGGCAGCTCGGCGCCCATCTGGCGCATGATTTTCTCGCGCACCAGTTCCGCAGCAAGGAAGCGGCTGCTGCGGTCGGTGATCTGGTCTTCCGGGAAGAAGTGCTCGTTCTCCGGCAGGTAGCCGGCAATCACGCGCTCCAGGGCTTCGAGGTTGTGGCCGTGCTGCGCCGAGATCGGCATGATCTGGGCATTCGGCAGTTGTTCCTGCAGCCAGGTCAGGTGCGGCATCAGTTCGGCTTTGTCTTCGATACGGTCGGTCTTGTTCAGCGCGACGATCAACGGGCCTGTGACGTACTGCACGCGCTCCAGCACCATCTGGTCTTCGTCGGTCCACTTGGTGCGGTCGACCACGAAAATCACCACGTCGACGTCTTTCAACGCCGCCGAAGCGGTCTTGTTCATGTAGCGGTTAAGCGCCTTTTCACCGCCCTTGTGCATGCCGGGGGTGTCGACGTAGACCGCTTGCACGGTGCCTTCGGTCTTGATGCCCAGCATGTTGTGGCGAGTGGTCTGCGGCTTGCGCGAGGTGATCGCGAGCTTCTGGCCGAGGATGTGGTTGAGCAGCGTGGACTTGCCCACGTTGGGGCGGCCGACAATGGCAACATAGCCACAGCGTGTTGCGGTTGAATCAGTCATGGCCATTCTCCACGCCCAGGGCAATCAGTGCTGCAGCGGCCGCTACCTGTTCGGCAATACGACGGCTCACACCCTGACCTCGGCTTTTTTCGTTCAGTAAGGTGATTTCACATTCCACGAAGAACACGCGGCAATGCGGCTCACCCTGGATATCCACCACTTCGTAGCGTGGCAGTTCGCAACCGCGCGACTGCAGGTATTCCTGCAGGCGGGTCTTGGGGTCCTTGTTGGTGTCGACCAGCGTCAGGCTTTCGATTTCCGAAGCCAGCCAGGCGACCACGCGCTCCTTGGCCGTTTCCATCCCTGCATCGAGGTAGATCGCCCCGATCAAGGCTTCCAGGGCATCAGCCAGGATCGACTCGCGACGGAAACCGCCACTTTTCAATTCACCGGAACCGAGGCGCAGGTACTCGCCCAGGCCGAAACCGCGAGCCAGCACCGCCAGGGTCTCGCCTTTCACAAGACGGGCGCGCAGGCGCGAAAGCTGGCCTTCGCGCGCTTGCGGGAAACGCTCGAACAGCGCCTCACCGGCGGCGAAGTTGAGGATGGCGTCACCGAGGAATTCCAGGCGCTCGTTATTGCGCCCTGCAAAGCTGCGGTGTGTGAGGGCAAGGACCATCAATTCCTGGTCCTTGAAGGTGTAGCCGAGCTGGCGCTCGAGACGACTCAGAGAAACGGTCACGGTTTATCCATATCTAGTTGGTGGCACCGGCGGCCATCGACGATTGACGCAGTGTTCAAATTCACATCCTGATGGGTACCGGGCATCGGAAAATGTCCAAGCCCCAGAAAAGCATTCGGCGCTGTGATCACAGCGCCGCCTGTATTACTTGATCAGCCCGACCCGCGAGAAGTTCGGCAGGTGGCTGAGCTTGGGTTCCGGCCAGCTCATCCAGACCGCGAAGGCTTTGCCGACGATATTCTCGTCGGGCACCATGCCCAGCAGGTCCTTGGGAATAGTAGGGTCATCCCAGTAACGACTGTCGTTGGAGTTGTCGCGGTTGTCGCCCATCATGAAGTAGTGCCCGGCAGGCACTTTCCACTGGCCATCGGGCATCGCGCGGTAGCGGCTCATTTCCTTGCGGATCTGGTGCTCCACCGCACCGAGTTTTTCCTGGTACAGCTCGGCGCTGCCCAACGTGTTCGGCTCGGCGCCCAACAGTTTTTCGGCCACCGACTCACCGTTGATGAACAGGCGCTTGTCGCTGGTGTAGCGGATCACGTCGCCCGGCAGGCCGACCACACGCTTGATGTAGTTGACGTTCGGGTCGCTCGGGTAGCGGAACACCATCACATCACCGCGCTGCGGGTCACCGACCTCAATCACCTTCTTGTCGATCACCGGCAAGCGAATCCCGTAGGAAAACTTGTTCACCAGAATGAAGTCGCCCACGTCCAGGGTAGGTTTCATCGACCCCGAAGGGATCTGAAACGGCTCCACCAGGAAAGAACGCAGCACCAGCACGATGAACAATACCGGGAAGAACGATTTGCCGTATTCAACCAGCAAAGGCTCTTTGTTGAGCTTCTCGACCACCACGGCATCGGGCTGGCTGACGCTGCCCTGATAGGACGCGATAGCCGCCCGCCGACGCGGGGCGAAGAACACCAGATCGAGCAACGCCAGAAAACCACAGACGGCAACGGCGATGACCAGCAACAGCGGGAAATTTAGCGACATAGGACCTAACTATCCAACCTGAGCACCGCAAGGAAGGCTTCTTGTGGAATTTCCACATTGCCCACTTGCTTCATGCGTTTTTTACCGGCCTTTTGCTTCTCAAGCAGCTTGCGCTTACGGCTGACGTCGCCACCGTAGCATTTGGCCAGTACGTTCTTTCTGAGTGCCTTGACGGAGGTCCGCGCAATGATCTGCCCGCCAATGGCGGCCTGGATCGCAACGTCGAACATCTGACGCGGAATCAGTTCTTTCATCTTCTCGGTCAACTGGCGACCTTTGTAGTGCGCATTGTCCTTGTGCACGATCAGTGCCAGGGCATCAACCTTGTCGCCGTTGATCAATACATCCAGCTTCACCAGATTAGCCGACTGGTAACGGTCGAAATGGTAGTCCAGCGAAGCATAGCCGCGACTGGTGGATTTGAGACGGTCGAAGAAGTCCAGGACCACTTCGTTCATCGGCAAATCGTAGGTCACTTGCACCTGGGTACCGAGGAACAGCATGTCGTGCTGCACGCCACGCTTTTCGATACACAGGGTGATGACGTTGCCCAGGTGCTCCTGCGGCACCAGGATATTGGCGCGCACGATCGGTTCACGCATGTCTTCGATGGAAGACAGGTCTGGAAGCTTGGAGGGGTTGTCGACGTAAATCGTTTCACCGGTTTTCAGCGCCAGCTCGAAAATAACCGTTGGCGCGGTGGTGATCAGGTCCAGGTCGTATTCGCGCTCCAGGCGCTCCTGGATGATCTCCATGTGCAGCATGCCGAGGAACCCGCAACGGAAACCGAAGCCCAGGGCGTCGGAGCTTTCCGGGGTGTACTGCAACGACGAGTCGTTGAGGGTCAGCTTCTGCAGGGCTTCGCGGAAATCTTCGAAGTCGTCGGAGCTGACCGGGAACAGACCGGCATAGACCTGCGGCTGAATGCGCTTGAAGCCTGGCAGCACGTCGACATCCGGCGTTGAGCTCAGGGTCAGGGTGTCACCGACCGGCGCACCGTGGATGTCCTTGATACCGGCGATGATGAAGCCTACTTCGCCGGCTTTCAGATCAGTGGTGGCGGTATGCTTGGGGTTGAACACGCCGACGCTGTCCACCAGATGGATCTTGCCGGTGGACTTGACCAGGATCTTGTCGCCCTTCTTCACGCGGCCATGGCGCACGCGCACCAGGGAGACAACGCCCAGGTAGTTGTCGAACCAGGAGTCGATGATCAACGCTTGCAGCGGATCTTCGTAGTTGCCGGTCGGCGCGGGGATGGTCTTGACCAGGCGCTCGAGCACTTCGTCGACGCCCAGGCCGGTCTTGGCGCTGCACTCGACGGCGTCGGTGGCGTCAATGCCGATGATTTTTTCGATTTCTTCCTTGACGCGGTCCGGATCGGCCTGTGGCAGATCGATCTTGTTCAGCACCGGCATCACTTCCAGGCCCTGCTCGATGGCGGTGTAGCAGTTGGCCACGGACTGGGCTTCAACGCCCTGCCCCGCGTCCACCACCAGCAGCGCGCCTTCGCAGGCGGCCAGGGAACGGCTGACTTCATAGGTGAAGTCGACGTGGCCCGGGGTGTCAATGAAGTTGAGCTGGTACTTGATACCGTCTTTGGCGGTGTAGTACAGGGTAACGCTGTGGGCCTTGATGGTGATCCCGCGCTCGCGTTCGAGGTCCATGGAGTCCAGGACCTGGGCTTCCATTTCACGCTCGGCAAGGCCGCCGCACATCTGGATGAATCGATCGGCCAGCGTCGACTTGCCATGGTCAATGTGGGCGATGATGGAGAAATTGCGGATATGACTCAAATCACTCACGGATCAACACTCAAAAAGGCTGCAGGCAGATTGCCCGCTGAAAAATAGCCGGGAATTGTACCTGATGCTCGGGCCAGACGTCATCTTTGCTGACGAACACAAAAAAGCCCCGTTTCCACGGGGCCCAATGTTGCAGGAGCGAGCTTGCTCGCAATCAGCCGGCTCGACGCAGCAACCAGAACCCGGCCACGGCGCAGATAAACGTCGGCACCAGCACCGCGAATAGCGGCGAAAACCCGAATACCAGGCTCGAAGGCCCGAGCAAGTCCTGGGCGATGCGGAAGGTGAAGCCCACCAACACGCCGGTGAATACCCGCTGGCCGAGGGTCACGGAACGCAACGGGCCGAAGATAAAGGAGATCGCCATCAGCACCAGCGCCGCGGTGACCACCGGTTGCAATACCTTGACCCAGAACGCCAGCCAGTAGCGGCCATTGTTCAGGCCCTGGTCCTTGAGGTAGTGGATATAACTCCAGAGACCCGAGATCGGCAGGGTTTCCGGAACCATGATCACCGTATTGAGCAGCTCCGGCTTCAGCGCGATATCCCATGTCTGGGTGGGTTCATTGACCACTTCGGTGCTGGCATTGAACCCCTGGCCCACATTATGGAACAGCGTGGTGGTGACCTCGCTCAGTTGCCATTGCGCGCCATCGTATTGCGCACGCTTGGCGAAGCTGGAGCTGAGCATGTGCCGCTCTTTGTCAAACGTGTAGCGCGTGACCCCGATCAACAACCCGCCGGGCTGCACGGCGTTGATGTGGATGAACTGGTCGCCCTGACGGTGCCACAGGCCGTGTTTGGAACTCTGCGCATCGCCGGAACCCTGGGCCAGGGCGCGATTGGCCTGGGCGGTGGCTTCGGACGGTGGCGCGACGTATTCGCCGATCAGCACGCTGCACGCCATCAGCAGCAGCATCGGCTTCATGACCGCCCAGACGATACGCCCGATGGACACGCCCGCCGCGCGCATGATGGTCAATTCGCTGTTGCTGGCCAGGGTGCCCAGGCCGATCAGGCAGCCGATCAGGCCGGCCATCGGCATCATGTCGTAGAGACGCCGCGGCGCGGTCAGCGCCACGAAGCTCAGTACGTCCATGACGGTATAGGTATCGGTAACGTTGCCCACTTCATCGATGAAGGCGAACAGCGAGGCCAGGCCCAGGATGATGCCCAATACCGCCAGGATGGCGATCAGTACGCTGCTACCAATGTAGCGATCGAGCTTAGCCACGAGCCAACTCCTTCAGGCCACGACGGCTCTTCATTTTCAAACGGATAGGCTCCCAGTAGAGCAGCCCCAGGCCGATCACCAGGAAAATCCCGTGCACCCACCACAGGCCCAGGGCGGGCGGCAACTTGCCCTTTTCCAGGGAGCCACGGGCGGAAATCAGGATGGTCAGGTAAGCCATGTACAGCAGGATCGCCGGCAGCAGCTTGAGGAATCGGCCCTGGCGCGGGTTGACGCGCGACAGCGGCACCGCCATCAAAGTCACGATAAACACCAGCAGCGGCAGCGACAGGCGCCATTGCAGTTCGGCGATGGAGCGCAGTTCCTGGCTGCCGAACAGCGAGGCGGTGGGCAGCGCGTCGCGGTCGGTGACTTCGTCGCTGATATCGGGCTTGGGCAGCATCACGCCGTAGGTGTCGTATTTGATCACGCGGTAATCGGCCAGGCCCGGGCTGCCATCGTAGCGATAGCCGTTATCCAGGATCAGGTAGCGGCTGCCGTCGGGGTGCACTTCCTGGCGGCCGCCGTCGGCCACCAGGATCGAGATGCCACGGTCTTTCTGGTCCTTGCCGAGGTTTTTCTGGGAAATGAACACGCCGCTCAGGTTGGAACGGTCTTCGGTCATTTCTTCGGTGTAGGTCACGCGCGTGCCGTCGTTGAGTGCCTGGAAACGCCCGGGCTCGAGGGTGTCGAACTCGGTCATCGCGTCCTGCTTGTTCAGCAGCAGTTGGAACTGCATGGCGCCCTGGGGTGCCAGGCTCAGGCTCAACCAGGCCACCACCAGGGCAACGCCGGCGGCCGGCACCATGGTCATCGCCAGCAGGCGCTGCTGGCTCATGCCGGTGGCGGACAGCACGGTCATCTCGCTTTCGAGATAGAGCCGGCCATAAGCCAGCAGAATGCCAAGGAACAGGCCGAGCGGCAGGATCAGTTGCAAAAAGCCCGGCAGGCGAAAGCCCATGATCAGGAACAGCGAGCCCGGATCCAGGGCGCCGGAGGCAGCCTGCGCAAGGAATTTGACGAAACGACCACTCATGATGATGACCAGCAATACCGCACTCACGGCACTCAGGGTCAACAGGACTTCGCGGGATAGATAACGGAAGACGATCAAACCAGACACTCCAGGGTTGTCAGGCTAAGGCGGCCAAACAAGCAAGCATACCGAGTCGACCCGTTTATCACGGGTCGGCTAAAAAGATGGCGCATTATCCTGTGATTGACCGCGCCTGTCACTGCGCAACCTCATGCGCATGCACAAAGCGTGCTTCGAGGGTTGTCAGGCTTCGCCTGCGAGGTTCAAACTGCGGCCTTTGTCGCTGGCGGCTTACAAGGCTGCCGCGCTTTTAAAGCCTGGGTAAAAACGCCAGGCTCACCGACCTTTATAAGGGACCCGAAAATGGAATTGGTTGTAAAAAGCGTTAGCCCCGAAACGTTGAAAACCGCCACCCTCGTGGTCGCTGTTGGCGAAGGCCGCACACTCGGCGTTGCCGCCAAGCAACTGGATGAACTGAGCGGCGGCGCCATCAGCGCCGTGCTCAAGCGCGGCGACCTGGCCGGCAAAGTCGGTCAGAGCCTGCTGCTGCACAGCCTGCCGAACCTCAAGGCAGAGCGCGTGTTGCTGGTGGGCGTGGGCAATGACGCCGAACTGGGCGACCGTCCGTTTCGCAAGATCATCAGCGCCATCCTCACCACGCTTAAAGGCCTGGGCGGCAGCGACGCGGCACTGGCACTCGACGAAATCGTCATCAAGGGCCGTGACAGCTACGGCAAGACCCGCCTGCTGGCCGAAAGCCTGGTGGACGGCGGCTACGTCTTCGACCAGTTCAAGAGCCAGAAGGCCGACCCCCGTGCCCTGAAGAAAATCACCCTGCTGACCATCAAGGCCGCCCAGGCTGAAGTCGAGCGCGCCGTGACCCACGCCACCGCGATCGCCAAGGGCATGTCGTTCACCCGCGACCTGGGCAACCTGCCGCCGAACATCTGCCACCCCACCTACCTGGGCGAACAGGCCAAGGCGCTGGGCAAGGAGTTCAAGGGCCTCAAGGTTGAAGTGCTGGACGAGAAGAAGATCAAGGAACTGGGCATGGGCTCGTTCTATGCCGTAGGCCAGGGCAGCGACCAGCCGCCCCGCCTGATCGTGATGCAATACAACGGCGGCAAGAAGTCCGAGAAGCCTTACGCCCTGGTGGGCAAAGGCATCACCTTCGACACCGGCGGCATCAGCCTCAAGCCGGGCGCAGGCATGGACGAGATGAAGTACGACATGGGCGGCGCCGCCAGCGTGTTCGGCACCCTGCGTGCCGTCCTGGAACTCAAGCTGCCGATCAACCTGGTGTGCATCCTGGCCTGCGCCGAGAATATGCCGAGCGGCGGTGCTGCCCGCCCAGGCGATATCGTCACGACCATGAGCGGCCAGACCGTGGAAATCCTCAACACCGACGCCGAAGGCCGCCTGGTGCTGTGCGATGCGCTGACCTACGCCGAACGCTTCAAGCCGCAGGCGGTGATCGACATCGCCACCCTGACCGGCGCCTGCGTGGTTGCCCTGGGCGCCCACACCTCGGGCCTGCTGGGCAACAACGACGAGCTGATCGAGCAACTGCTCAGCGCCGGCAAGGCTGCCGACGACCGCGCCTGGCAACTGCCGCTGTTCGATGAGTACCAGGAGCAACTGGACAGCCCGTTCGCCGACATCGCCAACATCGGCGGCCCGAAAGCCGGCACCATCACCGCCGCCTGCTTCCTGTCGCGGTTCACCAAGAACTTCAACTGGGCGCACCTGGATATCGCCGGCACTGCATGGGCCAGCGGCAAGGACAAGGGCGCAACCGGCCGTCCGGTGCCCCTGCTGACCCAATACCTGCTGGACCGCGCCAAGGCCTAAGCGCCACCGGCCCTTCTGTAGGAGCGAGCTTGCTCGCGAAGATCGCCAACGATAACGCGCCCATCCCGGATGAACGCGGTGTCCTCTGGTTTTTCGCGAGCGAGCTCGCTCCTACAGGACTGGCGGGCCAGCAACAGGAACCGCAATGACCCAAGTCGACTTCTATATATTGCCCAGCGCCGACCCGTCCGCGCGCCTGGACTTTGCCTGCAAGCTCACCGAAAAGGCCTGGCGCATGGGCCATCGCATTTACCTGCATTGCAGCGATGCCGCCCAACGCGAGGACCTCGATGCCCGCCTGTGGCGCTTCAAGGGTGAAAGCTTCCTACCCCACGGCCCCGCCGAATCGGAACCCGACGGCGTGGTAGTGCTGGGCCTGGGTGACAGTTGCGGCGACCACCATGACCTGCTGGTCAACCTGGACCTGAAAGTACCGGCCTTTGCCAAGGCCTTCGCCCGTGTGGCGGAAGTGGTGGTGGAAGACCCGGCTATTCGTCAGGCCGCGCGGGAGAGTTTCCGTTTCTACCGCGAACAGGGCTATCCTCTGCAGGACCACCGGCTACAACGACTTTGAGCACATGATGGACACGCCCAACCCGCTGAAAAAAGACGACCACCTGCTGGACGACCTTGAGTCGATCCGCCAGTTGCTGGGTGATGATGGCTTGCAACCGCCGCTGTTGACCGAAACGGCCGATGGCGAGATACAGATTCCGCTGTTGTTCGACATGGTCGGCAACAAGTCTGCTGCGCCGGAGCCAGCCATTACCGAGCCCGCCCCCGCTGCCGAAAAAGCCCCCGACGCCCTGCTGCTGCATCTGGACAACGAACTGCGCGCCGCCGCGCAATTGATCATGCAGGACGTTATCGATGATTTTTCGCCGCATATTGAAGCCGAGATCAAACGGCGAATGGATGCGCGGATGGAGCGGCTGCTCAGCCAATACCAGTCTTAAGCCACACCGAGATCCCCTGTGGGAGGGGACTTGCCCCCGATAGCGGTGAGTCAGCAGTCTATTTGAAGCTGACAGACCGCCATCGGGGGCAAGCCCCCTCCCACATTTGGTTGCATACACCTTAAGCCCTGTCTTCGCCTCGCCCTGCGCTCTATCCCCCGTTATACTTGCCGGCTTTCCTGAATAAATGCCAACTAGGGTCCCGCCGCGCATGGATAAGACCTACCAGCCCCACGCTATCGAAACTTCCTGGTACAACACCTGGGAGTCCGAAAACTATTTCGCCCCACAAGGTGCGGGCGACTCGTACACCATCATGATTCCGCCACCGAACGTCACTGGCAGCCTGCACATGGGCCATGGCTTCAACAATGCGATCATGGATGCGTTGATCCGTTTCCGCCGCATGCAGGGTCGCGACACCCTGTGGCAACCGGGTACCGACCACGCCGGTATCGCCACCCAGATGCTGGTGGAACGCCAACTCGAAGCCACCGGCCAGAGCCGTCACGACCTGGGCCGCGAGAAATTCCTCGAGAAAATCTGGGAATGGAAAGACCAGTCCGGCGGCAATATCAGCCGTCAGATCCGTCGCCTGGGTTCCTCCGTGGACTGGAGCCGCGAGCGCTTCACCATGGACGACGGCCTCTCGGAAGCGGTGAAGGAAGCCTTCGTGCGCCTGCATGAAGACGGCCTGATCTACCGTGGCAAGCGTCTGGTCAACTGGGACACCAAGTTGCACACGGCGATTTCCGACCTCGAGGTGGAAAACCACGACGAGAAAGGCTTCCTGTGGAACCTCAAGTATCCGCTGGCTGACGGCGCCAAGACCGCCGAGGGCAACGACTACCTGATCGTCGCCACCACCCGTCCGGAAACCATGCTCGGCGACGCCGCCGTTGCGGTTAACCCGAACGATGAGCGCTATCAGGCGCTGATCGGCAAGTTCGTCGAGCTGCCACTGGTCGGCCGCCGCATCCCGATCATCGCCGACGACTACTGCGACCCTGAATTCGGCACCGGCTGCGTGAAAATCACCCCGGCCCACGATTTCAACGACTACGAAGTCGGCAAGCGCCACAACCTGCCGCTGCTGAACATCTTCGACAAGAATGCCGCCGTGTTGCCGGCCTGCCAGGTGTTCAACCTGGACGGCACGCTGAACGAGAGCATCGACGGCAAGATCCCGGCCGAATACGCCGGCCTCGACCGCTTCGAAGCGCGCAAGCAGATCGTTGCCGCCTTCGACGCTGCCGGTTTGCTGGTGAGCGTTGACGACCACGGCCTGAAAGTGCCGAAGGGCGACCGCTCCGGCACCGTGATCGAGCCGTGGCTGACCGACCAGTGGTACGTGTCCACCAAGCCGCTGGCCGAGCCTGCCATTGCCGCCGTGGAAGACGGCCGCATCCAGTTCGTGCCTAAACAGTACGAAAACATGTACTTCTCGTGGATGCGCGACATCCAGGACTGGTGCATCAGCCGTCAGCTGTGGTGGGGCCACCGGATTCCGGCCTGGTACGACGAATCGGGCAAGGTGTATGTAGGCCGCGACGAAGCCGAAGTGCGCGCCAAGCACAACCTCGGTGCCGACATCGCCCTGCAACAGGACAACGACGTACTGGACACCTGGTTCAGCTCGGGCCTGTGGACCTTCTCGACGTTGGGTTGGCCGCAGCAGACCGAATTCCTGAAGAAATTCCACTCCACCGACGTGCTGGTCACCGGCTTCGACATCATTTTCTTCTGGGTTGCCCGGATGATCATGCTCACCATGCATTTGGTGAAGAACGAAGACGGCACCCCGCAGGTACCGTTCAAGACCGTGTACGTGCACGGCCTGGTTCGCGATGGCCAGGGCCAGAAAATGTCCAAGTCCAAGGGCAACGTCCTGGACCCGCTGGACATCATCGACGGCATCGACCTGGAAACCCTGGTGCAGAAACGCACCTCGGGCATGATGCAGCCCAAACTGGCGAAAAAGATCGAGAAGCAGACCCGCGACGAGTTCGCCGACGGCATCGCCAGCTATGGCACCGACGCCCTGCGCTTCACCTTCTGCTCCCTGGCGTCCACCGGTCGCGACATCAAGTTCGACATGGGCCGCGTCGAAGGCTATCGCAACTTCTGCAACAAGATCTGGAACGCCGCGCGCTACGTGCTGGATAAAGGCGAAGACTGCGGCCAGAACGGCGAAGCCTTCGAACTGAGCCTGGCCGACCGCTGGATCATTTCGCAGCTGCAGCGCACCGAAGCCGAAGTGACCCGCCAGCTCGACCAGTTCCGTTTCGACCTGGCCGCCCAGGCCTTGTACGAGTTCATCTGGAACCAGTATTGCGACTGGTACCTGGAACTGTCCAAGCCAGTGCTGTGGGACGAAAACGCGCCGGTCGAACGCCAGCGCGGCACCCGTCGCACCCTGGTGCGCGTACTGGAAGTGGCGCTGCGCCTGGCGCACCCGTTCATGCCGTTCATCACCGAAGAAATCTGGCAGCGCCTGGCGCCGCTGGCCGGTGTCGAAGGCAAGACCATCATGCTGCAGCCCTGGCCGGTGGCCAATGAAGCCCGTATCGATGAGGCCGCCGAAAGCGATATCGAATGGCTCAAAACCCTGATGCTCGGCACGCGCAACATCCGCGCCGAGATGAACATCGGTCCGGGCAAGCCGCTGGCCGTGTTCGTCAAGAACGCCAGTGCCGAAGACCAGCGTCGCCTCAGCGAAAACGATGCGCTGCTCAAGAAGCTGGCCAAGCTGGAGTCCATCACCGTATTGGCCGATGGCGCCGAAGCACCGCTGTCGGCCACTGCGCTGGTCGGTGATATGGAAGTGCTGGTGCCGATGGCCGGCCTGATCGACAAGGGCGCGGAACTGGCCCGTCTCGACAAGGAAATCGCGCGCCTGCAAGGCGAAGTGCAACGCGTGGGCGGCAAGCTGTCCAACGCGGCATTCGTCGACAAGGCGCCGGCGGAAGTGATCGAGAAAGAACGCGCCAAACTGGCCGAGGCTGAACAGGCCCTGGGCAAGCTGGCGGAGCAACATGCGCGGATTTCCAGCCTGTAAGGCTTGAGTCGCGCAAAAAAGAGACCTTCGGGTCTCTTTTTTTGCCCGCAGTTCCTGCGCACGCGGTCCATGTGGCCGTCTGTAGGAGCGAGCTTGCTCGCGAAAAACGTCAACGATAACGCGTATTTTCCGAATAAACGCGGTGCCTGGGAGTTCTTCGCGAGCAAGCTCGCTCCTACAAAGGGCAAGCCCCCTCCCACATTTGAACGAGTTGGGCTCAGGATGTGTGACAATGGCCGCCACTTTGAGCCAACACCAGAATCAACATGACCGCCCCCAGCACACCCAAACCACCGCGCAAGAAGCCTAAAACCGCCGCCACGGCCAAACCCGTCGCGCCACGCAAAGAGGCTACCCTGCACCCGCGCAACCGCCACACAGGCCGTTACGACTTCCAGGCGCTGATCAAGACCACGCCGGAACTGGCGCAATTCGTGATCATCAATCCCTATGGCAAAGAGAGCATCGACTTCGCCAGCCCGGACGCGGTGCGGGTGTTCAACCGGGCGTTGCTCAAGTCGTTCTACGGCATCCAGCATTGGGACATCCCGGCCGATTACCTGTGCCCGCCGGTGCCCGGGCGCGCCGACTACGTGCACTTCCTCGCCGACCTGCTGGCCAGCGTCAACGACGGCAAGATTCCGCGCGGTTCCATCGTCAAGGTGCTGGATATCGGCATGGGCGCCAACTGCGTCTACCCGCTGATTGGCTACATGGAGTACCGCTGGAACTTCCTCGGCTCGGAGGTCGACCCTATCGCCGTGGCGGCTGCCAAGGCCATCGTGCAGTCCAACGACTTGAGCAAAGTCATCGAATTGCGCCAGCAACCCAACCCCAAGCATATCCTGCTGGGCCTGCTGGAGCCTGCCGAACGCTTTGACCTGACCATGTGCAACCCGCCGTTCCACGCGTCCATGGACGAAGCGACCAAAGGCAGCGAGCGCAAGTGGCGTGCCCTGGGCAAGGCCGACCCCAAGCGCAAGCTGCCGGTGCTGAACTTCGGCGGCCAATCGGCCGAACTGTGGTGTGAGGGCGGCGAAGCGCGTTTCGTGACGCAACTGATCGCCGAAAGCGCACATTTTGCCCACAAGGTGCTGTGGTTCAGCACACTGGTGTCAAAAGCGTCAAACCTGCCCGCGATCGAGACGGCGTTGAAAAAGGCCGGCGTGCTGGAAAGCCAGGTGGTGGAAATGTCCCAGGGGCAAAAGCAGAGCCGCTTCGTCGCCTGGACCTTCCAGACCAAGAACGAACAGCAGATCTGGCGCCAGCGCTGGGTGCGCTGAAGCCAACCTGTAGGAGCGAGCTTGCTCGCGAAGGACGCCAACGATAACGCGTGCATCCTGGATAAACGCGCTGCCTGTGGGTTCTTCGCGAGCAAGCTCGCTCCTACAGTAAGACGTAAAATCGCAGGCAACAAAAAACCGTGCCCGGATCACTCCGGAGCACGGTTTTTTTACGGCGTCTTACTTGTTAACAGCGTCGGTCAGGCCTTTGGCCACAACCAGCTTGATAACTTTCTTGGCAGCGATTTCGATGGCAGCGCCAGTCGAAGGGTTACGGCCGGTACGGGCAGGACGCTCGGTCACTTTCAGCTTGCCGATACCTGGCAGAGTGATTTCGCCGCCGTTTTCCAGCTGATCGGCAACGATCTGGCCCAGTTGGTCCAGCGCTGCGCGCGCGGTGGTTTTCGGCGCGTCGATAGCTTCAGCGATATCAGCGATCAGTTGGTCTTTAGTCAAAGCCATTGTGGTGTTCCTTCCCTATCAAATTCATATGGATTGCAGAGTGCAGTGTCAGCCGTCGAGCCCGACCGTGTCGGCCTGGCGCCCCGGCTATAACCTTTGGAGAACGGGGTTATAGATGCTTGAAACGGGGATTGGTTCGACCTGACAAATGCTGAATGCACGCTTAACGCCGAGACTTGGCGTAAGACGGGGCAAAACTAGCACAGAGACGGGGAAATATCCGCCTCAACATACCCATTTGGTCAGCTTTATCGCTCTAAAGCGTGAAAAAACCCCATATGCACGGTGGGAGAACATCCAAACCGCCCTTCCAGGCGCGTCTTGACCAACGGGTGCGGTACACTGGGCAACTTTTTGCGGGAGGCTCAACGCTCCCCTTCAACCAGCCGAGAAGCCTATGCCGATCCGTCATTGCATCGTCCACCTGATCGACAAAAAACCCGACGGCACACCCGCAGTTCTGCATGCCCGTGATTCGGAGCTGTCCGAATCGGCCGCCATCGAGAACATGCTTGCCGACCTCAACGAGAGCTACAACGCCAAACAGGGCAAGGCCTGGGGTTTCTTCCATGCCGAGTCCGGCGCGCACCCGTTCAGCGGCTGGTTGAAGGAATACTTTGACGGCGGCCAGGATTTCACCACCTTCAGCCGTACCGCAGTGGAGCATCTGCAGAAGCTGATGGAGGAGTCCAACCTGTCGACCGGCGGTCACGTGCTGTTCGCCCACTACCAGCAAGGCATGACCGACTACCTGGCCATCGCCCTGCTGCACCATAGCGAAGGCGTGGCGGTGACCGACGAGCTGGACGTGACGCCCTCGCGCCACCTGGACCTGGGCCAGCTGCACCTGGCCGCGCGGATCAACGTGTCCGAGTGGCAGAACAACAAGCAGTCCAAACAGTACATCTCGTTTATCAAGGGCAAGAACGGCAAGAAGGTCTCGGAATACTTCCGCGACTTTATCGGCTGCCAGGAAGGCGTCGACGGCCCGGGCGAAACCCGCACCCTGCTCAAGGCGTTCAGTGACTTCGTTGAAAGCGAGGACCTGCCGGACGAGTCGGCGCGCGAGAAAACCAAGACCCTGGTGGACTACGCCAGCAGCCAGGCCAAGCTCGGCGAGCCGATGGGCCTGGAAGAACTGTCCGGTCTGATCGATGAAGATCGGCCCAAAGCGTTCTACGATCACATTCGCAACAAGGACTACGGCCTGTCGCCGGAAATTCCTGCCGACAAACGCACCCTCAACCAGTTCCGCCGCTTCACCGGCCGCGCCGAAGGCTTGTCCATCAGCTTTGAAGCGCACCTGCTGGGCGACAAGATTGAATACGACGAAGCCGCCGGCACCTTGATCATCAAGGGCCTGCCGACCCAACTGACTGATCAGCTCAAGCGCCGTAACTGATGCTTGGCGGGGTCTTGAAGAAAGTCCTGCTGGTGTTGCTGGTGGTGGTGGTGATTCAGAACTGGGGCAAGGTCGAGCGGCTGTTCAACCCGTCGCAGGTGGTGTCCGAGCAGGTACGCAGCTCGGCGCGTGTGGTGCTTTACGCCACCGAGTGGTGTGGCTACTGCAAGCAGATCCGGCGCTTTCTGGACCAGAAGGGGATTCCCTACCAAACCTTCGACATCGAGAAGGATGCCCAGGCGCGTAAGGCGTATGAAGCGTTGGGTGGCGGCGGGATTCCGTTTGTGGACGTCAACGGCACCTTGATCCGCGACTACAACCCCGAGGCCATCATGGCCGCCCTGAAATAACCCGGTCCTCGAAAACACCGCAGATCAAATGTGGGAGGGGGCTTGCCCCCGATAGCGGCCTCTGGGCCGACCAGGATGTTGGTGGCGATCCCGGTCCAAATGTGGGAGGGGGCTTGCCCCCGATGGCGGCCTCTGGGCCGACCAGGATGCTGGATCAGACTGATTACATATCCGTTTCTGCGGTAACGGCTACTTAGGGTTCCGCTTTTACAGCGGCTCACTTTTGAAAAGCGCAAAAGTAAGCAAAACGCTCTTGCCCCACCACTCGGCACCTCGCTTAGGCTCGGTGTGCCCTCTCCGGCTTGAATCCGTGGGCCGCCGCAATGGGCCATCCCTGGCCCAGTGCGGCTAACCCGGCGTCCTGCCGGGTTACCCACGGATTCAAGCCTGCGTTCGGCCAGCGTGGTTTAACGGGGCGCCTAGGATCAAAAGCAGATCAAGATCAAGAGCGACTCGCTTCGCATCGTGGTTACGTTTGGGGGTTACAGAGTGGTGTAGATACCTATCCTCGATAGCAGTGTGTCAGTCAGCCTATCTGTAGCTGATACATCGCAATCGGTGGCAGGCCGTTGACCGTGCGGAGTTGAACGGCGCCGTGCGCCTATCGCAACACAATCACCCGCCCCAGCAGCGTGTGCTGCTCGAAGCCGAGGACCGCTTGCAAGGCCTTCAACACGGCGACAGGGTCGTCGCTTGGAAAGCTGCCGCTGACGCGCCTGGCGCCCATCTCGGCATTGAGCAGGAGGATGCGGCCCGGGTAGTAACGCGCGAGGTCCCTGACCACCTCGGCCAGCGGCGCCTTGTAGTAATTGAGCCAACCGTCGCGCCAGGCCAGGCGTGATTCGCTGTCCACCGAGTGCAGCGGCTCGGCTACACCATCGGCGTAGGCCACTTGCTGGCCTGCCGTCAGAATTTGCTGCGGCGCCTGGGCGGACGGCGTTACGCCAACCCGGCCCGACAGCACGGTCACCTGGGCCCCTGCCGGTTGCAGGCGTACTTCGAACTGTGTGCCCAGCACCCGCGTTTCTCCGTCGCCCGCCTCGACCACGAAGGGCTGGCCGGTGTGGACAACGCGGAAAAAACCGGCCCCGCGGCGCAATTGGATATGCCGCTCGCCGTGGCTGAAATCCACCGCAATCGCGCTGTCGGCGTCGAGGGTGACGCGGGACTGATCGACCAGGGTGACGGTCCTCACCTGCCCTGGCGCCGTCACGTAATCGGCGCCAAGGTCATCGACCCAACGCGACGGCTGCCAACCGGCGCCCATCGACACCATCAGCAACAAACAGGCCGCCATGGCCAGGGCGCCGGCCCCACGCACCAGGCGCGAGCGCCCGGAACGGCGCATCGCATCGAGGTAACCCTGCAAGGCCTGTGCGTCTTCGTCGGCCAGGGTGCGTGCCGGCACCTCGCTCAACTCCCACAGCACCTGGGCCTGGGCGTAGGCTTCGATATGGGCGGGGTCGGCCCGCAGCCATTGGCTGAAGGAGGCTTGATCGCCGCTGCCGGGCTGGTCGTGCAGCCGGCTCAGCCAGTCGAGCGCAGCCTGTTCCTGAGCGGGCGTGGGAGTGACGTTCACGATGCGTTCCCTGGCGTACGAGGGACTGACGGTTCGCGCAGGCTCGCCTTGCACGCGTGCAGGGCCCGCATCATGTGTTTTTCCACGGCGCTTTGGGACAGGCCCATGGCCTTGGCGATCTCTGCGTATTTGCGCCCATGAATGCGGTTGAGCAGGAAAATCTGCCGGGTGCGCTCGGGCAGGCTGCGCAAGGCGGCTTCGACATGCCGCAGGTCATTGCCTGCTTCGAGGGCCGCCTGGGGTTCGCAGCCCTGGTTGTCCTGCTGCTCCGGCAACCAGCCCTCGTTGCTGCGCACGCGGGCGCCTTCGCTGCGCAAATGGTCGATGGCGATATTGCCGGCGCAGCGCAGCAGGTAGGTGCTGAGCTCTTCGACCTGCACCAGCGGGCGGCGCCAGAAGCGCAGAAACAGGTCCTGCACCAGATCAGCCGCCGTGGCGCGGCAACCGACACGGCGGCTGACCAAGGCCTCCATCTGTGAACGCTGGGACAGGAACACCTGCAGGAAATGCGCACGCCCCCCGGCCGCGTCCGGGTGCGCGCTGTCCTGGTGCTTAGGCGGCGGGCTGATCATCATGGGCAGCTCAGAAAAGGCCAAACGCCGCGACCGGGCTGGCCAGCACGCCAACGCCCGCGAGGATCAAGGCCAGCCGTGGCCGGTACGGCAACAGCAGCACCAAAAGCAGGGCGCTGAGCATGAGCACCGCGCACCACTCCACCAAGCCCTGACCCCAACCGGTGACGGCCACCGCCGGCCAGATCGACAGGGTCAGCAGCACCCAGCCGGCCGCACGCAAGCCCAGGCGCCGTGCAGGCGTGGGTTTGCTGCGCAGCAACTCGCCGTGATGACGATCGGTGGCCAGGCACAGCGCAGTAAACCCGGCGTAGCACAGCAGCAGCGCGAGCAACATTCAGCCGGCCTCCTGCTTGAACGCCAATGCACGCGCGCGCTCTGCCTTGGGCTGCAACGCGGCGCGACGCTGCATCTTCCAGGCGGCCCATCCCAGGAACAGGCCGCCGGCCAGGCACGTCAGGTCGAAGCCGGCCATGGCCCAGTCGCGGCTCATCAGCGAATTGCCCAAGTGATACGGCGTAGTCAGGGCATTAATCAACGGGATGGCCATAAACAGCAGCGCGCCCAGGCTCAACTGCTCGACCCAGCCCTGGCGACCGCGCCGCAGCATGGCATGCACCAGGCTCAGTCCCCAGGCGATAAAGAAGCTCTGCACTTCCCAGTCGGAACGTTCGGCCATACTCACCGGCAGCAGTCGATTGGCCCAGAAAAACGCCGCGATGGCGATCATCAGCCCCGACATGCTGGCGATATTCAGCACCTCCACCAACCGCAGTTCAAAGGGCATCACACCGGTTTTGGCGTGCTTGAGCTGACGCTTGCCCAGCCATATCACCAGGCCTGTGCCGATCATCGCCGTGCCTGCCAGGCCGCAGATGAAATACAACCACCGCAGCACCGGGCCGGCGAAATGGCCCATGTGCAAGCCGTAGAAACTGCCACCGATGACCGACGGCAAGGACGGTTCACCACTGACCCGCAGCAACTCGCCCGTGGTGCCGTTGAAGGAAACAGTGCTGCCAAAATCTTGCACCACGCTGTCGGAGCCGGCGCGAAATACATTCACCGAGGCGTTGACGTCGCTCGGGTTATTCACCGCCAGGCGCCCGACATGCCCACCCGCCCACTGTTGCTGCGCCTGCTGGTACATCGGCCACAACGGCAGCAACGTGCCCGGCTGGCCGAGTGCGGGCGCGTTATCGGAACTGGGAAACACTTCATTGAAGAAGGCACGGCTGTCATTGCCATAGGAGGCCACGATCGGCGCCGGCATCACCATGCTCATGAAAATCACCAGGCTGCTATAGGTGATCATCAGGTGAAACGGCAGCACCAGCACGCCCACCGCGTTGTGCCCGTCCAGCCAGGAGCGCTGGCCCTTGCGCGGGCGGAAGGTGAAGAAGTCCTTGAAGATTTTCTTGTGGGTAATGATGCCGGTGATCAGCGCGACAAACATCACCATGGCGGCGAGGGTCGACAGCCAGCGGCCCCATGGGTAAGGCATCTGCAGTTGGAAGTGGAAGCGGTAGAAGAATTCACCGCCCATGCTTTCGCGGGCCTGCACCGCTTGGCCGCTGACCGGGTCGAGGACTTTCTGGATGAAGTTGCCGCGCTTGCCGGGGTCGACCTTGTCCTGCCACATCACCGACAGGCCGGGGTCGCGGCTGTTGGGCAAGGTAATGAACCAGCGCGCGGCCGTGGGCGCCTGTTGCTGCAGGTAGTCTTGCGCTACGGCGAGGCTGCGCGCGTCGTCCACCGGATGGGCCTGGACTTCGGGCTGCATCCAGTGGGTTATTTCATCCTTGAAATAGGCCAGGGTGCCGGTCAGGAAAATCGCAAACAGCAGCCAGCCGAAAATCAATCCGGCCCAGGTGTGCAGCCAGGCCATGGCTTGGCGAAAACCCTCTTTCATGTGCGCACCACCCAGAACCCAATGCCCGCCAGGGTCGCGAGCAGGGCGCTGGGCAGCATCACCCCGGCCCACGCACGCCACGCGGTGCGGCAGGCGAAACACCAGAGCACCGCCAGCAGGTAGAACACGAATGAACTCATCATGCCGACAATCACCGCGTCGGCACGCGTCGTCGGCAGCCACAGCGCGATACAGATCGCGGCCAGCGAGGCCGTCAGATAACCGCCGACCACAGCCGCCAGTACGCGCGAAGTGACGGCGAGGCGATAAGAGGCGGGCAGTGAGGTTTTGCTTTTCATGCGGCAGGCGCCAAGTTCATCAGCGCGCAATATTAATGATAAATATTCTCATAAGCAAAAGAGAACGGATGAATCACCTGCTCGGGTCGATTGCCGAACCGTGTCTGCGGCCCTACAATGCGAACAATTCTTGTTCTCTAAAGCATGCCGATGCTGATGGAGTGATCACGTTGCCGCCGTCCAACACCGTCGAAGTTCTGTACAACGACCATCACCACTGGCTCACCGGCTGGTTGCGACGCAAGCTCGGCTGCCCGCAAAGCGCCGCCGACCTGGCGCACGATACCTTCATCCGCGTGCTCAGCACGCGGGAAGCGCCCACGCTGATCGAGCCGCGCGCCTTTCTCACCACGGTCGCCAAACGCGTACTCTTCAACTACTACCGTCGCCAGGACCTGGAACGCGCCTACCTCGACGCCCTGGCGCAAATGCCGGAGCACGTCGCGCCGTCGGAAGAAGACCGCGCAATCATCCTGCAAACCCTGGTGGAACTGGACCAACTGCTCGACGGCCTGCCGGTGCAGGTCAAACGCGCGTTCCTGCTGGCCCAGCTCGATGGCCTGACCTACGCACAGATCGGCGCGCAACTGGGCATTTCCATTGCCACGGTCAAGCGCCACCTGCATAAAGCCGCCCTGCGCTGCTACTTCGCCCTATGAATGTCTCGACCCAGGTTGCCGAACAGGCCGTGCACTGGTTGCTGCAAATGCAGCAAGGCGCGCTCGACCCGCGCCAGCAGGCGGCCTGGCAGCAATGGCTGGAGGCGCATAGCGAACATCAGCGTGCGTGGGACCAGATCCAGCGCGTCAACCAGCGCCTGCGTGGCCTGCCTTCGCCGCTGGCGCACGCGGCGTTGAATGCACCGACCTCCACCAGCCGGCGCCAGGCGCTGAAGCTGCTGTTGATCCTCGGCGCAGGTTCGGCGGCAGCCTGGAGCCTGCGCCAGCAACACATTTTGCCGCCGTTGACGGCGGACTACCGCAGCCCTGTCGGCCAGCGTCGCCGCGTGCAGTTGGCCGACGGCAGCCAGTTGCAACTCAACACAGGCAGTGCGGTGGATGTGCATTTCGATGGCCACCAGCGCCTGATCCGCCTGCTCGAAGGTGAAATCCTGCTGACCGCTCGCGCAGGAGCCACACCGCTGCGCGTGCTGACCGGCCAGGGTTTGCTCAGCAGCCAGGCGGCGCGCCTGAACGTGCGTCAGTTCAATGACCATACCCAATTGGCAGTGCTCGATGGCCGTGTCGACGTGATGCCCAACCACTACAGCGGCCTGCCGCTGAGGGTGGACGCCGCGCACCAGGTCAATTACACCCGCAAGGGCTGGGACAGCCCGCGCGCTATAGACGCCAACAGCGGCGCCTGGGCTGACGGCATGCTGGTGGCCGCGCATATGCGCCTGGAAGACTTCCTCGGCGAACTCGGGCGCTATCGCCGGGGCCAGCTCAATTGCGACCCGCAGGTGGCAAACCTGCTGCTGTCCGGCAGTTATCCGCTGGATGACAGCGAACGCATTCTCGACCTGCTGGAAGTCAGCCTGCCGGTAAAAGTGCGACGCTTTACCCGCTATTGGGTGACGGTTCAGGCCCGTGCGTGAAGTTTTTTGAAAACCGCTGAGCCGTTTTCCCTACGTCGCGTGACAGAGAAGGAAAGCCCCCTTGATCCTTCCTTCTCAGGACCACCCTTCATGCCCCTGCAACCGACGCTTCTTGCCCGTACCCTGCGCCAACTCCTGCTCGGCGCCAGCCTTAGCCTGACCGTGCTGCCCCCGGCGATGGCGGCCGACACCAAGGCCTATCACATCGCGCCGACGAGTCTGGAAGCGGCCCTGAACCAGTTCGGCCGTGAAGCCGGGGTGCTGGTGTCCTTCGGTTCCGAGGTCACCGCCGGTCGCCAAAGCCCTGGTTTGACGGGCAACTACAGCACCGCCGAAGGCCTGGATAAACTGTTGGAAGGCAGTGGCCTGCAAGCCCGCGCCGAGGGTGACAACGCCTACAGCCTGCAACCGGCCGGCGCCCCGGCCACCCTCGAGCTGCAAACCTCCAACGTGGTCGGCGACTGGCTCGGTGACGCGGCGCAGACCAACGTGTTCGAGCATCCCGGCGCCCGTGACGTCATCCGCCGCGACGAATTCGAACGCCAGGGCGCAACCCAGGCCCGTGACGTGCTCAACCGCATCCCCGGCGTCAATGCCCCGGACAACAACGGCACCGGCAGCCATGACATGGCACTGAACTTCGGCATTCGCGGGCTCAACCCACGGCTGGCATCACGCTCCACGGTGTTGATGGACGGCATTCCCGTGCCCTTCGCCCCCTATGGCCAGCCGCAACTTTCATTTGCACCGATCAGCATGGGCAACATGGACGCGGTGGACGTGGTGCGCGGCGGCGGCGCAGTGCGCTACGGCCCGCAGAACGTCGGTGGCATCGTCAACTTCGTGACCCGCGCGATTCCGGATGCGCCCACCGTCAAAGGCGGCCTGCAGACCGAGACCAGCCCGTCCTCCAGCCACGACGGCTTCAAGACCACCGGCAACCTGCTGGCCGGCGGCACCGCCGACAATGGCCTGGGCGGTGCACTCCTGTACTCCGGCACCCGTGGCGGCGACTGGCGTGAAAACAGCGACACGCGCATCGATGACCTGATCCTCAAGGGTAAATACCAGCTGGATGACGCCAACAGCTTCAACGCCATGGCGCAGTACTACGACGGCGAGGCCGATATGCCTGGGGGCTTGAACGTCAAGGACTACAAGGCCGACCCGTACCAGTCGACCCGCCCCTACGACAAGTTCTGGGGCCGCCGCACGATGTTCAACGTCGGCTACCGCTACGAGCAGGACCGCCGTGAATTCACGGTCAACAGTTTCTTCACCAAGACCCTGCGCAGCGGTTACCTCGATCAAGGCAACTTCCTCTCGCTGTCACCCCGCGAGTATTGGGTACGCGGCCTGGAAACCCGCTTCGCCCAAGGCTTCGACCTCGGCCCCACCAGCCACGAAGTCGGCGTCGGCTACCGCTACATCAACGAAGCCGGCCACGAGTTGCGCTACCGCACGCCGATTGCCGCCAATCAGCAACTGCCGACCACCGACAGCCGTAACGACCGCGACACCCGTGGCGGCACCGAAGCCAATGCGTTCTTCATCGACGACCGTATCGATATCGGCAAGTGGACCCTCACGCCGGGCATCCGCTACGAAATGATCGAGTCCCAACAGACCAACAACCTGAGCAACGTCAAATACAAAGGCGACTACAACACCGCGCTGCCGGCGTTGAACGTGCTCTATCACCTCACCGACGACTGGAACCTCTACGCCAACACTGAAGGCTCGTTCGGCAGCGTGCAGTACAGCCAGATGCCCAACCGCGTGAACAGCGGCGAAGTGAAGCCGGAAAAAGCCCGCACCTGGGAGCTCGGCACACGCTATGACAACGGCAGCCTGCGCGCGGAAATCGGTGCGTTCCTGATCAATTTCGACAACCAGTACGACAGCAACCAGACCAACGACACCGTGATCGCCCGCGGTGAAACGCGGCACCAGGGCATCGAGTCGAGCCTCAACTACGCCCTCGACGGCGTGAGCCCGGCGCTGGCCGGCTTCGATGTGTACGCCAGCTATGCGTATGTCGACGCGACCATCCGTGAAGACGGCCCGAACAAAGGCAATCGCGTGCCCTTCTCGTCCAGACACAAAGGCACCCTCGGCGTGGGGTACACCGAAGGCCCGTGGAAGCTCAACCTGGACAGCAGCTACCAGAGCAGCCAGTTCGCCGACAACGCCAACACCCAGGCCGAAAGCGCCGACGGCGCGAACGGACGCATCCCCGGCTACATGCTGTTCAGCAGCCGCGCAGCGTATGACTTCGGCCCGCAGCTGTCGGACTTGAACGTCGCGGTCGGGGTGAAGAACATCTTCAACAAGCAGTACTACACGCGCTCGTTCGACGATAACAACAAGGGCAAATACGTGGGTGAACCGCGCACGGTGTATGTGCAGACGTCTATCGCGTTCTGACTGTTTGCCTTCAATTTGCAGGCCACAACACATCCAAATGTGGGAGGGGGCTTGCCCCCGATTGCGGTGGGTCAGTCACTGTATGTGTTGACTGAACCACCGCATCGGGGGCAAGCCCCCTCCCACATTGGTTTTATGTGCAGCCAGTGAGTACTTGCCTGAAGCCAATTCCTTGAAAGTCGGACAATCCGGCAGGTGGTCAACTTCGGGTAGATGAAGATCAAATGTGGGAGGGGGCTTGCCCCCGATGGCGGTATGTCAGTCACTGTATGTGTTGACTGAACCACTGCATCGGGGGCAAGCCCCCTCCCACATTTGATCCTCAGTGTATTCAGGATTCGGGTTCTAACTGCCCGCCAGGCAACTTGGGGTGGCCGCGACCAGCGCATCAATGGCGCATCGTGTCTTGGCCGGCATGTGCGGCGCCGTCGGCCAGATCACATGGATGGGGGCCGGCTGCTCGCGATAGTCGGGCAGTACCGCCTCCAGTTGTCCGCGCAGCGCATAGTGGGCAATCAACCAACTCGGTAACCAGGCCAGGCCCACGCCTGCAATCGCCGCGTCGGCCACAGCCTGGAGGTCGTCCAACACCAGGGGCGTGACCAGCCGCGAGCGATGGACGCTGTTGCTGCGGTAAGCAATGCCGCGATGAGCCGCCAACGCCTCGATACGTTCAATTCGCCCCCTGCGCTGCAAATACGCCGGTGACGCCGCCAATCCCATGACTTGCTCCCCCAGACGCCGCGCACTCAGGCGGTCGGTATCCGGCAACGGGCCGATACGCACGGCAATATCGAAGCCTTCCTGCGCCAGATCGATCATGCGGTCGGAGAAGCAAATGTCGATCTCAAGGTCCGGATAACGCTCCATCAAGCCCCACAGGGCAGGCGCGGCATAGTGGTGACCAAACGCCAGCGGCAAACTCGCGCGCAAGCGCCCGCGCGGCTGCTGACGGCCGCTTTCCAGCACGGACTCGGCCGCCTCCAGTTCCGCCAGCGCGCGCAGACAGTGCTCGTAGTAGGCCTGCCCATCCTCGGTCAGACGCTGGCGGCGCGTGGAGCGTTGCAACAGGCAGGTGCCCAGGCGCGCTTCAAGCCGCACCAGGCCCTTGCCCACCGCCGAGCGCGTGAGGTTCAGGCGCTCGGCGGCCGCGCTCAGGCTGCCGCTCTCGACGATTTGCAGAAACAGCTCGACACCATCGAAACGTGGGGTAGACATCGTAGATTGTCGCCTTTGGCTCCCCTATCAAGGGAAGAGTTATCGCAAATAAAGAACCCAATTCCCGAGAGAATAATCCCTCCCTCTTCTCTTAAGGAACTGCGTATGCCACTCGCCGCCGCTCTATCGGCCTCAAGCCCCGCGCATACCACCAGAAACGGCCTGGCGCTCACAGCCGTGTGCCTGGTGGCGCTGATGTTCGGCCTGGAAATCTCCAGCGTACCGGTCATCCTGCCCACCCTTGAACGCGAATTGGGCACAGGATTTCAAGACGCCCAGTGGATCATGAACGCCTACACCCTGGCCTGCACCAGCGTACTGATGGCAGCGGGCACCCTGGCCGATCGCTTTGGCCGTCGACGCGTGCTGGTGCTGTGTTTGTGGCTGTTCGGCCTGGCTTCACTGGCTTGCGGGCTGGCCACCGACGCGACCCTGCTGATCGTGGCGCGCTTTGTCCAGGGCATCGGCGCCGGCGCGATGATGATCTGCCAGTTCGCGATTCTGTCGCACTTGTTTCGTGAACCGGCCGCACGTGCCCGGGCCTTCGCGATCTGGGGCGTGATTGCCGGCGTGGGCCTGGGGTTCGGGCCGATGGTCGGTGCGCTGATCCTGGCGGTCGCCGATTGGCGCTGGGTGTTTCTCGCCCACGTACCGCTCAGCCTGTTCACTCTGGTGCTGTTGCGCATCAGCGTGCAGGAGTCCCGCGACCCGGCCAGCCATCGCCTGGACATTGCCGGCATGCTGACCCTGACGCTGGCGGTGTTCGCCCTGGTCTACTTTATCACCCAGGGCACCGAGCACGGCTTCGCCACACCGGCCATGCTCGGCTGGGCGGGCCTGGCGCTGGTGGCGTTGTTGCTGTTCGTCGTGGTTGAAAAGCGCAGTGCCCATCCGATGTTCGATTTCTCGGTGTTCCGTATCCGGCGCTTCAACGGGGCGCTGATGGGCTCGATCGGCATGAACTTCAGCTTCTGGCCGTTCATGATCTACCTGCCGCTGTATTTCCAGGCGGGCCTGGGCTACGACACCCTGACCACCGGCGGCGCCCTGCTCGCCTACACCTTGCCGACCTTGCTGGTGCCGCCCCTGGCCGAACGCCTGGCCCTGCGCTACGGCGCCGAACGCATCATCCCGCTGGGCCTGGCGACCATGGGCGCGGGGTTTCTGGCGATGTTCGTGGCCAATCTCGCCGCACAGCCGCACAGCCTGCTGATACTGCTCGGTTGCGTGATGGCCGGCACCGGCCTGGCGCTGACCAACTCGCCCACTACCAACACCACCACCGGCGCCGTCTCGGCTGATCGCGCAGGCATGGCCTCGGGCATCGACTTCAGCGCCCGGCTGATCACCCTGGCGCTCAATATCGCGCTGATGGGCCTGGTGCTGTTGTTGGGGATCAGCCATCACCTGGCCGATGTACTGCCGCCGGGCACGGCAATGGAATGGCCGGCCCTTAGCCAGCACCTCGCGGCGGGCAAGCTGGATGCGCCGGGATTGGCGCTCAACGAGGCCCGTGCGGCTCTGCGCAGCGGTGCCGGTTGGGCCATGCTCTTTGCAAGCTTGGGTGCGTGCGGGCTGGCGCTGCTCAGCGGGTATTTCTTCAAACAGCGCCTTTAAACGAAAACGGGCCTGCATGCGCAGGCCCGTCTTCAATGGGGAGTCAAAAAATTATCAGCCGTTGAATACGGCCCGTTCTTTTTCCAGAAACTCCTGTTCAAGCTCATCTTCATTGACTTTGGTGGTCGGCTGGTTTTTACCGGCAGCGCGGGGCTTGCCTTGCAGTTTGCCGAACAGATGCTCCAGCGCATGGTCGAGCCTGGTGGCCGCGCCATCGATCGCTTGTTCCAGCGTATCGGCCTTGTGCAGCACCGAAAGCGGTTGGTGGCCTTTTGGCCGGGCCTCGAGGCGGCAACTTAAATCGTGGGGACCTGGCTTGTCGCCGTTCTCATCCCGCAGGTAGACCTCCACACGGGTCAGGTCTTCTTCATAACGTTCGAGCGTGCTCTCAATGGTGGTACGTACCCACTCCTCCAGTCGGATGCTGCTTTCAATATGGTTATCGCTATTGACTTGGATTTGCATAGTTCTTCCCTTATTTCAGCTAGCTCGCCAGAGATCACAAACTGCAACACCGGGGTGGTGAAACCATGACCTCTTGGTTACACAATTGAGCACCTGCTGAAACATTTCAACCCCTTTGCAAAGATAAATCCTACATTACAAATTAACCCTGACGACGAGCAAGAACGCTGGTAGGGTGGGGAGTTAGTTACAACTTCTTACCTCCTGCTTTCCTCACAATGGCGCCGCGCCCAACGGGTGCAACGCGCGAAAAATCCCCGCTTCTTCCACCAGCCAGTCGTGCACCGCCCGCACGCCGGGGTGACTCAATGCGCCCGGCGCATACAGCAGCACGTAGCGTTTATGGTTGGGCACGGCCAGGCCAAACGGCACGATCAGGGTCCCTCGTTCCAGCTCATCATTGAGCAAGGTGCGCCGCGCAATGGCCACGCCCATGCCGGCAATGGCGGCTTCGATGGTCAGGTGATTGCGGTTGAAGGTGTGCCCGCGACGCACATCGGCATCGCGGTAACCGATTTCATTCAGGTAGAACTCCCACTCGGCATACTCATAACTCCCACGCCAGGCGGTGATGTCGTGCAACAACGGAAAGTGGGCAAGGTCGGCCGGGCCATGCAGTGGCGGCCGGCCACGCAACAGGCTGGGGGCGCACACCGGAAATATCTGCTCATCCAACAGGGCTGTGGATAACAATCCGGGATAGCTGCCGTCGTTCAGGTCGATGGCCAGGTCGAAGTCGCCCTCGTGCAGCGCGACGCTGCTGTCTTCGGCAACCATGCGCAACTGAATGTCCGGAAAGCGCTGCTGCAAGCGTGGCAGGCGCGGGGTCAGCCACTTGCCGAGAAACGACGGAATCGAGCGCAGGCGCAAGGTGCCGCTGATCATCCCGGCGTCCAGACGCTGCAATTCGGCGTCGATGCTGCCATAGGCCTCCCCTACCACCGCCGCCAGGCGCTGCCCTTCGGCGCTCAGCTCCACACCCCGTGCACGGCGGTGAAACAGTCTGAAGCCCAGGCGCTCTTCCAACTGACGGATCTGCTGGCTGACTGCGCCCGGCGTGATGTGCAACTCCTCCGCGCAGCGGGTGAACGAAAGGTGCCGCGCAGCACAGGAAAAGACATGCAGCCAGGAATAGGTCTGGCCATGAAGGGGCCGGGTCATAGCGTTTAGTCCTGCTAAAGGGTGTCTTAGGATAATTCGTTGGTCAGTGCCAATCCAGAGGCCCAGTATCGCTTCAACTCCGCCTGCTCTACAAAACATGGCAGCGACTTCCACTCCATTGCTTGTAAGGCTTTAGCATGGCTATCAGCGTTTTCGATCTATTCAAGGTGGGCATCGGCCCGTCCAGCTCCCATACCGTCGGGCCGATGCGGGCTGCCGCGACCTTTGCCCAGGCACTGGCCGACCAGCAGTTGCTCAGCCAAACCCGGCGCGTCGAAGTGCGCTTGTACGGTTCGCTGTCTGCCACCGGTGTCGGCCACGCCACTGACCGCGCCTGTGTGATGGGCTTGATGGGCGAATGGCCGGATCAGGTCGACCCCACCTCGATCAACGCGCGCATTCAGCAACTGCGCGAGTCCGGCCAGTTGTTACTCGCCGGCCAACAGGCCATTGCCTTCGACTGGCACACCGACCTGCTGCTGCTCGACGAAAGCCTGCCCTACCACCCCAATGCCATGTCCCTGCACGCCTACGGCGACGGCGGCCTGTTGAGCGAGCAAACCTACTATTCGGTGGGCGGTGGTTTCATCATCGAAGCGGCCGAAGCCGCATCGGGCATTGCGCCTACCAGCGACGTTGAATTGCCCTACGACTTTTCCAGCGCCGTTGAACTGCTGGCCTTGTGCAACAAGCACGGCCTGCGGGTTTCGGAATTGATGATGGCCAACGAACGCGCCTGGCGCAGCGACGAAGCCATCCGCAGCGGCCTGCTGCATATCTGGTCGGTGATGCGCGCGTGCGTGGAACAGGGCCTGCGCGATGAAGGCATTCTGCCCGGTGGTTTGGACGTCCCGCGTCGTGCGGCGAAATTGCACCGCAGCCTGCTGGAAATCGGCAAGCCCAATGTCATCACGTCAACCTTGTCGGCCATGGAGTGGGTCAACCTGTTCGCCCTCGCCGTCAACGAAGAAAACGCCGCCGGCGGGCGCATGGTCACCGCGCCGACCAATGGCGCGGCGGGGATCATTCCTGCCGTGCTGCATTACTACATGAAGTTCAATGCCGACGCGTCTGACGACGACATGGTCAATTTCTTCCTGGCCGCCGCCGCCGTCGGCATCCTCTGTAAAAAGAACGCCTCGATCTCCGGCGCCGAAGTCGGCTGCCAGGGTGAAGTCGGCTCGGCCTGCGCCATGGCCGCCGCCGGACTGGCGGATATCCTTGGCGCCACCCCCGAACAGTTGGAAAACGCCGCCGAAATCGGCCTGGAACACAACCTCGGCCTGACCTGCGACCCCGTCGGCGGACTGGTGCAGGTGCCGTGCATCGAGCGCAACGCCATCGCGGCCGTCAAGGCGATCAACGCCACCCAAATGGCCCTGCGCGGCGATGGCAAGCACTTCATTTCCCTCGACCGGGTGATCCGCACCATGCGCGATACCGGCGCCGATATGCATGACAAATACAAAGAAACGTCACGGGGCGGCCTGGCGGTCAGCTGGGTGGAGTGCTGATCGGGCTGATTGCGCTGTCTGCGATCGTTTTCTCCGTGCTGCCCTGAAACAGGTCACCGCCCCCAAGGAAAACACCGTTCAAATGTGGGAGGGGCTGCCTTGATGCCGGTCTGTAGGAGCGAGCTTGCTCGCGAAAAGCGTCAACGATAACCCGTGCTTTCTGAATGAACGCGGTGCCTGTGAGTTTTTCGCGAGCAAGCTCGCTCCTACAAAAGCCTTCCCAGCACCTGTACGGCACGCCCCTTGCTGTAGAGCTTTTGAGGAAAACGGACTTTGGCCGGTGGTCAGGCAACGCGAACTATTCCCGACACCGGTCGTCAATGACTGCATGTTCTTATCAGGCGGTAACGCACCATGGACAACCCTTTTCAGATCATCACCGACACCTTCAGCCCACAATACCGCGTCAACCTGAGCATTCAGCGGCTGGACGGCAGCATCATGCTCACCCTCTCCGATGACGGCGGCGTAGTGGCCAAGCGCATGATCAGCGCCGAACAACGCAACGACCCGCAACGGCTCAAGCGCCTGGTGCAAAGCATCCAGTTCGGTATTGCCATCGAGCAGGGTCACAGCGCCATGGAAATCCTGGCGGTGATGACGGATGGGGACAATCACAAGCTGTTGCAGCGACCGCCCACCCGTCACCTGCCGTTCAGCGTCGGGCTCTAAAGCTCGCCCTTCTCGGTCTCCAGGCTCGCCTCGCCCTTGCGACGCGGGCCTTCGACTTTCACCGAAGGAAACGCCGACGACGCGTAGCGCACTACCAGAATCGCGAAGGCCAACAGCAGAATCCCACCGCACAAGTAGATAATGCCCACGTCCGGCGGATTGTGATGGGACACGTTGGAGATCAGCAGCCGCGTCAGCGCGGTGATGGCCACGTAGATCAGGAAGCGCACGGGCATGTGGTTGGTCTTGAAGTAAATCCCCACCATCGCGCCCAGTTCCAGATAGATGAACAGCAGCAAGATGTCATCGATCTTGATGTGCCCGTTCTCCAGCATCCCCAGAAATTCCATCACCGCCGCCCAGGCGGTCACTGCACCAATGGCGAACAGCGCCAGGTAATGGAACGACTCCACAAACAGATTGCCCAGCGACTCGGCAAGCCCATGGACTTGCCGGCGCAGCTTTTCGGCCCAGTTGATTTTCACGATGTTGCTTCCTTAGGTCGGTGCGACCGGATAATGCGGGGTGGAGGTGACGGTTGTTCTGCATGCAGGAAAAAAGCCAGAGGCCGCAGGTGAGAGGGTGGCCGAGTGACACGAGGCACTTTATTCACTCAGATCATGGCATTCAGCCACAATGCGCGTTTGCGGCGTAGCAACTCGCAATTTTCCGACTACATTAAAAACCTGCCCTCCAATGCCAAATGTTTCGCTTGCTTTTAACTGTATATAAACACAGTATGCACCAGAGGTAAGGGTCGTGAATGCCTGGATATGTCAGATGCGCCCTATCTGGTCAGGACGCTCGAACCGCAGACTCGATGATTGCGTAGCTTGTCGGACACAGCACAAAGCCCGCAGCGCCGGGGCGACCCCATTCAACACTTGATATTACGACGAGGCCAAAATGGCTGTTGAAACCCTTTACCGCAGTACCCGGGATTTGGAGACTACGTTCGTGGACCGAAAACTTGCCGACGCTCACGATCAGATGCTTGAACTGGCAGAGGCCCTGACGGACGTATTGATGAAAAACGTCGCCGGCCTCTCCGAAAAACACGCCGAAGATGCAAGTATCTACATGGCAAAAAATCGCGCCATCTTCGCAGCCGCCTTCAAAAACAACGCAATGGCGCTCAATGAGCTGAATGCTCCAGCCGATGCCGAAGGATAGAAATCAGCACGCATTCTTCAGAGGTCAGCCAGCAGGTCATCACATCGCTGCTCATCCAGCGTTGTGTTCATGATGCATACCCGCATCACGGTCTTCCCCTGCCAGCGAGAAGGGACCACCAGGGCAACACCGTCACGCAGGCAACGCTGCGCCCAGCGATCATAATCGTCGGCTTGCCAGCCGTGGCGCGTGAACAGGATAACGCTCAAGCCGGACGCCTTGATCAGCTCCAGCCTCGGATGGCTGGCGATGCGCGTGCGCAGGTAGGCGCTGAGCACAAGGATGCGCTCCAGAGTATGCCGGTAAGCCGCGATGCCATGCACCGCCAGTGAGAACCACAGCGGCATGCCTCGGGCCCGACGCGACAGATGGAAGGCATAGTGCATGGGGTTGCATTGCTCTGACTCATTGATCTGCTCCAGATAGGAAGCATCCTGAGTAAAAGCTGCGGTAACCTCATCGGGTTTGGCATAGAGCAGCGCACAACAGTCGTAGGGTACGAACAGGCCCTTGTGTGGGTCGATGATCAGTGAGTCGGCCCGCTCAATACCTTCCAGTTGAGCCCTCACACTCCGTACACACAGGAACGCACCGCCATAGGCCGCATCCACATGCAACCAGATAGCATGCTGACGGGCGATTTCCCCTATACCGGAAAGATCATCAATCTGTCCCGAATTGGTCGCGCCGGCGACCGCTACCACGGCGACCACATGGTCGCGCCGCCCCTCCACGGCCAGTTGTTCCAGGGTCTTGGCCAGTTCGAAAGCCGTCAAACGGCCCAGCGCATCCGAAGCCACCGTAACCACGTCCAGGTCGAGCAACCGGGCGCTGACGATAATTGAAGAATGGGCTCCCTCTCCCACCACTAAAAGCCCCTGATGCCGCCCCGCGCGTTCTCGGTAGCGATGTCGGGCGGCCACCAGCGCGGAGAAATTACCCGCGGTGCCACCACCGACGAAACACCCTCCGGCGCCGTCCGGCAAACCGGCCAGCTCACACAACCAGCGCAATGCCTGATTCTCCGCCCAGATCAAGCCCGCCCCGCCCAGCCATCCCGAGCCGATCATGCCACTGGCGGACAGCAAGCCGTCCATCAACGCGGCTGCCGGGGTAGCACGGGCACCGATGTAGGCCAGATAACCCGGGTGGTCGGTCGGCACGCCGTGCCGGCCAAGCAAGCTGGTGTAGAGTTCCAACGCGGGTTCCAGGCCTATACCTGATTCACAAATCGTGGCGCCGACTGCCTCTTCTGCCGCCTGCGTAATGTGCTCGGCATCACACGGCGCCGACAGCTTGGCGCGGGGCTGGGTCAGGGCCTGGCGGAACGCGGACAGCATAATCTCAATGTCGCCGGGTGCGATGTCGTCATGGCCTATGCAGGGTAACTCGCGCAAGGTTCCAGAATGTTCAAGTTGCATGATGATGACGTCCTTTGTCATGGTCAGGAAAAATGGAATATTCGTGCCACTTCATGATGTAGTCGGCATGTCGGTACTGACCCTGGTCGAAATCCGCATGTGCATCGAGGTACTCGCGTACGGCGCAGCCCTCCTCAACGGCAGCAGCCACAAACCTCAGCGCCATGCGCGCGCAGTCGCCAAAATCCGGCGTGGCATGGGGGCACAGGGTGATTGCGCCGGTCCCCGCCAGCAACTCGCCAAACTCTTCGACCACACAATCATCCGGCACCAGATAAACCGTCCCCGGACGCGCTCTTCGACGAATTTCCGCAGCCACCGCGACGTGCGAGCCCATCAACGCGCATACCGACTGGCTTGCCCCTTGCAGCGTCATCGGCAGCAGACGCTGTTGCAAAGCCGAGGCCAATCGTTCGCCGTACGGCGAGCCATCCGACCAGAACTCTTCAACCTGCGTATAAACCTGAGCCAGGTAGTCGACAATGGTGATCACTTGCTGCAATTCACTGGCACACAAGCGAAAGGCACCGACCGTACGGCAAAGGTCTGGTGCCGTTGCGGCGGGCAATAGCAAGGGAACACCGGCCGCCTGGTAGAGTGCTCCGGCCGACCGGGCGCATTCACTGTTGAAATGCCCAATGACCACCCCTGCCCCGCCGGCCAACAGTCGGCGCGCCGCAGCTACCGCGACGACGGGGTCGGCCGCATCATCCGCCCATATCAGGGGTAGCGATGACCCCTGCACGGCCTTGCGAAGCCACTCCCCATACGCCGCCCGAGGGCCCGTCAGAGGCCCGACGACACCCACCCGTTGTCCGCGCATGACTGCGCTCATCTAGACGTGCCCCGGCATAAGCCGCGCCAGTGCCTGCGCCGACACGCTGTGCAGTTTCACAGGTGGCCGGCGGGCCAGGGTATGACCGCCGGCAAAGAACGAGCCGGCCAGTACATCGTCACGTTCGAGCCCAGGCAGATTGAGCCATTCGCTCAGTTGCTGGCTGATACCCGGCATCAACGGGTAAGAGGCATAAGCAAGCCAGCGCAGGGTCATGGCCTGCAGCGCCAGTGCGGTGCGCGCATGGTTGGATAACGGTTGCGCCGAAGACTTCAGTAAATGCTCTTGTGCGGCACTGAAACGCGACGCGCGATGAATCACATGAGCGACCTGCTCGGCCATGCGTTTGGGCGAGAAGCTCTGGATCGAGGCAGCCTGCCGATACCCGTCCATCCATTGGCACAGTTCTTCATGATAGGTTTTCTGGTCGCTCAGCCAGGCGCCAGGCTCAGGCACGCCGCCGCCATGCCTGGCGATGCACTGATCCAGGCGCTGGATCAACCCATTCAATTTCTGCGCAAACAGGTCATTGAGCTGCTCGCTGATCTCATCGACGGTGAAATTGGTTCTCACCCCCTCAGGGCGCGCGAGCATGAGCGCCATGCGCGCATAATCGCTGCCGGCTTCGGCCAAAAACTCACGGCCCCAGATCAAATGGCGGCGACTGGTGGAGAACTTACTGCCATCAAGATCAAGCAGTTCGTTGACAATGTGGTGTCGCGGGGGGGTCAAGTCCAATGCCAGGTAGATCGCCGGGAATAACAAGGTGTGATAATAGGCATTGTCGAAGCCGTAACAATGAACCACATCCATCGCGCCCGAATAGCACTGCTCGGCACGTGCGAAGCGATCGTTGCCGTCAACCGGCAGGTCGCTGGCGCCCCACAGATAACCGAAGGCCATTTCGAACCAGACGTAGATGACCTGATCCTGCACGGATGGCAGGCGGTGACGAATACCCCAGTCGCTGCGATGGCTGATGCAGATATCCGGCAGCCCCTGGCGCAGCATGGTGTGGCAAAGCTGATAGACATGGGCGGGCATGTTGGCCGTCTGGATGTACTTGAGCAGTTCGTCGGCAAATGCACTCAAGCGGAAGAACAAGCGTGTTTCGATTTTTAATCGGGGTTGACGCCCATCGCGCTTGACGCGCGGTTGGGTCAGGTCGGTGCACTGGTTGGGCTGGCCACAGGCCTCACAGGCATTGCCGTCACTGCTTTCACCACAATGCGGGCAGCCCCCATGAATGAACGCCTCATGCAGCGCGTTTCCCGCGTCATCCACGAACACTGGCGTGTCCTTGGCATAGATAACATCCTGCTCATGCAGTCGTTGCAGGTAGTGATGAACGAAGTCCGCGTACTCACCTTGGGTATCCGGTGTGATGAACACGTCCATATCGATGCCATAACCTTGCCACGTTTCGCGGATGGCCTGGGCATAGTGATCGGCGCATGCGCCCGGACCGATGCCTTCCTTGGTTGCGCACGTTACGACGTAAGTCTGGTTATCGTCACGCCCGCTGCCGTAGAAAACCCTGGCACCGGTGTTGCCCAGCACGCGCTTGAGCACATCACCTGCGATGTAGGGCCCCGAGAGATGTCCCAGGTGCAAATCACCGTTCGGCGTCGGCGGGGTGGCGTAGATCAGGGTGTCCACAACCGGCGCTGCTGCGGGCGCGTTAGAGCGCCCCGCATCCCAATATAATGAATGGAAGGTCAAGGGGTGTTGATCGCTCAGATTACGCAGGGTATGAGGTTCGAAGCGCTGGCAGTGCACGGCGTCCCCCGCACGCACTTCAAGCGTCTCCTGCGCGGTTTTAACCACGCCATGCCCAGCGGTGAAAATAAACAACTCATCCTCAAAGTGATTGTGCGGCTGGCTTTCCTCGCCAGGCCCCAGGGTGCAGCCCATCAGGTTAAGGTCAGTGCCAGGCAGGTCAACGGTGCGCGAGTCGACGTTGTAGAAGCGTTTGGCCGGGGAAAACATATTGATCTTTTTCATGGTCGTTGCTCTCTATCCTTGAGAAATTACGCGGGCGAGCTGCATGGCAACATGGGGCGCCATTTTGAATCCGCCGCCACTGAAACCAGAGGCAACCAGCACGCCGCCCGGCAACCCCGGTTGCTTGCCAATCAACCCGATGGGTTGCTCGCTGTAGCAGTCGCTATGGCACAGCGCACCCTCCACCGATGCGTCTTGCAGCCAGGGAAAACGCCGTTGCCCCTGCTCTCGGGTCAGTTGTGCGTGGGACAGTTGAGCAGGCATGTAACTGTGGCTGGCCGGCACTCGCATACCCGTCGGGTAGCCGACGTAGAGCCCGCCGGTCAGGGGGCACGGTCGTCCGTTAAGCTGATTGATGTCGTCAATGAAACACGGCGCCTCAGGTAACGGTGTCGCGCCCTTGAACCGTGTGACCTGAATATGCTGACTCCACAGGCCAAAGGCATCACCGAACTGGCGAATCAGGAACTCGCTGGTACCATTGCCCATCGCGACAATCACCTGCGCACCGTCGTAATCGCCGTTGGAGCTCAGCACGCCAACGGCCTGCCGGCTCGCAACATCGACACGTACCGCGTGAACCTTTACCGCGTCATGGTAGACCCCCCCCTGGGCGATGGCCGATTGCACCAGGTACTGCAACGTCGGCCTGGCCTCCATGTAGCCTGAGCCCGGTTCGTACAGCGCCATTTGCGCGGTGATCGGCAATGCGGGGTAGCGGGCAGCCAAGGCCCGGGAGTCGAGCAATTGAGCGGGAACCCCTTCGCGCTCCAGCCAGCCCTGCATGTCGGCCAATGCGTGTGGCTCGGCGAAATGCAGGTAGCCCGTCTCGGTAAAGGGCACCTGCCCCCCGGAGTCCTGCGCCAACTGCCGGTAGAAGTGATAGCCCTGCGCCGCAGCGCGGGTCGCCTCCCAGGACGCATGAGTGACCCGCACGATGCAGCCGGAAGCGCCTGTCACACCGCAGCCGAGCTGCTTGTCATCCAGCAGCAGGCAGCGTTTGCCCGCCAGGGTCATGACATAAAAGCACGTCGCGCCGATGATGCCGGCCCCAATGATGATGACGTCAAACGGCTTGCTCATAGTGCCTCCGTTTCAGGGTGGTGCGCAGATCGTCGACGATTTCACCGGCGCGAATGGCCATATTGGAAATGAGCGTGGCGCTCAATCCATGAGTGTCTTCGGCAACACCCGTGGAATACAGCAGTGGCGCCGAGTCCCCCTGAAAGGTCAGGCGGTAGTTACGCAAAATACGCGCCGAGCCCTCGTCGTGGACCAGTCGGGCAGCCAGGGATGCGCACAACAGGTCGGCGATACGGCGGGGACGGAAGCCGGTCGCGCAGACCAGATAGTCGCAGCGCAGCTTTTGTACATCGCTGCTCATTTGGCGGTTGAACGCCACCTGTAGACCGGCATCCTGAACAAGGACCGATTGGAAACGACTCATGCGTTCCAGCTTGAGACGCTGCTGCCCACTGACTTCGTCGTCGTACCAGTTGCGGTAGAGTTTTTCGATCAGGGCCATGTCCACTGCGGAGTAATTGGTGGAGGCATGTGTGCGCAGTATGTGTTGGCGGACATGGGCGGGCGACGCGTGGAAATCATCGACCGCGTCGGCGTTGAATATTTCGTTGACGAATGGGCTGTCGTCGGCTGGCGTGTAGCCATAGCGCGCCATTATGGCTGTCACGTTCATGGCCGGATACGTCTCGAGCAGGTACTCAACGGCCTCGGCGGCACTCTGCCCACCGCCCACCACGACGCAGTGGCCGTCGGCATTCAACGCAGTCTTTTCAAGATGGGCCAGCAAGTGATGAACGTGCGTTACCCGCTCGCCGGGCTCCACCCCCAATGGCAATTGAGGTTCAAGGCCCAATGAATGAACCACCGAACGGGCAAGCACAGCCGTCGTCATATCACCCACCTGCATCTGGACTCTGAACAGAGGTGAACCGTCATCGTCCACGCCGCCCTCGTTGATGCTCAGGACCTGATGACCGTAGAACACCTGGTCGCTGAACTCCGCCGCGCACCAACTCAGGTAGTCGTGGAACTCCAGGCGGCCGGGGAAGAAGTCCTTCTTGTTGCAGAAGGCGGCGATCCTGCCTTTGCTATGCAAGTAATTGACGAACGTAAAGTGGCTGCGCGGGTTGCGAAAGCTGACCAGGTCTTTGAGAAACGTCACCTGCATGGTTGCATTCTTGAACAGCATGCCCTTGTGCCAACCGAAACCAGGTGCGCTGTCAAAAAAAGCAACATCCAGCTCGGGAGCCATCTCCTGAAGGGCGATAGCGAGCGAAATGTTCGAAGGGCCAAAGCCGATACCCACCACATCGTGGATTTTTTGCTCGCAAGGGCTGATGACCAAATCTGTTGCAAAACTCATGTGAACTCCCTGTCTACAGAATTTCAGGCTGAGCGCAGCCGCAGGAGGTTGATCGTGTGATGACCTCCCTGGGCATTTCTATTGGGGTGCTGCGCAGCGGCGACGGGTTAATCGATCTCGAAGGCGTCGGTAAGGTTGAGCGACTGGAGCATGGCGATCTCCTCGGTCAACTTTTCAAGGCAATGATTGCGTAAGAAAACCGTACATCCGTAGGTGGTGCCGTCAGTGGTCATTGCTACCGCCTGGCCAAGCGACGGCGCCACGAAATAGTGGCTGAAGCTCTCCAGGCTGCGCACTTCACGGTCAAAGCGAAAGGCCTTGACCCGCCCGGCCCGCGTAATCACAAAAGAGTAATCCGCCACCGCTGCACCTTGCGTCGGGCCTTGCCCGAGTGCCTGCGGCCACTGTTTCCAGCAATCCTCCTGGGCTGGCCACCCGCCCACCCGGCAAAGCTGCGGCAACGGCGTGCTGGCCAGTCGCGGCGACAGCTTCACCAGTCGCGCACCGGTTGATGTGATCACCACCTCAGCGTGCAACGGGCCGTGAAGCATGCCGAGCCCGTTAGCCAGCGCGGCAAGCTGCGGCACCAGCCGCGCCGGCAGCACGGCGGGAGGCAGGCTGTTGACGGCAGTGAGGAGCCTGCGCCCTTCCAGATCCAGGGTATGACAGCGCCAGGCGTCAGTGACGTGGAACTCACCCGCGTCGAGTACCCCATTGATGAACACGGGATAACCCGGTTCATGGACATGGATCTGAAACGGCCCCGGTGAATCATCCAGCAAGGCGGCGACCTGGGACGCAGTGGCCCACTGCCCCCCCAGCAGCACGGCTGAACCGCGCGAACTCGGCGACAGCGCCGGGCGCACGACCCAGGCACGGCCATCATCAGGCGGCAACCGGTCCAACGATGCTACTTGCCGACCGTCAAACGCCAAGTCAGGGGCGAGCCTGCGAACCGCCTGGTGTTGCGCGCACTTGTCAAAGAACACTGCCGGATCGCAGCCTGCGGTGAAAAACCCATCGGCGATGTTCAGCGGCATGACCTGACGCAGCTCCAGGTCATCGCTGGAGAGCCGATAACTGACCGGTGCCCGGCACCGTGCAGTGGTGTTGTTCATCATTGCAGCGTCTCGCGAGTCGGGCCCCGGAAGTGCACCGCATCGATGTGGCAGTTGCGCGGTTGCGTCAGCACGAAGCGCATGGTCTCCCAGATGGAACGACCGTTGAGCAATGGGCTGGCAGGATCAACCGCCTCATCCAGGCCGGTCACTTCGAAATCGGGCGGGTAAAAACCGGTGACCCGAATGTGCTCCTTGGCCAGGTGATGAGCCATGTTCTGGCAAAAGCCACTCATACCGTGTTTGGCGGCGAAAAAGGCTGGATGGGCGATAGAGTCGGTAAACTGCGGCACGCCGCACACCGAGACCATCGCCATGATGTCGGCCGCCGCCGAGCGACGCAGCCCGGGCAACAGTGCACGCGTCAGGATGATCGAGCCTGTCAGACCGGAGTTGATGGTGCCGGCGATGTCGTCGTCACTGTCGTCCTCCCCCAATAGCCCCTCAAGCCATTGCGCCGCGCTCAGCACCAGAACGTCCACCGCCCGTTCATCCTGCAGGATTTGCCCAGCGAAGGCGCGCACCGATGCAGGGTCGGCGATGTCGCACGCGTAGGCACGCGCAGATCCCCCTTCGGCTCGAATAAGCTCACACGTGGCCTGCGCACTGGACATCTGACGCGCGCACACGTCGACATGAGCCCCTTCCCGGGCCAGCCACACCGACACCGCCTGGCCGAAATCACGACCACCACCGGTGACGACAACACGTTTATTTTTCAGCATGGTATGCGTTCCTGTCGCAAGGTTCGTTATAAGCCCGGATGGGGAACCGTCTGGCTACCCGAGACCTTCTCCTGATAGAGATGATCAACGATGTAGTCGGCGGCGTGTTCGGCCCAGATATCGGCAGCGATGTACTGGTGATGCTCGTCCGGCAGGCAGATGGAGAGCATTTGGGTATTCACACCATTGCCCGGATCAAGCGCGACAGCATTCACCTCCGCCGGCAAGTCAGCGTTAAGCGAGCCAATCAGCCCCTCGATGGCGAATTTGCTGGCACAGTAAGGCCCCAGTCCCCACGAAGCTGAGCGCCCCCAACCGGAACTGATCGCGATGAACAGGCCCTGGCGACGGTCGAGCATCGATGGCAAAAAAGCATGCAGGGTATTGACGACCCCCAGCACGTTCACCTCCATCACTCGCGCCCAGTCCTGCAGGTCAATCTCCCACGCCGGCTTACGTTCGCTGATCACCCCGGCGTTGCACACCACGATGTCAACCGGACCGTCGCGCAACACGGCCTCTGCGAATTGCTGCATGTCCTGAGGCTCGGTGACCGAGGCGCAGTACAGCGCAGGATTGCCTTGCACCGCGCCGACAGGCGCGTCAACTGCAAGCTGGCAGCCATGAACCTGGTGGCCGCGTGCGGCCAGCGCATGGCCCAGGGCTTTGCCCAGGCCACGGCTTACGCCGGTGATGGCAATGGTGAGTGGCGCTCTTGCTTTCATTGTAAAAAGTCCTCCTTGACCCTCGAACAGCGTGCGTTGAACTGTGAAACAGGATTATCCGGTTGCAAATCAGGCACCTCTCCCGCCCGGTAATCGGCGGGCCAGTTGGCGCTCAAGGCTGAACGCCCGACCAGTGCATGGCCGCTGACAAAGATAAACGGCACCTTGCAGGTAATCGCAGCCTCGGCATCGGCAATGGCATCCCCCAGAAAGAGCGCCTGCGAAGCATCACACCCATATTGATCGAGCAGAGCACGAATGGCAGCAGTCTTGGAGGTGGGTGAGCCGATCACTCGTACCATGTAGCGATCGATACCGCTCACCCTCAACGCCTGGATAATTTCCTCTTCCTTGCCACCGCTCACCACTGCACATAGCACGTTGCCCTCTGCCAGTTGCGCCAGCAACTGCTGCGCCCCGGCCACCAAGGGTGCAGCGCTGTAATGGGTGCGCAGATAATCTTCATAACGTGAAATGCACGTCGCCAGGAAATGCTCGGCATCGGGGCCGACGGGCGCAATCAGTTGCTGGAAGACCTCAAAATGCCAGAGTCTGGGTCGTCCGAAGTTAAGTCTGAAACTTTCCTTGCAGCGATCGCGCAGCTTCTGCGAGTAATGCGCCAGTGCGTAATCGACCGCCGCCAGCTTCACGCCATTGGAGTCGAGCAACACGCCATCGCAATCGAAAAATACCAACTGCTTACCCACTAACCTATCGCCAAGCGTGACCCTGGTCATACGCGTACTCCGCACTTACCTGTACTGGTTGAGAATGTTCACATCAAACTTGTGCGATCCGGCGTGCCCGGCGATTCTGCCGACGATGTCGATGCGCTGCGCACCGCTTAACGGAGCACCTTCGAACAGTCTCTGTGCATAGGTGGGGTGGATGTTATGCCTGGCCTGACAACGGTAGGTCGGCGAGTACCCCCAGTTCGCTACTTGCCGCAGCGGCTCGATATGTTCGGCCAGAAAGTCTTCGCAGTGCGCCATCGGCTGCTGAGGCTTGAGTAACGCCAGGCTCTCTGTCGCCGCATTACCCGCTCCACGGCCGATGCCGGCAAAGGTACCGTCGACATACCGGGCCCCTGCCTGGACAGCAGCGTGGGTGTTGGCGACGGCCAGACCGTAGTTGTCATGCGCATGAAAGCCAAGCGGCAAGTCTGTCAGCTCGGCAGCGTTGCGAAATAACTGGTGCACCTGCCCCGGCAACATGCGGCCAAAACTGTCGGCAAAATACAGGGCAGCGATCGGTTCCTGGTCCAGGCCGTCGAGCCTATCGGCCAGTTGATCGCTCGATAGCTCGGCGACCTGCATCAGGTTGAGGATCACTGTCAGCTCATTGCCCTCCAAAGCCCGCGCCAATCTCACGCAAGCATCGAACTGGCTGCTCTTGGCCGCAATGCGCAGGATATCGATACGAAATGGCGCGCGGCGAACCGAGGCGAGTATCACGTCGGCCATTGCCTGGGGTGATTGCTCCAGCGCCGGCCCCGCGTCGATCATGACGGCCACTTTGACCTGATGCGGATCAATCAGCAGGCACTGCTGCTCCGTCAGTGACTCGGGCAATGCCTTATAAGACCCGTAATCAGCGCTATGCGAGAACGTATCGAGATTCAGGTAACCCAATTCGACGATGTCCACGCCAGTGGCGAGGCAAGTACCGAAGTACTGCCGAGCCATGGCATCGGAAAACCGCCAATCGGTCTGGAACCCACCATCGCGCAAGGTGCAATCCAGTAACGCGAATGACTGTTTTCGATCGGTCATTTTTGCTGGCCTGCCGTATCGACGCTCCAGTCGTACACCTGCTCCAGGCGCCACCAGTTCAATTCTGTCTGATTGCCGGCAATGCGTTTGAGCAACGGATTATCACCATGCATCTGGTCGTCCCACGCCTGCACTGCCGGATGGAAAGACAAGGCACGGCTGAAGTCACGCAGCGCATCAAACTCATCGTTGGCCTCTACCTGCATGAACAGCGTGCGGGGCGGCAAAAGATAAATCGACATGCGCTGCAAGCCGATTTCCTTGAGCACGCCGTGCTCACCGGCAATTTGTTGCGGCACGTCGCGGTGTAACGTCTTATACAAGGTTACTGCTTCGGCACTGGTCAACTCGATTGAAAAACCAAAACGCTTCATGTGTAACTTCCTTATTACTGGGTCACGAATTCAAGAAGTTGATCATAGACCTTTTCAACTTCGCAAAGTGTTTCCGGGTCCATGGTGAAATCAACCGGCGGACGAATTAATGTATTGCTCATTAAACGACGCCGCTTGAGCAAGTGCTTTGACAACTGCAAGTAACAATCGATACTCGCCATCATATGGCACATCAAATAAGACAACGGATAACCAATAGCCCTGGCGAGTTTTTCATCGCCATTTTGCAGCGCGCGCCATAATGCCACGGTAATTTCGGCGATTTCGGTCGCCGGAATAACGCCTGCCAACCCACGCTTATAAGTATCGACCAACATCATGCCGCCATCGCCTTCGAAGATCCTGGCCTCGCCGCCGGTGGCATCGCGCAACAGCGATACTTTGGGCGCGGTAGGTGCCGACTCCGGTTTGAACTGCACTTTCTGCGCCCCGAACGTCTTGAGCAGACGCGCCTGCACATCAATCGACATTGGACGCTTGGCAAGGGATTTGGCGTGGTGCACCAGCACCGGAACGCTGACGCTCTCGATCACATTGGCGAAGTAGACATACATCTGTTCATCGTCAAGTGCCCACATCGACGGGTGCATCACCAGCAATGCGTCACAACCTGCCTGCTCGGCCTGCCGCGAATACTCAATGGCCTGGGCGATGCTTTCGCCGCCCGTGCTCATGATCGCCACGCCTTTATCGCCCGTTTGCTCGGCGATCAATTCAGCGACGCGAAAACGCTCGGTAGTGGTCAACCGTGATACTTCCGAGATTTGCCCGATTACCACACCGTCACACCCCGTGTGCAGAATGTGTTCGATCTGGAGCCGCAGGGCTGAAGTATCCAGAGAAAGATCGCTGTTGTACGGAAGGATGGCGACCGGAAGGACACCATGAATTGAAGCGTTCGTCATATCTGATATTCCTTATCAAAGTTCGACGTTAACAAACAATAAGCCAGTCAAGAGTCCCACCAGGCCAAAACGTTTGCTCACACTATCCAGTAGCGCAAGACGCGCTGCCGCATTACTTGGACGGGCAGTTCTATTTTCACTTCGATCAAATAATTTTCGCTTCAGAGATCATACAAATTTTTCAGAAATCTCTTACAGGACTTTCCGTCATTCCGAAGTCGCAGCGAAGTTAATGGCCGGCGACTTTATTGTCCAACCGGCATATATTTCAAATTATTACAAATTACGCAAAGCACAGAATATTTTTTTTGCTTCAAAACTATCATTACTGTTTGTTTCATACATGTAACAAAAGTTGTACTCATGCAAGCGCGACAAAACAGAGAAGTACGTGCTTCTTCTTTTTTACGTTTTTTATTGTTGAGTTTTAACTAATGCTCAAAATCATGTTTTTTAGGCAGGCGAGCCGGGTTAATCCCTGGCCTGCGGATACAGCAGGCGTTCGGCCAATTCATCGGCCACTCGAGCGGGGGAGCGTTTTTCGGCTTGGGCATGGGCGTAGATTTCGGTCAGGCGCCTGCCGATGTTGGACAGGTGAGCTGTGATGCTCGGCAGCTCGGCGCCGCTGTGTTTGAGCGCGACGTAGATCAGCCCGCCGGAATTGATCACGTAGTCGGGCGCGTAGAGGATGCCGCGGCCTTCCAGTTGGTCGGCGATGTCCAGGTGGGTCAGCTGCGCGCTGGCGGAGCCGGCCACGGCGGCGCAGCGCAGTTGGCCGACGCTCTGGCGATTGAGCACCGCGCCCAGGCCGCAGGGGGCGAGGATGTCGCACGGGGTGCTGAGCAAGGCGTCGTTGGCGATGGGGTGGGCGCCCAGTTGCTCCATGGCCAGTTGCACCTTGCCGTGGTCAATGTCGCTGACCAGCAGTTCGGCGCCCGCCGCATGCAGTTGTTCGGCCAGGGCGTAACCGACATTGCCCAGGCCCTGCACCGCCACGCGCAGGCCTTCGAGGTTATCACTGCCCAGGCGGGCCATGGCGGTGGTGCGGATGCCGGTGAACACCCCCATGGCCGCATGGGGCGCCGGGTCACCGGCAGCGCTGGTGCTGGTGACGAAGCGGGTGTGTTGGGCGATGCAATCCATGTCGGCGACCGAAGTGCCGCTGTCGATGGCGGTAATGTAGCGCCCGCCCAGTTGCTCGACACAGCGGCCGAAGGCTTCAAACAGTGCGGCACGGCTCTCCACATGGCCCGGGCGCAGGATGACCGCCGTGCCGCCACCTACCGGCAGGCCGGCCAGGGCGGCTTTGTAGCTCATGCCTTGGGCCAGGCGCGCGGCGTCGGCCATGGCTGTTTCATCGTCGGGATAAGCCAGGTAGCGGCAGCCGCCCAGGGCAGGGCCCAGGCGGCTGTTATGGATGGCGATGATCGCCTTCAGCCCGGTCACCGGGTCGACGCTCAGGTGCAGCGATTCCAGGCGGGTGCTGTGCATGAGCGCAAACATCGTCGTGCTCCCGAATCACTTCTGGTAGTGGCCCAAGTATAGGCTTGCGCTGGAAAAGTGCTGGATCGCACTGGAATAAGCCGCCCTAATTCTTGGGTTCTGTGACATAAGCGAGTGGGATATTTCTCAAGATGCTGGACGAAAATTCACAGCAAGGCTAAAACGAGAGCATCCGCCGGAGAATGCAATGAATCCCCGCCAAGCTTTTTTCGCCTGCCTGGAGCGTTCACCCCCTGCGCTGTTCGAAGCCGCGCTGTGGATTGCCGCCGAACACGACCCCGCCGTGCAGCCGTTGCTGATCCTGCAGGAACTGGGCCTGTTGCAACAGCAGGTCAGCCTGGGCATGCCGGTGCTGCCGGCCGATGAGCTGGGCCAACCGTTGCTGCGGCGCATGAATGACCTGGGGTTTGCCCAGGATGACTTCACCCCGTTGCGCCCCGCCGCCGCCTTGCTCGATAAGGTGCTGCAGCGCAAGCGCGGGCAGCCCCTGGCCATGGGCCTGATCGCCCTGGAACTGGCGCGGCGCCTGGACATCCCCATGGTCGGGGTGAATTTCCCCGGCCACTTCCTGCTGCGGGTGCCCGGTGCCGATCACCTGCTCGACCCCTGTGGTGGCCGACGTATGTATCCCAACGACTGTCGCGACATGCTGCATCGCCAATATGGCCCGAATCTCAAACTGCAGGCCGAGCACCTGCACACCGCAGAGCCCCGCTCGATCCTGCAACGGCTGTCACGTAACCTGCGCCAACTTTACCTGGCCAACGACGAACCGCTGGCCGCCCTGGTGGACGCCGAGCGCGTACTGGAACTGGGCAATGCCAGCGCCGCCGATTACCTGGCACGCGCCAGCCTGTATCAGCGCCTGGACTGCCCAAGCGCCGAGCGCTTCGACCTGGAACACGCGTTGATGCTCAGCGAAGACCCGATCCAGCGCCTGCGCCTGACCGAGCGACTCGGCCATCTGCCACCCAACTCAGTGGTGCATTGACCCAACTCCCATTGTAGGAGCGAGCTTGCTCGCGAAAAAACCCAGGGCACCCCGTTTAACCAGATGCCCGCGTTATCGTTAACGTTTTTCGCGAGCAAGCTCGTTCCTACAGCCAGGCAATGGCGTGTTCGGTGTAGTGGGTCCCGGCGAGCGCACCCGGATAATCAGCAACGCTGCAATCACCGCTGGAATCGCGCAGAAAAAGAAGATCTGCTGCACCGGTATATGCATCGCCAGCAGCAGGCTGCCGAACAACGGCCCCAGGATTGATCCGAAACGCCCTACCCCCAGCGCCCAGCCTGTGCCGGTGGCGCGCACGTGCGCCGGGTAGAAATTGCTGGCGAACGCATTGAGGGTCAGTTGCCCGCCGATGATGCAGAACCCGGCGGCGAACACGCAGGCCACCAGGTAGCCTGGGTTGTCATGATTCAGGCCCAGCAACACGGTGCACACCGCCGCCGCTGCCAGCACGCCGGATAGCAGTCGCACCTTGCTTTTCAAGCGATCGGCGAACCAGGCCATGCCAATCGCGCCCAACGTGCCGGCGAACAGGAACATCGAGGTCACCAGATTGGCCTGGTTCAGCGCCAGCCCGCTTTCGAGCAACAGCGAAGGCAGCCAACTGATCATGAAGTACAGCAGGATCAGGCTGACGAAAAAGGTCGCCCAGATCAGCAACGTCGGGCGTGCGTAGCCATTGCGAAACAGTTCCAGCACCGTCAGTTGGCTGCCCTGCTCCTGGAGATGCTCGGCTTCGCTGGCCGGCGGCGGTTGCCAGTCGGGCAACATGCGCGCGGTAACTGTGCGCAAACGCAGGTAGGGCGGCGCATCCCGCAGCAAACGCGGCAGGGATTCGGGCAGCAACCACAGCAGGAACGGGAACAGCAGCAACGGCGTCACCCCTCCCGCCAGAAACACCGCCTGCCAACCAAAACCGTCGATGAACCCTGCTGCGACAAAACCACCCGCCGCGCCGCCGAACGAGAAACCACAGGCCGCCAGGGTGACCATCAAGGTGCGCATGCGTGGCGGTGAGTATTCCGACATCAGGGCCATGGCGCTGGGCATCGCGCCGCCCATGCCGATGCCGCAGATAAAGCGGGCGGCCATCAACGAGGTCAATGAATTGGCAAACACCATCAGTACGGTGAGGCTGGCGTAGATCAACACGCAGCCCAGCAGGATGCGTCGCACGCCGAAGCGGTCCGCCAGCGGCGTCACCAGCAGCGAGCCTAGAGTCAGGCCAAGCAGATTGGCGCTGAACACCGGCCCGAACGCGGCTTTTTCCAGGCCCCAGTCCCTGGCCAGGGCCGGTACGACATAGCCCAGCACCTGGGCGTCGTAGCCATCGGTCACCAGCAGCAACGCCAGCAATAGAAGGATCAACCACTGGTAGCGCGACACCGGACGGGCGTCGAGTGCCGCACGAAAGCTGGCAATCTGATTGTGCATCGCAAGGTACCTGTTTTATTTTTATGGGATGACGATGATAAAAATGGGAGGGGGCTTGCCCCCGATAGCGGTGTGTCAGTTGCAAATTTATTGCTGATACACCGCAATCGGGGGCAAGCCCCCTCCCACATTTGGATCTATGCAGGTTTGAGTGCTAGGGGGTGTCAGGTTGATTGGCGGGGTGGGCCTGCACAAACGCCGGATGTTGGGCCGCCAACGCCGCCACTCGACCAATACGCGGGTACGCACCCAAGGGCACCTTGAAACGTTCGGCGGCATACAACTGGGGAATCAGAAACGCGTCCGCCATGCCCGGCTGCTCGCCAAAACAAAACCCTGTGTCGCCAATCAACTGCTCCACCGCGCCCAGGCCCAGGCTGATCCAATGGCCAATCCACTCCAGCAGTTGCTCCTCATCGTGGCCCCACTGGCGCAGCAGGTTCTGGGTACTGGAGTTATGCAACGGATGGATATCGCAGGCAATGATCGACGCCACCGCGCGTTCATGGGCTCGAACAACCAGGTCTTTGGAAAGCAACGGCGCCTGTGGATAACACTCCTCCAGGTACTCGATGATCGCCTGTGACTGGATCAGCAGCGCCCCCTCATCAATCCGCAAGGCCGGCACGCGCCCTTGCGGATTGATCGCCAGGTACTCGGGCTGGCGATTGGCGCCGCCGGCCGGCACCAGCAGATTGACCGGCACCGCCGTGAAATCCAGGCCCTTGAGGGCCAGGGCGATGCGCACCCGGTACGACGCGGTAGAACGGTAATACGTATACAGTTCCATGACCCTGCCCTCTCAGCGCGCGGCGACCACGATGCCACGGCATTCACCGAAACCAATGGAGGCGAAGCCTTCACGATGGCAGCGGGCACGCAGGATGATTTCATCGCCGTCTTCGAGGAACTTGCGCACCTCGCCGGATGCCAGTTCAATCGGCTTTTTGCCGCCTTCGGTGATTTCCAGCAGGCTGCCGAACTGCCCCGGCTGCGGGCCCGACAAGGTCCCCGAACCAAACAGGTCACCGGCTTGCAATTGGCAACCGTTGACGCTGTGGTGCGCCACCATTTGCGCCACGGTCCAATACATATGCTCGGTGTTGCTCAAGGTCAGGCGATGGGCCGGCAGGTTCTGTTCACGCATTGATGCGGTGGTCAGCAGCACTTCCAACTCGATATCGAAGGCGCCGGCCTTCTGGTCGCGAACGTCCAGCAGGTACGGCAGCGGCTGCGGATCGCCTGCGGGACGCGGCGGTTGCGCCTTGCGAAATGGCTCCAGCGCTTCGGCCGTCACCACCCATGGCGAGATGCTGGTGATGAAGCTCTTGGAAAGAAACGGCCCGAGCGGCTGGTATTCCCAGGCCTGGATATCCCGCGCCGACCAGTCGTTGAGCAGGCAGAAACCGGCAATATGTTCGGCCGCGTCGCCAATGGCAATCGCGTCGCCCATGGCATTGCCCTGGCCGATCCAGATACCCAGTTCCAACTCATAGTCCAGGCGCGCGCAGGGGCCGAACGTCGGCTCGGTCTGGCCGGCGGGCAAGGTCTGGCCTTTGGGGCGACGGACCTCGGTGCCCGAGGGGCGAATGGTCGAGGCACGGCCGTGGTAACCAATCGGCACGTACTTGTAGTTGGGCAACAGCGGGTTGTCGGGACGGAACAGTTTGCCGACGTTCTGCGCGTGTTCGATACCGACGTAGAAGTCGGTGTAGTCATTGATCCTGGCCGGCAGGTGCATCTGGCAATCGGCGGCACGGTGCAACACCTGCGCTTCACGGGTTTGCAACGTGCTGCCTTCGGCCAGCAATTCCAGCAGGCGCTCGCGCAGGGCCACGCGGGGGCCGCGGCCGAGTTCGAAAAAAGCGTTCAGTTGGCCGCCGGCGGTGGCTTCTACCGCTCGCCGGGCGTCACCGTCGAACTGGTCCAGTGCCGCGTGCAGGTCGAGAACCGCGTCGCCAATCGCTACGCCACTGCGCGGCGCCGAGCCATTGATGCTGAACACCCCCAGCGGCAGGTTTTGCAGGGGAAAGTCCGCGTGACCGTTGGCCGAGGCCACCCAGCTGCGGGTCTGCGTTGGTTGAGTCATGGGCTATCTCCGATTCGGGTTGAAGGTGGCGGGCAGCGCGGCCCAGCACGCGTCGTAAGAAGGCTGCAACTGCGGGCATTGCAAGGCAAACTGGGTGGGCCTAAGCACCTGGCTGGTCTCGAACATGAAAGCCATGGTGTTATCGATCTTGTGCGGTGCCAGCTCGGCATTGATCGCCCGGGTGCAGGTTTCGCCATCCGGGCCATGGGCGCTCATGCAACTGTGCAGGGACGCGCCACCGGGCAGGAAGCCCTCGGCCTTGGCGTCGTACGCGCCCTGGATCAGGCCCATGTATTCGTTCATCAGGTTGCGGTGGAACCACGGCGGCCGGAAGGTGTTCTCGGCCACCATCCAGCGCGGCGGGAAGATCACGAAGTCGAGGTTGGCCAGGCCATGCACGCTGGTGGGCGAGGTCAGCACGGTGAAGATCGACGGGTCCGGGTGATCGAAGCTCACCGTGCCGAGGGTATTGAAGCGGCGCAGGTCGTATTTGTACGGCACGTTGTTGCCGTGCCAGGCGACCACATTGAGCGGCGAATGGTCGAGCTCGCAGGCCCACAGCTCGCCGAGGAATTTCTGCACCAGGGTGGTCGGTTGCTTGAGGTCTTCGTAGTGCGCGACCGGCGCCAGGAAGTCGCGCGGGTTGGCCAGGCCGTTGCTGCCGATCGGGCCAAGGTCCGGCAGGCGCAGCGGCGCACCGTGGTTTTCGGCGACGTAGCCGCGTGCCTGGGCGTCGAGCAGTTCGACGCGAAATTTGAGACCGCGTGGCAACACCACAATTTCCAGCGGCTCGACTTCCAGCACGCCCAGCTCAGTGACGATACGCAACCGGCCCTGTTCGGGCACGATCAACCATTCGCCGTCGGCGTTGAAAAACACCCGCTGCATCGACCGATTGGCGCGGTAGTGGTAGATGCTGATGCCTGAGGGTTTTTCCGACCCGGCGTTGGCCACCATCCCTGCGAGCCCGTCGATAAAGTCGGTCGGCTCAGCTGGCACTTCCAACGGGTTCCAGCGCAACCGGTTGGGCGTCACAGCGCCCAGGGGCCCGCCGGCCAATTGCCGCTCCAGCTTGATAAAGGCCGGGTGATTGGCCGACGGCTGGATGCGGTACAGCCAGGTACGCCGCGCTTCGCTGCGCGCCATGGTGAACGCGGTGCCGGAGAACAGTTCGGTGTACAGCCCGTAGGGCGCTTTCTGCGGCGAGTTCTGGCCAACGGGCAGTGCGCCAGGCAAGGCTTCGCTGGCAAATTCGTTGCCAAAGCCCGACAGGTATTCGAGGTTCATGGAGCGTCCTCTGGGTCAGTTGTTTTTATCGTAATCCAGTTACGCATAACGTAATTTGATCGCCGGGGAGCGTCAAGCTATAAAGACGCCCACTTATCTTTCGGATTCTCGCTCTCCCATGGAAAAGCCCCGCGACACCGGTAAACAGAAAGTCCGCTCGGCCGAGGTGGGCACCGATATCCTCAAGGCACTGGCACAACTGTCGCCGTCCACGTCATTGTCGCGCCTGGCCGACCATGTGCAGATGCCGGCGAGCAAGGTGCACCGCTACTTGCAGGCGCTGATCGCATCGGGCTTTGCCGAACAGAACCCCGCCACCAACCACTATGGCCTGGGCCGCGAAGCGTTGCGCGTGGGCCTGGCGGCGCTGGGCAGCATGGATGTGCTGAAGGTCGGCGCACTGCCGCTGGCGGAGCTGCGCGATGAGTTGAATGAAACCTGCTTTCTGGCGGTGTGGGGCAACCAGGGGGCGACCGTGGTGCAGATCGAGCCGGCGGTGCGCGCCGTCACGGTGGTGACGCAGTTGGGGTCGGTATTGCCGCTCTTGAGCTCGTCCACCGGGCTGGTGTTCAGCGCCTACCTGCCGTCGCGGGAGACCGTGGACTTGCGTGAGCGCGAGATCCAGGCCGGTACCGCCCACGCCTTGGCGGACGATGCGGCCTACGCCACCCTGCGCGAACAGATCCGCAGCCGTGGCCTGCACTTTGTGCATGGCTTGCTGATGCCCGGGGTGGATGCGTTATCAGCGCCCGTGTTCAACGCGACCGGGCACGTGGCGGCGGTCATGACCGTGGTCGGTCCCACCTCGCTGTTCCACGCCGATGAAGACGGCCCGGCGGCGCAGCATTTGCTGGCGGCGACCCGGGCCGTGAGTTGGCGCATGGGCTATCAGCCCTGAATCAATCGTCCCAGCGCGACAGCGCCACTGCCACACGATCTTCCAGCGTCTTGACCTGCGCGCCGGCCACCACGTAGTGGTTGCTCAGCATCGAGAACACCAACTTGCGCCCGTGGGCGTCGGTCACGTAGCCGCTCAATGACGAAACACCGGTCATGGAGCCGGTCTTGGCGTGCAGGTTGTTTTCGGCCGGGGTGCCGCGCAGGCGATAGCGCAGGCTGCCACCGGTCATGCGATCGGTGTTGCCGGCAATCGGCAGTGCGTCGTACCAGGCGTTGAACCACGGCTGTTTGCCGGCGGCCAGCAGCACCTCGGTGAGGGTTTGCGACGACACCAGGTTGCGCCGCGACAGGCCGGAGCCGTCGACCTGGCTGAACGTGGCGGTGTCCAGCCCCTGGCGTTTGAGAAAGCCGGCCACCGCCACTGCGCCCGCCGCCGCCGTGCCGCTGTTGGCGGTCTGGCGCCCCATGGCCTTGAGCAAGGCTTCGGACATGCTGTTGTTCGAGAGTTTGAGCAGCGGCACGATCAACGCCTGCAACGGCGCCGATTGATGCTCGGCCAGCATCGTCACCGCCGCCGGGCTCGCCCCGCCCATTACGCGACGCCCCTGCACCGTAATACCCTGTTGTGCCAGGGCCTGTTCAAACAGATTGGCCACCAGTTGCGTCGGCTCCCAGACGCTGATCAGCTGCTGATTCTGCCGTCCCGCTGCCACCGCGCCGCTGAGCTGCAACAGGTTGGTGCCATGCCGGCGATTGATCCCATAGCTGTTGCCCGGCCCGCTGACGGCGCGATTGCTCAGTTGCAGGTAGTCGGTGGGCGGATAGATATCGACACTCACGGGCTGGCCAACCCGCACCGGCGCCCTGGCGGTGACCAACACGCTGCCGGCATCAAAATCCGTGTTGGGCGACACCGTCAGCGCGGAAATCTGCGCGCCGTAGTAGGTAGTTTCATCATCATGGGACCAGTCCACACCCAAGCGCTCAGCATCGAACCAGGTGTCGTCGAACACCAGGTCGCCCTGCACCTGACGCACGCCCTGGCTGGCCAATTGCGCCGCCAGCGCCTGATAGTCGGCGTACTGCAGGGTCGGATCGCCCAGGCCGCGCAGGTAGAGATTGCCGGTAAGACGATCGCCCTGGCGGGTGCCATCGCTCAACAGTTGCGTGGCGAAGCGGTACTGCGGGCCCAGCACATCCATGGCTGCGGCGGTGGTCAGCAATTTGAGGTTGGAGGCGGGCACCAACCGTGTACGGGGGTTGTGCTGGTAGAGCGTGCTGCCAGTACGGGCGTCGCGCACCATCAGCGAGACGGTGGCGCCTTGCAGCGCCGGGTCGCTCAACAGCTTATCCAAGGTTGCCGGAGTGGAGGTCTGGGAAACGCTGGCGCAGCCGCCCAGTAAAAAGCTCAAGCCGACCAGCAGGGTGCTGGTGTGTAACCATTTTGCGAAATGCATCAGTCGCGTTTTCCATAAGCATCGAATGTCCGCAACGCTAACAGCTCAGGTGTCAATGTGGGAGGGGCGGTGCGACGATTCGACTTGCCCCCGATGGCGGCCTCAGAGCCGACCAGGATGTTGGATTGGACCGAGTACATATCCGTTTCTGCGGTAACGGCTGCTAATGGTTCCGCTTTTACAGCGGCTCACTTTTGAAAA
>NZ_CVTK01000052.1:0-65410 GCF_900004785.1 Pseudomonas sp. 28 E 9 | reverse complement strand
CTGCGTTCGGCCAGCGTGGTTTAACGGGGCGCCTGAGATCAAGATCAAAAGCAGATCAAGATCAAGAGCGGCTCGCTTCGCATCGTGGTTACGGTTGGGCGCTACAGAGTTGTGTAGATACCTATGCCCCCTCCCACACAAAGCGAACCGCAGTCAGAAAGTCAGGGTGCTGGACACTGACACCTGTCGTGCATCGCCAATAGACACGAACTGCGTGTTCACCGACGAGGTGTAGTAGGTACGGTCAAACAGGTTCTTCACATTGAGCTGGAACTTGACCTTCTGCCCCTCGAGCCGTGTGTCGTAGCTGGCGAACACATCGGCCACGGTATAGCTCGGCAGTTCAAAGCTGTTGGCCGCATCCCCTGCCCGCTCACCGACATAACGCGCTCCGGCGCCGACGCGCAGTTGATCACCGCCCAGGATACTGCCGAAGTCATACACCGCCGACAGCGAGCCGGTGTTTTTCGCCACGTTCTGCAGGCGATTGCCTTTGAGGCTCGGGTCTTCGGTGACCTCGGCATCGGTGTAGGCGTAACTGCCGATCAGGCTCCACTTGTCGGTCAACTGGCCGCTGGCATCCACTTCCAGCCCACGGGATCGCACCTTGCCCGCCACGCTGTAGACCGAGGTCAAACCGTCGCCCACCTGCACCAGCACATTGCGCTTATCAATGGTGAACAACGCCGCGCTCGCGGTGATGCGTCCTGGCAGGTCGAACTTGGTACCCAGCTCCCACGCCTTGGATTCTTCAGGGTCCAGGCTGCCATCCAGCACGGTCTTGTTGGCCAGCGGCGCGATGGTGGAGTTGGGTTTGAACGACTCGGTATAACTGCCATAGAACGACAGTTCATCGGTGTAGCGGTACACCAGCCCGGCACGCGGCACCCATTTCTGGCCGTTGCCATCGGTGTTGGCGGTGAACGGCACGCCTTTGCCGGCGTATTGGTCGTACATCTGGTAGCGCGCGCCGCCGACCAGGATCCACTGATCGTTCAGGTGAATGGCGTCCTGGAAGAACAACGAGTCGCTGCGCAGCAGGTCGGTCTGATTGCTGTCCGGCGCGCTGACTTTGGAGCCCGCCACTTCGTTGCCGTATACCGGGTTGTTGTAGTTGAAAACGCCACGCGGTGTCTGGCGGATCAGGTCGGCGCGGTAGATTTTGCGGTATTCGTCATCCAGGCCGAACACCAGGTCATGCTGCATACCCGCCACATTCACCTTGCCTTCAAGGCTGGCGGTGGCGAAGCGGTCGGTGGTCAGCGCGCCCTGGGTGCCGTCCATGCTGCGGGTCAGGGTGCCGTTGGTGTTGACCTTGACCACGCGTACCTGGCTCGCGTCGTAGGTTTCGCGGTTCCAGCTGTAGCCAAAATGGGCTTTCCAGTCGTCGCTCAAATCATGATCGACGCTGAGGCGGTACAGATCGGAGCGGCCCTCCATGTTGTTGAAAGGCTCATCCAGGCGACGGATGGCAGGGATGTTCAGCGGATGGTTGGTCTTGGGATCGATGGCGGTGCCACGGTCGAACGGCGAAAGAAATTCGCGGTGCTCATAGGCCAACACCACTTGGGTAGTGTCGCCGTACCATGCCAGCGAGGGCGCCACCAAGGTCTCGCGGTGGGTGCCGTAGTTGCGCCAGTAGTCTTCATCTTCATGGTCGACGATCAGGCGATAGGCCAGGCCGCTGTCACCCACCGGGCCGGTGGTGTCCAGGCTGCCGCCGCTGCCGTTCTTGCCGCTGCCGAACGTCGAGCCGCGCGCAGTCAGGGCGGTGGACTGCAGCAGCTCGGGCTTTTTGCTGACGATATTGACCACGCCGCCGGGGTCCTGGATGCCATACAGCAACGACGACGGGCCCTTGAGCACTTCGACACGCTCGGCCGTCGCATTCAAGGCACGGCCCTGCACCACCGGCATGCCGTCCTTCATGATCGAGCCGTTACGGTTGTCGCCAAAACCGCGCAACATCACCGCGTCCTGGGTACTGCCGAGGGTGTTGGACTGGGTGATACCGCTGATATTGCCCAGCGCGTCATCCAGATTGCGCGGTTGTTGATCGCGCAGCACTTGAGCCGGGACCACGTTGACGGTCTGCGGGGTCTCCAGCAGCAGGCCACGGGAGCGCATCACCGAGCTGGTCGGCGGCGGCTGGTAGCTGGTGCTGTCCTGGGCGAGGTTGGCGCCGCTGATGGTGGTAGCGCCGAGATTGACCGCGCCATCGGTTGGCACAGGTTCCAGGGCCAGGGTGCGGGCGTCGATCCGGCGGAAGGTGAAGCCTGATTGACCCAGCAGGCGTTGCAGGGCCTGGGTCGCGCTCATTTGCCCGCTGAGCGCCGGGGCGTTGAAACCGTAGGGCGCTTCATCGGTATAGATCACGCTGATGCCGGTCACCCGGCTGAAATCACTCAGGGCCTGGGGCAGCGGTTTGGCTGCCAGGTCAAAATTGAACCGGGCGCTTTGTTGCTCCTGCGCCTGCGCCACCGCCAGGGGCAGCAATGCCGCCCCCGACACCATCAGTACCGAGGCTCCCAGCCACTGTTTGACCCAACCGCCCGCCGTCGACTTCATGCTGTGAGAACCCGTGTAGAAAACGCTGTTAATGCGAATTGATCGCAGTTTCATGCACTACACGGATGGGCCGCAGGTTTACCTCACATCAGTGAGTAATTATTTTTTTGTTATTGCGCCTGGATGCGAAACCCCCACCGAGGGAAATGCACGTGCACGGTGCCGCCACGTTCATCAGTACGACGCAGAATCAGTTCTTCGCGCCCGGCAAACAGCAACTCACCGGCCACGGGGTCGACGCCATAGTCGATGGCCGCGATGGTCACCTGCTGTCCCGCCCTGAAGCCGTTCAAGTCCTCGAACGCCTCATCCGGCAGCGGTGCCGGGGTGGCATCGCGGGCGATCTCCAAGGCCTGCTCTGCGGTCATCGGGCTGGCGGTGCCGTCGCCGACACTCAACACGCGTTCAAGCCAAGCCGACACGGCCGGATAGGCATCCACACACGGCGCGGTGACCGGCGTGGCCTTCAGGAACCACAGTGAGTGGGCCAGGGCAAAGTCGGCAATCGATGGCGCGCCGAACAGGAAATCGCCGGATTCGCGTTGTAGCTGTTGCTCCAGCCGCGTCATGATCGCCGGCCACTGATGCTTGGCCAACTCGGCCGGGAGCTTGCTGGCCGTGCCGCCACTGAACAGCGCGGCGCGGTCGGCGATGAAGGCCTTGATGGCTTCGGGTGGTAATTTGCCGAAGCGCACCGCCACCGACTCCGGCTGGAACACCAGGCTCACGGCGTGGGCGAACACGACGCTGTCGGCCCAGGCGGCGAATGCCTGGGTGATCATTTCCTGGCCCGGCGGAAACAGCGCAGGCGCAGCCTTTTCCTGCTCCAGACGACGCGCGATCAGCGCCGTGTCGCAATAGATATCCGCCCCCACCTGCAGCACCGGGGTTTTCCGATAGCCGCCGGTCAAGGCCGTCAGGTCGGGCTTGGGCATCACCGGCGAAATGTGTACGGAATGCCAGGAGAGCCCCTTGAAGCCGAGTAAAAGTCGAGCTTTTTGCGCAAAAGGTGAGGTTGGATAATGGTGCAGGATGAGCTCGGACATACGAGGCTCCGGATGGCGAATGAACGAGCAGATTACCGCGCAAAAGGCCCCGACGGTGTAATGGCAACCTATCAGTCAGCGTGATGAGCCACTCGCCGCCAGGCACTCCTTGGCGCTCTTCTTCAGTTTCTTGATCAAGCGCTCCTGGCGCAACGCATCACTTTTGCTCGCGCATTGCTCGGTGTACACCAGCGCTATGGCCGGGCTGGACAGGAAAAACCGCGCCCCCTTGCCGCTCTGGTGCGAGGCAAACCGGCGTACCGGGTCGTTACTGATACCGCAATACAGCGCGCCATTGGCGGCGCGCACCAGGTAGACGTACCAGGGCTTGGGTTCAGGCGTGCTCACAGGGGGATTCGGCAAGGCAAAGGGGCGCCCAGTTTATCAACGACTGGCCTGGAATGCCTTCAAGCCTTTGTTCGCCTGGGCACGCACGGCATTTCGCACCAGCGGTGTCCACCCCAGCAGCAGGCCCTTGGTGCCCAACGCCTGGCGCGACCAGCGCCACAGGTCGAACTGATCATGGTGCTCGCAGATCTTGCCATCGCGAAAGACGAAGCGCGCCTGGATATCGTTGACCACGGTATTGCCGGTCGCGCTGAACAAATAGGTGGCCACCCAGTGTGCACTGCCGGTGCGTTCATCACTGTTTACCTGGTCGAAGGTCAAGGAAAAATCCTTGGCCCGCGTGGTGAGCATGCGCCACATATCCCCCGCGTCACGGCCGCGCAGTTCACCAAAGGCCGGGTCGCTGAACACCACGTCATCGCTGTAGCAGGCGATCATGGCTTCGGCATCCAGACGCTGGAAGGCGCCGTAGAATCGGCTGATCAGGGCGTTGTGGGCATCACTCATGGGCAGGCTCCGCAGGGGTCGAAAGAGTAGGCGCACGATAAGCCGCCCACGCCGCCCTGGCTACTCTCATTCGCCAGGCAAATGGGCGGGCTACGGCGCTATGCCGGTACTGCGAGCGTAGGCGAACAAGTCAACGTCGGTGGAAATACTCAAGCGCTGCATCGCCGTGCTCTTCTGCTTGCTGATCGTGGAGACGCTGCGGTTGACCTGGGCTGCGATCTGGCTGACGGTCATGCCGCTTGCCAACATGCGCACCACCTCGCGCTCCTTGCCCGATAGCTGGGGTTCCTGGGACTGGTCACCGGTGCCGGCCTCCACCAGCTGCATGCGCAGGCATTCGCTGACGAAGGTCTGTCCGGCCTGTATGGCCTTGATCGCCAGGGGCAACTCCTTGGCCGAGGCGCTTTTGGCGACCACCGCCCTCGCGCCGTGGGCAAAGGCGGCGCGCAAGGTGGCGACATTGGCGAACATCGTCACCAGAATCACCGGCAACTGCGGATATTGACGATGCAGCAGGCCCAACAGGCAATAACCATCAGCCTGCTGGCCGCCGGGCATGGCGAAGTCGGTGACCAGTACGTCGCACGGTGTATGACCCAGCACGCCTAGCAGTTGATCGGGGCCGTCGGCCTCACCGACCACCTTGCACTTGCCATTCGCCTCGATCACGACTTTTTGCCCGACTCGGACAATGGGGTGATCGTCAGCAATAATTACTCTAAGCATAGGCACCCACGAATGATGGCAACTTGAATCCGCGCAAAATACCTCTGCCTGCGATCATCAACAACTGCTAACAAAGAGCCGCTTGCGGCCGAACCCAATGTTCAGTAGCGGCCACTTTTTGGACTACAACACAATAGGAAAGCGCCTACAGTCAAAACCAGATAGCTATAGAGATGAATGCTCAGCACCAGCATTCTTCAAATATCGGACAGGTAATCGAGATAGGTGCACAGCTGTGCCTCGAACCCTTCCAACTGCGCCTGATGCGCAGCGACGCCATCGCACAGGACCTGCCTGATCACACTCACGGCGCTGGTTTCCAGGCCCGCGCCCCCCAGAAACACCAGGCTGCCGATCAACCGATGCAAGTGCTCGGCGGTCAGTGACGCGTTCAACGTCGCACGCGCATGGCGTAACACACGCAGGTCTTCCCAAGCCTCCACCAGCAGGCTTTCCAGCAATTGGTCGACAATGACGTCGCTGCCAAACGTGGCGACCAGCGAAGCACGGGTTGGCCAATTGATAATCGGCATCGCGGCTTCTTTTCCGGCGCGCGGGCTTTCATCGCCCGGCAACCAGCGCACCAGTACAGCGTGCAATTGTTCAAGCGTCAGCGGCTTGACCAGCCAGGCATCCATGCCGGCCTTGCGGCAACGTTGCGGGCTGTCGTTTTGCAGATTGGCGGTCAAGGCGATGATCGGCACTCGCTTCAACCTGTTTTCGCGCTCGTGTCGGCGAATGGCGCGGGCCATGCTGTAACCGTCCATGAGGGGCATCCGGCAATCGCTGATGACCAGGTCGAAGGGCCTATGGGTAAAGGCGTCCAACCCCATGAGGCCATTGGCGGCAAGCTGATGGCCGAGGCTGAGTTTTTGCAGCAGCCAACCCAATAAAAGGCGATAGGCCGAATGATCCTCCACCACCAGCACATTCAGGTGCTGCCAATGAGGCCGGGGGGAAAAAGGCGGTTTGACTGTCTGGCTCGCTCCTGCGGTTGAACCTCCTGGCGAGCCCATCAGTACCTCTTCGTGGTGGTTAATCGGGCAGCCGTTTGCGGCATTGGCGCAGTCGCCAGGGCGAGCTGTCACGCAGCAGCGCCAGACATACTCTTTCGCAGGTTATCGACACGGAACCTATAACCTTTCAAATCCATTCGAGCCCATACAACAACTACGAAAAGCACCGTGAAACAGCCTTCAAAACAGCGTGCCGGCCACGCCTGGCCAATGTCGTATTAGTTGTATTTCCCCCTCGCAGCCCCCTCGCTAAATTGTGCCCACCCCAAAAAGAGGGAAGGTTTGCCACTCCCCGGCAACCGCAAAAAACTTCGAAACCGCCGCCAAGCCACCCCCTCGCTCACTCAGGAACGGGCGTTGACCTGCACGCGTTTCAATCTGCCGGACTGCAATGGAATGAGTTGAAATGAAAACCCCTGTATCCCTGTTGAGCAGTGCCCTGCTGCTCGCCATGACCTCCTCGGTGTTCGCCGCCAGCAGCGTCGACCTGACCGTCAAAGGGCTGATCACACCCAGTGCCTGTACACCCAGCCTGCCAGGTGACGTGGACTTCGGGAAAATCGCCGCAAAAGACCTGAACCTCGACAAAACCACCACGCTTGAGCGCAAGACCTTGCAGTTGAGCGTCAACTGCGATGCGGCGACGCTGTTCGCCATTCGCCCCATCGACAACCGGGTCGGCTCCGCTATCTACGTTAGCTCCTTCGGGCTGGGCATGATCAACGAAAACCAGAAGCTGGGCAGGTATCAATTGACGTTCAGCAACCCCGTCGTCGAGACCCCCTCCACGCTCCTGGCCAGGTACAACGGCGAGGAACGCTGGGAGCAGTTGATGCCTGAAGATGGCATCGCCCCCAACGACCTGGTGGCACTGGGCAGTCGTGGCGACAGTGGTTGGGCGCCGCACCCGATCAAGGACGCGATCCTGGACGTCACGCTCTACACAGTGATTGCCCCGGCGAGAGACCTGACCTTGAGCGACGAAGTGGCGATCGACGGTTCCGCGACCTTTGAAGTCAAGTACCTGTAAATGGACGCTTCCACCATGAAAACCTCCCTGTGCCTGTTGAGCGCTGCCCTGCTGCTCGCCATGACCGCCCCGGTGTTTGCCGCCAGCAGCGTCGACCTGGCCGTCAAAGGGCTGATCACGCCCAGCGCCTGCACCCCCACGCTGGCCGAGGGCGGCGTGGCCGACTACGGAAAGATCGCCGCCAGGGATCTTCGCGAAAACCAGCCCACCCCCCTGCCGGCCACCACCCTGCAACTGAACCTGAGCTGCGAGGCGGCAACGCTGTTTGCACTCGACGGGGTGGACAATCGCGCCGGCTCCTCGAACAGCCCCGACGATTACTCCTACGGCCTTGGGGTTATCAACGACACGGAGCGGGTGGGCAATTTTGTCATCATCGTCAGGGATTACCTCGCAGACGGCCTGCCCGTGAGCAAGCTGGTCTCGATAGACAATGGCACTACCTGGAACGAGAACAGTGAGGACGCCATCTGGATGCGCGGCCGACTCACCGCCTTCGGTAACAATGCCAATGGAAACTGGGCGCCCATCGCGATCAAGACGCTGAACAGCAACCTGGTGGTACACCCCTTCATCGCCGCGTCCAGTGAGTTGACCCTTACCCGGGAACAACCGATCGACGGCTCAGCCACCCTGGAAGTGGTGTACCTCTAACCCTTCATCTTCGTACTAAGGAAGGTTCAAACGATGACTTACCTGAGCGCTGTTCCCTTGGCCGTCCTCTTGTTGGGCGCCTCATCTTTCACGCTGGCAGGCAGCAGCCAGGACCTTACGGTCAAGGGCATCATCACCCCGAGTGCCTGCGCGCCCATGGTCTCCGGTGATGGCACGGTTGACTTCGGCAAGGTATCCGTCAGAGACCTCAACCCCGACACCTACACCGACCTGCCCAGAGAAACCATGCTGCTGAGCGTGCGTTGTGAGGGGCCGACCTTTTTTACCCTGAACACCATCGACAACCGCGCCGGCACCACCGCCAGCCACTTCGCCTGGCATGGCCTGGGCGTGACAGCCAACGATGAAAAAGTCGGCGATGCCGGGCTCGGCCTGTACAGGCCAGTGGCCGATGGCGTGCCGGTACGCACCATCACCTCAAGGGATGGCGGCGTGACCTGGATGCCCTCGGTGATGCTCAGCCATACCTTGCTGACGGCGGTCGCCGACAACGACGGCCTGGCGCCGATCGCAGTCCAGGCGCTGGACGCCGAAATACGCCTGATCACGCACATCGCCCCTGCCAGCAGCCTGACGCTGACCGACGAAGTGCCCATCGACGGCCACGCCACTGTGCAAGTCAATTACCTCTAAGGAGCTCCCCCGATGAAAACCCGATTGACCACCCTGGCCGCCAGCGTGCTGCTGCTCAACTCGGCCACCGCCTTCGCCGCGTCCAGCGTGGACCTGACCGTCAAGGGCCTGATCGTGCCCAGCGCCTGTACGCCGACCCTGTCCGGTGGTGGCGTGATCGACCATGGCAAGGTCTCGGCCAAAGATCTGAACCCGGACAGGGCCACATCAATTGGCTTTCACACCCTGTCACTGAGCGTCAATTGTGATGCTCCCATCCAATTTGCCCTGCACCCCATCGATAACCGTGCAGCGTCAGGCATCTCGACGGACTTTGGCCTGGGCTTTATCAACGACACCCAGAAGCTGGGCCATTTCAGCCTCACATTGCGTAACCCGGTGGCTGACGACGGCGTAGCCGTACAGACAATCGCATCGATTGACCAAGGTAACACTTGGTACAGCGATTATTCCTGGGAGCCGAGTATGTATATGTCGGTAGCCTCGATGGATGACGACACCCAGCCACTGCCGGTCAAGGATTTGAGCATCGATCTGCAAGTCAACACGCTCATCAACCGTACCGATGGCCTGGATCTCAGCAATGAGGTAACCATCGACGGTTCCGCCACCATTGAAGTGAAGTACCTGTAACCCATGGCTGCCCATCCCTTGAATTCCGGCAGGCATGGGCGGCGCCTGGTTTTGCTCATGCACGCCGCAAGGATGTGCACCTTGTTGAGCGTGATTGGCCTGGCGGCGATAACCAAAGCCCATGGGGCCTCGGCCGTCGACCTCACAGTCACCGGCCGGGTAACCCCGGATGCCTGCCATGTCGAGCTGACCCATGACGGCACCGTCGATCACGGCAAGATTGCTTCCCACAGCCTCAAGGACGACGAGTTCACCGTGCTGCCGATCCAGATGCTCGAACTGCGCGTGCAGTGCGCCAGGCCCATGCTGTTTGCGCTGGTGGGCATCGATAATCGCGCCGACTCTTCGTCGGCTCCCGATTATTTCTACGGGCTGGGCAGGAACATCCACGCCCCCGAAGAACGCCTGGGCTCCGTGGCGCTGGCCTATCGCAACGCGGTGGGCGACGCGCAGCCCATGCAGGTATTGGCCTCCGCCGACAACGGCGAAACCTGGTCGCAGGAGCCCAATGCCTACCCCGGTATCCATATGGCCTTTGCACCGACGGGTGACCGTCAACCCGACTTCATCAGCCAGTTGATCGTCCAGCTTCAAGTGAGCACCGCCATCAACTTCTCGCGTTACCTGACCCTGGACCAGGAAGTCCCGCTCGACGGAGCCATCGTTCTGGACCTGCGCTACCTCTGATCGATCCTCTTTTCGGCCTAATGGAAACCCGTCATGACGACGACATTCTCAAACACCGCTGTGGGCCTCCTTGCCTTGTTCCTTGTGCTCGGCAATCAGGTAAAAGCCGACGGCATGGTCCCGGACACGTCCGTGGTGATCGTGCATGAAGAAGACGGCGAAGCGTCCGTGTCGGTGACCAACACCGACAACCAGCTCGCCCTGCTGCATGTCACCTTGCAGGACATTGCCGAAGACACCGAACCACTGCTGGTGGTGACGCCGCCGCTGTCACGGGTCGAAGCGTCCAAATCCCAACTGGTGCGTTTCATTTTGCAAAACCAGCAGCCATTGCTTACCCAACGGCTTAAACGCGTGGTGTTCGAAGGCATGCCCCAGGGCCGCGCAGCCACCGCTGCCGGGCATGCCCGCGTGGGCGTGACCGTGCGCCAGAACCTGCCGGTGATCGTGCACCCCAAGGGCCTGGCCCCCAACCGCACACCCTGGACCGACCTGACCTGGACACTGCGCGACGGCCAGTTGCAAGTGCGCAACGACACCCCGTATGTGGTGCGGCTGGCGCAGGAGCTGCAACTGCTGCCCGGCGACGGCAAGGCCATGCTGCCGCGCACCTACGTGCTGCCGGGCGAAGCCTTGAGCGTACCGGCCAGTGGTGACCAGGCCCATACGGTGAGGCTGCAACCGGCCACCGTGTACGGGTTTGCGGTCAAGGCCTACGACGCACCGATCAGTTTCTGACGGAACATCCAGGCGGCATAACCTGCCGCCGCCTGAGTAACGCAGTGACCGCTCATTGAGCGGCACCCGAACGCCTGACCACAAGTCCCGGGCGTTCACCACTCGAGTACCTTGCGTGAAAACAGTATTGAGTTACCGTGACGGCGAAGCCGTGCCCGATCCCTCTGCCGGCGCTGCCCTGCCACTGGTGCTGCTGCTGTGTGCGCTGCTACCGGCCAGGGTCTGCGCCGAAGATTCCGGCCCGTCCGGCTTCGATGCACAGACCTTGCATCAACGTGGCATCGATCCGCAGTTGGCCAGCCTGTTGCTGGCCGCACCGCGCTACGCGGCCGGGCAACATACCGTCAATCTGCGCGTCAACGGTCAACCCCGTGGCCGCTTGGCGGTGAATTTCGATCAGCAGGGCAATCTGTGCTTTGACCGCACGTTGCTGGACGGCGCCCAGCTGATGCGTGCCGATGAGGCGGCCGGGTGCGAGGATTTCCTTGTCCGCTACCCGCAAACCCTGGTGGAGCCGGACCCGGCAACGCTGACGGTGTCGCTGGTGGTGCCCACTCAAGCGCTGCGCACCGAACAGCAGGATATCTCCGGCTTCGAAACCGGTGGAATTGCCGGGCTGCTCAACTACGACCTCAGCGGCTTCTACAATCGCTTCGGTGATGACGCCAGTCGCTTTGGCTCGGCCAATACCGAGGTGGGCTTCAATGCCGGCGACTGGATCGTGCGCAGTCGCCAGGTGCAGACCTGGCAGGATGGCCTGTCACGCAGCACCCACCTGGAAGCCTATGCCCAGCGCACCTTCGCCAGCCACCAGGCGGTACTGCAGGCCGGGCAGATCAACCTGTACAACCCGGTACTGTCCGGCGCGCAGATCACCGGCGTGCAGGTGCTCACCGAACACGCCCTTCAAGAACAGGGCCAGGGCGCGCAGATCCAGGGCATCGCCAACAGCCCGGCCCAGGTGGAGGTGCGCCAGAACGGCGCGTTGATTCATTCCACCGTTGTGCCCGCCGGGCCCTTTACCCTCACCGATGTGCGGCGCTTGAACACGCGCTCGGACGTCGAAGTCACGGTCAAGGAAAGCATCGGCGGCGAGCGGCGCTTTACCGTGCCGGCGGCGATGCTCGGGCTCGGGCTGCCGGCGCCGGGTTACTCCGTGGCGGCGGGCCGGGTGCGCAATGTGGGCGATGCCGAAGGCGATGATCCGTGGTTAATCAGTGGCGGCTGGACCGGCGCCCTGCACCCGCAGTTGACCCTGGGCACGGGCGTGCTGGCGGCCAGTGAATACCGCTCGATGGGCGCCACCCTGGGCGTATTGCCGTGGCTGGAGAGTCAGCTTCAGTTGTCCACTCAACTGTCCAATACCCAGGCCCGGGAAAAGGTGTCCGGCATACAGACCGATCTCTCCTGGTCCCAGCGCCTGGGCGAGCGATGGTCGATCAGCGCGGCCAATTCCTGGCGCAGCATCGGCTACCGTGAACTCGAAGAAAGCACTTACGCGCGCGACGACAACCACCGCGATTCGCGCTACCGCGACCAGCAAAGCCTCAACCTGGGCTGGTCCCATCCACGATTGGGTGCATTCAGCGTCGGGGTGTCGCGCTCGGCCAATTTTGCCGGCGACAGCAGCAGCCGTGCGCTGGCCTCCTGGGGCACAAGCCTGGGCGTGGTGTCGTTGTCAGCCAGTGCCGAGTGGCAAATGGGCGGTCGCCAGCAGCAGGACAACGCGGTGTACCTCACGATCGGCGTGCCGTTGGGCGAGAGTCGCCGGCTACGTAGCTGGGTGCGCAATTCCGGCGGCCAGAACCGTACCGGGCTGGGCATCACGGAACAGATCGACGACCAACTCGGCTATCGCGTCAGCGCCGAACACGACAGCAGCGACCATCAAGTGGAAACCACCCTGGGCCTGTCGGCATTACCGCGCTACAGCCAACTCGACGTGAGCTACAGCCGCTCCGATGCCGAGCGCTCCAGCTACCAGGGCAGTGCGCGCGGCGGTGTGGTGCTGCACGGCGGCGGCGTGACCTTTTCCCCCTACCCGGTGCGTGACACCTTCGCCCTGGCGTCGGTGGGCGACATGAGCGGCATCAAGCTCAACACCCCCAGCGGCCCGGTATGGACCGACTGGCAAGGCCAGGCCGTGGTGCCGCAAGTGGCTGCCTACGGTCGCAGCCCGGTGGAAGTGCAGACGCGTTCATTGCCGCGCAACGCCGATATCAATAACGGCCTGGCGATGATCTCGGCCGGACGCGGTGCCGTGGAGCGCGTCGAATTCGGCGTCGGCCTGACCCGCCGCCTGTTGCTCACCGTCAGCACGGAACAGGGCGAACCGCTGCCCGCAGGCGCCTCCGTCAGCAGCGCTGACGGCGAGTTCATCACCCTGGTGCAGGACAGCAGCCAGGTGTTCCTGCCCAATGTGCTGGACCAATCGACACTGTGGATAACCACGCCCCAAGGGGGTCGTTGCCAATTGCGCTACTCACTGCCGGAAAAAGCCGACCCCTCGGTGTACTTCGAAACGGCCCCCGCACGCTGTCATGCACCTTGAGGATTCCCGCCATGCCCCTTGCAACCTGCTTGCGTCAACTGTGCCTGTGGCTGTTGATCGGCGTCGCCGGCACTGCCCGGGCCATGGACGAATGCCAACTGAACGTCAGCGAACCGCTGCTGGATTTCGGCCTGATGAACCGCCTGGCGCAAAGCGACAGCGCGCCGGAACGCCTGCTCGGCGAACGTCGCCTGAGTGTGACCGTCAACTGCCCGCAGGCCGAAGACCTCAGCCTGTTCTACCGTGCAAAAGCCGCCAGCCCACAGCGCCTGCGGTTTACCGAGCACGGCAGCTATGCCATTGAGGCCGGGAATGCCCTGCTCGATGGCCGGGCGGTGGAGCTGGGTTTGCTGCCGGCCGTGGGTCAGGCACCCGTCGCCAATGGCAGCGTCGTGCAATGGCGACCCGGTCATGGCATCGCGCCGGTCGAACGAGGCGCTGTGCTCACGGGAAAAACCCTGGCGCTGCAATTGACCGTGCGCGCCTGGGCTGACCCTGCCGCCACCCAAGTGCGCGATGCCACCACCTGGGAAATCTCCGACATGCTGTACGGCGCACGCCACGGGCGCTACCGGGAACTGACGCTGCGTGCGCACTTTGCCCCGATCGCCTGCCTGCCGACGCTATCCGACCAGGGTGTGGTGGACTACGGCACTTTGTATGCCAAAGACCTCAACAGCAGCACTGAAACGCCCTTGCCCACTCGCACCCTGCGCCTGAACGTGACGTGCGACGCGCCGATCCGCTTCGCCCTGCACATGAAGGACAACCGCGACGGCTCGGCCACCGGCGGCACCGATGAAACCGCCTACGGCCTGGACCTGGATGCGAGCCGTGGCAAGATCGGGCGCTTTTACCTCACCCTCGATCCGGCGGAGTTCAGCGCCGATACCTTCCCCGCGTTGTACCGCACCGACTCCACCAGCAATGGCGTGGCGTGGAGCAGTTCCACCGCGCGACAAATCCCCATGGCCGCCAACAGCATCATGGGTTTTACCGACAAAACCGGCGTCACCAGCGGGCCTGTGGCCCTGCAGACCCTGACCGGCACGATGCGCATCAAGACTTATCTTGCGCCGATGCAAACCCTGGACCTGCGCGAGGTCGTGCGGATCAACGGTTCCGGCACGCTCGAAATCGTCTACCCCTGAGCCATCACTCTGAGGAGTCCATCCCATGAAAACCCGTCTCTTTTCCAGCCTGTTGCTACTGGCCGGCGCCCCCTCGGCGCTGGCCGCCTCGACTGTGGACCTGAGTGTCCATGGCCTGATCACTCCCGCCGCCTGCTCACCGCAGCTGTCCAGCGGTGGCCTGATCGACTACGGCAAGATCGCCCGGCAGGACCTGAACCTGGAGACCGCCACGCGCCTGCCGCCAAAGACCCTGCATATTGGCATCGTCTGCAATGGCCCCGTGCGCTATGCCTTGCGCATGCGCGACAACCGTGACGGTTCCGCCATGGTCAACAGCGAGATTTATTACGGGCTGGGGTTCGATAACAGCGGCAATCGCCTGGGGGTCTACTCCATGACCTTCGACCCAAGGCAAACCCAGGCCGGCAACACCGCGCAGGTCTATGGCACCGAATCCACCACCGGTGGCCTGGCATGGCGCACGTCCAATCTCAACCCCATCGACATCGGTTCCAGAAGCTACCTGGGCTTTACCGCTGTCGAGGGCAGCGTCAGCGGACCCACGGCCATCAGTCTCCTGGACGGCATTGTCACGGTGCAGACCGTGATCAACGCCCGGCAGAACCTGGACTTGAGCGTGGAGACCGCGCTCGATGGGTCAGCCACGCTGGAAGTGGTGTACCTCTAGACTTGCTCGCTGGTGACTTGCACGTAGCGTGCACGCCCGGCACCGAGGCCCGCGACGATGGCGCCCAGGCCGATCACGGCGAAGATCCAGCCGATGGCTGTCCAGCCGCCGGTCCAGTCATGCACCAGGCCGACCGCAAAAGGGCCGAGGGACGCCAGGGTGTAACCGATGCCCTGGGCCATGCTCGACAGGTTGGCCGCCACGTGGGAATCGCGTGAACGCAACACGATCAAGGTCAGCGCCAGGCTGAAGGTACCGCCCTGCCCCAGGCCCAGCACAATCGCCCAACCCCATAAGCCCTCCAGCGGTGCGTAAAGGCAACCGAACAAACCGCCCAGGGTCAGCAGCATCACCACCACGATTGCCAGGCGCTGGTCCTTGCCACGGGTGGCGAGCCAGGGGGCGGCAAGGGAGCTGAGCAGTTGCACGATGATCGAACCGGATAATGCCAACCCGGCCTCGGTGGCGCTCAGGCCGCGACCGATCAGGATCGACGGCAACCAGCCGAACACGATGTAGGCCAGCGACGACTGCAGGCCCATGTAGAGCGTGACCTGCCAGGCCAGTGGGTCGCGCAGCAGACCCTTTACGCGATAAGCAACGCGGTGACTGCCGTGCTGTTGGCCGACCTGGGGCAACCAGACCAACGCCGCCGCCAGCGCCGGCAGTATCCAGAAGCCCAGGCCAATGGTCCAACTGTCACCAAAGTAGTGACTCAACGGCACGGTAGCGCCCGCTGCCATGGCGGCGCCCAGGCACAACGCCATGGTGTAGACCCCGGTCATGGTCCCGGCCTGCCTGGCGAAATCACGCTTGACGATGCCCGGCAACAACACGCCGATAATGCCGATGCTCGCACCGGCAATCAGGCTGCCGACGAACAGGCCCACTTCGCCGAACGAACTGCGCAGGATGATCCCGGCGGCCAGGGTCAACAGAATGCCCAGCACCACGCGCTCGGCGCCAAAACGTCGCGCCAGCATCGGCGCGGTCGGCGCGAACAGGCCCAGGCACAGCACCGGCAAGGTGGTCAGCAAGCCGGCCTTGGCGGCCGACAAGCCCAGGCTGCTGGAGACTTCAGCCAGCAGCGGCGACAGGCTCGACAGCGCCGGGCGCAGGTTCAGCGCCACCAGGACCAGGCCGAGCAACAACAACCAGGGTCGCGCCACACTCGGCTGCGCGTGTTGCACACCCTCATCGTCGGCCTCGGCGTCAATCAGCAGCTCTTCAAGTTCAGTCTTGCGTTGCGTTTCAGGGGTCATTGATCAACTGCCGGCAGAGGGATTTGGCGCGTTGCGGGTCTTGCCGAGCGCAGTGCCTGCAGATCGCCTGCAGGACGGCCAATCATGGGATGAATTTTCCCACAGGCTATTCGGAGCTGCCTACAAAGGCAACGCACTAGAGTTCTTGGGCAGGAAAAGGAGCAGTATTTTCGATTGGTAAAATTACCCTCAGAGGGTAATTATTGGCCTCAGGTGTCTTATGGAAAAGTACACACCTCATTACGATTTGGCGGTGATAAAGGCGGATGTTATCCGGCTGGGCTATGGGGCGTTCACGGCAAGCGCACGGGATGGCGCTCGGCGACTTAAGCTGAGCATCCGCCAAATGCAAAGCGTGATCTGCGCCCTTGAGAAAAAAATGTTGTACAAGTCAATGACCGCCTATTCAGACCCTCGGATATGGCAGGACGTCTATTTAATCAAGATTTTTGGCACGGAGATTTACATCAAAGTGACTTACCGCCCAAGCGGTGGTCCTCCAGTAATCTCCTTCAAGGAGAGAGTCTTATGAGAACCCAACAGTGCATGAGCTGCGGAGCGCATGAGGGAATGCAGCACTTCGAAGGTCGCACTTTCACCATCGACACATACGGAATGATCCGCAAAATTCCTGATATTGCAGGCTGGGAATGTCAGGTATGCAAGGAGGTGGAGTTCGATTACGACGATGACAGCGCAGAGCGTTATTCCGATGCCAGCGATCAATTGTTAATTGATGCCAGGGCAATCATCGCCGCAGAAATGAAAAGAATCCGCCGAAAGCTGCACCTGACACAGAAAGAGGCGGTAAAGATACTCACTGGCCGTGGCCATAACGCGTTTTCTCGATACGAACGCGCGGAAATGTTCCCACCGCAGCCGCTATTAACGCTGATGCGTCTTCTTGATAAACACCCGCACCTGCTGGCCGAGATACAGGCCTTTAATACAGGCGAAGACCTGAATCGATTGCTCATGGCAAAAGACGAACAACAACTCGCGGCTCAATCCTGCGCATAAAGCCCACAGGCAAAAATAAACCCGGCACCAGGCCGGGTTTATTTTTCACCCATCGATCAATGCAAAATCTGGCTCAGGAACAACCTGGTCCGATCATTCTGCGGATTGTCGAAGAAGTCATTCGGCGCCGCCTGCTCCACGATCTCGCCCTTGTCCATGAAGATCACGCGGTTGGCCACGGTGCGCGCAAACCCCATCTCATGGGTCACGCACAACATGGTCATGCCGTCTTCGGCCAGGCCGATCATGGTGTCCAACACCTCCTTGACCATTTCCGGGTCGAGTGCCGAGGTCGGCTCGTCGAACAGCATGATCTTGGGCTTCATGCACAGCGCGCGGGCAATCGCCACACGTTGTTGCTGGCCACCTGAAAGCTGCCCCGGAAACTTGTGGGCCTGCTCCGGAATGCGCACGCGCTCAAGGTAATGCATGGCGATTTCCTCGGCCTTGCGCTTGGGCATCTTGCGCACCCACATCGGCGCCAGCGTGCAGTTCTGCAGGATGGTCAGGTGCGGGAACAGGTTGAAGTGCTGGAACACCATGCCGACCTCGCGGCGGATCGCTTCGATCTGCTTGAGGTCGTTGGTCAGTTCCACGCCATCGACCACGATACGGCCCTGCTGGTGCTCTTCCAGACGGTTGAGGCAGCGGATGGTGGTGGACTTGCCCGAACCCGACGGGCCGCACAGCACGATACGCTCGCCCTGCTTGACGTTGAGGTTGATGTCTTTCAACACGTGGAACTGGCCGTACCACTTGTTGACGCCCTGCATCTGGATAATGCCTTCAGGGCTCACAGGCTGTTTGATCGCTTCGCTCATAACAACAACTCCTAACGCTTGTGGCCTGTGTCGAGCTTGTGTTCCAAATGAATGGAATAGCGCGACATACCAAAACAGAAAATCCAGAACACCAGGGCGGCGAACACGTAGCCTTCGGTGGCCATGCCCAGCCATTTGGGGTCGGCGGCGGCTTGCTTGACGCTGTTGAGCAGGTCGAACAGGCCGATGATGATCACCAGGCTGGTGTCCTTGAACAACGCGATGAACGTGTTGACGATGCCGGGGATCACCATCTTCAGGGCTTGCGGCAGAATCACCAGGCCCATGCTGCGCCAGTAACCCAGGCCCATCGCCGCAGCCGCTTCGTACTGGCCCTTGGGAATCGCCTGCAACCCGCCGCGCACCACTTCGGCCACGTAGGCCGACTGGAACAGGATCACGCCGATCAATGCGCGCAGCAGCTTGTCGATGCCCATGCCTTCAGGCAGGAACAGCGGCAGCATCACCGAGGACATGAACAGCACGGTGATCAACGGCACGCCGCGCCAGAATTCGATGAAGGTCACGCAGACCACCCGAATCGCCGGCATGTTCGAACGCCGTCCCAACGCCAGCATGATGCCCAGCGGCAACGCGCCGGCAATGCCCACGGTGGCGATGACCAGGGTCAGCATCAAGCCGCCCCACTGGCTGGTGGCCACGTTGGTCAGCCCGAACGCACCGCCGTGCAGCAGGAAGAACGCGATGATCGGGTACAGCACCAGAAAGCTCAGGCCATAGACCGCCTTGCGTTGAAAACGCGAGATGAACAACGGCGCCACGCCGACAATCGCCAGCCAGACGGTGAGGTCTACGCGCCAGCGCAGATCGCCGGGGTAGTAGCCGTACATGAACTGGCCGAAGCGCTGTTGGATGAACACCCAGCAGGCGCCTTCCTTGGTGCAATCGGCGCGCGTGGTGCCGACCCAGTTGGCATCGATGATCGCCCAGCTGAGGATCGGCGGCACTACCAGGTAGATCAGGTAGAACGCCAGCAACGTCAGCAGCGTGTTGAGCCAACTGGAGAACAGGTTGGCGCGCATCCATGCCATCGGCCCGAAGACTTTGTTCGGCGGCGGCATATCAGGTTTGAACGTATGTGAACTCATGGGCGTTTCCTCACCGCTCGATCAGCGCAATGCGCTTGTTGTACCAGTTCATCAGCAGGGAAATGCTGATGCTGATCGCCAGGTACACGCTCATGGTGATGGCAATGACTTCGATGGCCTGGCCGGTCTGGTTGAGCACCGTGCCGGCAAACAGCGAAACCATTTCCGGGTAACCGATACCGGCGGCCAGTGACGAGTTTTTCGCCAGGTTCAGGTATTGGCTGGTCAGCGGCGGAATGATCACCCGCAGGGCCTGCGGGATGATGACCTTGCGCAGCGTCGGCCCGGGGCGCAGGCCCAGGGAACGTGCCGCTTCGGTCTGGCCATGGCTGACCGACTTGATGCCTGAACGCACGATCTCGGCAATAAATGCAGCGGTATAGACGGTCAGCGCCAGGGTCAGTGCCAGCAGTTCAGGGATCAGTACCCAGCCGCCGACGAAGTTGAAGCCTTTGAGCTCGGGCATTTCCCAGTGCAGCGGCGCGCCGAAGAGCAACGCGCACAACGCCGGGATCACGATGAACAACGCCAGCCCCGCCCAGAATTTATGAAACGGAACACCGGTGGCTTCAAAGCGCTTGTTGGCCCAGCGTGCCATCAGCACGATTGCCACGATGGCAACCACGACGCTGGCCACGAACGGCCAGAAACCATCAGCGGCAATCGCAGCCGGCATGTTCAGGCCACGGCTGCTGACAAAGAAGGTGTCGCCGAAATTGTGACTATTGCGCGGCCCCGGCATGGTCAGGAACACCGCAAAGTACCAGAACAGGATTTGCAGCAGCGGCGGAATGTTGCGGAATACTTCCACATACACGGTCGCCAGCTTGTTGATCATCCAGTTCGGCGACAGCCGCGCCACGCCGATGATGAAGCCGAGCAGGGTCGCCAGGACCACACCGATCACGGTCACCAGCAAGGTGTTGAGCAAACCGATCACAAACACCCGGGCATAGCTGTCCGACTCGGTGTAATCGATCAAGTGCTGCGCGATGCCGAAGCCGGCACTGCGCTCAAGAAAGTCGAAACCCGAGGTAATGCCCCGGTGCTGCAGGTTGGTCTGGGTGTTATTGAAGAGGTACCAGCCCAGCGAGACCACCGCCACAATCGTGATGATCTGGAAGAGCCACGCACGCACTTTGGGATCGCTGAAGCTGAGCTTCTGCTTGGGTGCGCCGATTTGATTTTGCATGAAGTGCCCCGAAAAGAATGGAACAGAACATCACCCGGCGGTTGGCCCACCGGGTGACAGAACCATCAGCGATCAGCGCACAGGCGGTGCGTATTGAATGCCGCCGTTGTTCCACAGCGCGTTCAGGCCACGGTCGATTTCCAGCGGGGTGCTCTTGCCCAGGTTGCGCTCGAACACTTCGCCGTAGTTACCGACCTGCTTGACGATCTGCACGACCCAGTCTTTCTTCACTTTCAGGTCTTTGCCGTATTCGCCGTCGGCACCGAGCAGACGGGCAACGTCCGGGTTCTTGGTGGACTTGGCTTCAGCTTCAACGTTTTTGGAGGTGATACCGGCTTCTTCGGCATTGAGCATGGCGTAGCCAACCCAGCGCACGATGGCCAGCCACTCGTCGTCGCCGTTACGCACGACCGGGCCCAGGGGCTCCTTGGAAATGGTTTCCGGCAGCACCACGTAGTCCTTCGGCGCGGCCAGCTTGCTGCGCTGGGCGAACAGTTGGGACTTGTCGGAGGTCAGCACGTCGCAACGCCCGGATTCCAGCGACTTGGCGCTTTCATCGGAGGTGTCGAAGGTGATCGGGGTGTACTTGAGGTTGTTGCCACGGAAGTAGTCGGAAACGTTCAGCTCGGTGGTGGTACCGGCCTGGATGCAGATGGTTGCACCGTCCAGTTCCTTGGCGCTTTTCACGCCCAGCTTGTTGTTAACCAGGAAACCGATGCCGTCGTAGTAGGTGATGAAACCCGGGAATTTCAGGCCCATGCCCGCATCGCGGGAGCTGGTCATGGTGGTGTTGCGCGACAGGATGTCGACTTCGCCGGACTGCAGCGCGGTGAAACGCTCCTTGGCGTTCAACTGGCTGAACTTGACCTTGGTCGCGTCGCCGAAAACGGCGGCGGCGACGGCACGGCACACGTCAGCGTCGATCCCGAGGATCTTGCCGCTGGCATCCGGCACCGAGAAACCCGGCAGGCCGTCACTCACGCCACACTGTACAAAGCCTTTCTTCTGCACGGCGTCCAGGGTGGCGCCAGCCTGGGCAAAACCACTGACACCCAATACGGCGGCCGCGGTCACGATGGCCAGGGTGGATTTCAATACCTTCATTCAAACCTCCAGTTGCTCTTGTTGTGTCGGAGCTCCAACCTCAGCGCACCCTTATGAGGCGATATCGACCCGTGTTGGCTTTTTTTGGGGTCAAGCAGCATGAGATCTTTGCGGTAATTCCAGTTGCTTCCCCACAAGCGGCAGTCACTGATAGTGTTACCGCCCTGGGAGAGTTCTGACATCGACCTACACATAGCAAGGCCCGTACCAGAGTGCCGGCCGAGTCGCCGAGTACCCTGTTCAATAGCAAAAGATTCAACCTTGCGACATTCTCTTAACAGATCAACCTGTCGCGCACCGTTGCGACGCACCCAATCGGAGCGCCTGCACATCTATGGAGCAAACATGACCGAACCCTTGATTCTAGAGCCCGCCAAGCCCGCAGACGCCTGCGTAATCTGGCTGCATGGCCTGGGCGCCGATCGCTATGACTTTCTGCCGGTAGCCGAAATGCTGCAGGAAACGTTACTGACCACCCGCTTCGTTTTGCCCCAGGCACCCAGCCGCCCGGTGACGATCAACGGTGGCTACGAGATGCCGAGCTGGTACGACATCAAGGCCATGAGCCCGGCCCGTTCGATCAGCCTGGAAGAACTGGAAGCGTCGACCGATACGGTCACGGATTTGATCGAAGCGCAGAAGAGAACCGGGGTAGACGCTTCGCGTGTTTTCCTGGCTGGTTTTTCCCAAGGGGGTGCGGTGGTTTTCCACACAGCCTTTAAAAAATGGCAGGGCCCGCTGGGTGGCGTGATCGCCCTCTCCACTTATGCGCCGACGTTCGACGATGAGCTGGAATTATCCGCCAGCCAGCAACGCATCCCGGCCCTGTGCCTGCACGGCCAGTACGACGAGGTGGTACAGAACGCCATGGGCCGCAGCGCCTATGAGCATCTGAAGACCCGTAGTGTCACCGTGACATGGCAGGAATACCCAATGGGCCACGAAGTGTTACCCGAAGAGATACGCGATATCGGTACCTGGCTGGCTGAGCGCCTGCGCTGACTCGCGCGTTTATGTAGTTGTATGACAGACGCACTACGCCGCGCCCGATTCTTGCATTACACTGGCCGGCGTACATTCCTTAACCAATTAATGAGATGACCGTGCTCAAAGCACTCAAGAAGATGTTCGGCAAAAGCGAGGCTGAGCCGCTCGCGCCTGTTCCCAGTGCTCCCGTCCCGCCAACCGGCAGCCGCAATGACGGCAGGCAGCCCGCCCGCACGGCACTTGTTGCCCAGCCGAACGTAACCGCGCCTGAACAGACAAAACCGGTTGAGACCGCTGCCGCGCCGGCCGCGCCAAAGCCTCGCCGCGAACACGCCCCGAAGCCGGTCGTCATCCCGTGGAAACTCGAAGACTTCGTCGTCGAGCCCCAGGAAGGCAAGACCCGCTTCCACGACTTCGACCTGGCCCCGGAACTGATGCACGCCATCCAGGACCTGGGCTTTCCGTACTGCACGCCGATCCAGGCGCAGGTGCTGGGCTTCACCCTGGCCGGCAAAGACGCCATCGGCCGCGCCCAGACCGGCACCGGCAAGACCGCCGCGTTCCTGATCTCGATCATCACCCAACTGCTGCAAACACCGCCGCCCAAGGAACGCTACATGGGCGAACCGCGCGCGCTGATCATCGCCCCTACCCGGGAGCTGGTGGTGCAGATCGCCAGGGACGCCGCCGACCTGACCAAGTACACCGGCCTCAACGTCATGACGTTCGTCGGCGGCATGGACTTCGACAAGCAGCTCAAGCACCTCGAGGCGCGTCACTGCGACATCCTGGTCGCCACCCCAGGCCGTCTGCTCGACTTCAACCAGCGTGGCGACGTGCACCTGGACATGGTCGAAGTGATGGTGCTGGACGAAGCCGACCGCATGCTCGACATGGGTTTTATCCCGCAAGTGCGCCAGATCATTCGCCAGACCCCACCAAAAGCCGAGCGCCAGACCCTGCTGTTCTCCGCGACCTTCACCGAAGACGTGATGAACCTCGCCAAGCAGTGGACCACCGATCCGTCCATCGTCGAAATCGAGGCGCTGAACGTCGCCAGCGAAAACGTCGAGCAGCACATCTATGCCGTGGCCGGTGCCGACAAGTACAAATTGCTCTACAACCTGATCAACGACAACGGTTGGGAACGCGTGATGGTCTTCGCCAACCGCAAGGACGAAGTGCGCCGCATCGAAGAGCGCCTGGTGCGCGATGGCGTCAACGCCGCGCAACTGTCCGGCGACGTGCCACAGCACAAGCGCATCAAGACCCTGGAAGGCTTTCGCGAAGGCAAGATCCGCGTGCTGGTGGCCACTGACGTGGCCGGGCGCGGGATTCACATCGACGGCATCAGCCACGTGATCAACTTCACCCTGCCGGAAGTGCCGGACGACTACGTACACCGTATCGGTCGTACCGGGCGTGCCGGGGCTGCGGGCGTGTCGATCAGCTTTGCTGGGGAAGATGACTCGTACCAGCTGCCGTCGATCGAGACGCTGCTGGGGCGCAAGATCAGCTGTGAGACGCCGCCGACGCACTTGCTGCGGGCTGTAGAACGCAAACGCCCTTAAGCTGAAATGCAATAAAAGTGTGGGAGGGGGCTTGCCCCCGATAGCGGTGGGTCAGCTAGACATAAGCTGGCTGATCCACCGCCATCGGGGGCAAGCCCCCTCCCACATTCTGATCTGTGCTGATTTTGAGATAGGTGTCCGGCTGGCTATTTCCAGCGATCCGCTGCGGCGTGGTCACTGCTGCGCCCTTCAACCCAACGCGCACCTTCCGGCGTGTTCTCTTTCTTCCAGAACGGCGCACGCGTTTTCAAGTAATCCATCACAAACGCACAGGCATCGAATGCCGCCTGGCGATGCGCACTGGCCGCCGCCACAAACACAATCGGCTCACCCGGCTCCAGCGCGCCGATGCGATGCAGCACCTCCAGCTTGAGCAACGGCCAGCGCTGCTCGGCCTCCACGGCGATCTTGGCCAGGGCTTTTTCGGTCATGCCCGGGTAGTGTTCCAGAAACATCCCCGACACGTCGCGGCCGTCATTGAAATCGCGTACATAGCCGACAAAACTCACCACCGCGCCCACGCCCACATTGGCTGCGTGCATCGCATTGACTTCGGCACCGGGATCAAAGGCCTCGACCTGCACACGAATGGCCATGCTCAGCCTCCGGTCACGGGCGGGAAAAACGCGATTTCGTCACCGGCCTCGACCGGCTCGTCGAGATTGCACAGTTCTTCGTTGCGCGCACACATCAGGCTCGCCTCGTTGAGTACCGCGAACTCCGGGTCAGCGGCCAGTGCCAGGCGCACGGCATCAACGGTGGCAAACTCACCTTCCATCTCCAACGAATCAAAGCCCACCGCTTCGGCGTATCGTGCAAAAAAAAGTACGTTGATACTCATTGCTGATCCGCCTTGAAATGCCCGCTTTTACCGCCCAGTTTTTCCAGCAGTCGAATACTTTCGATGGTCATGCCGCGATCCACGGCCTTGCACATGTCGTAGATGGTCAGTGCCGCGACACTCGCCGCCGTCAGCGCTTCCATCTCTACACCGGTCTGCCCGGAAAGCTTGCAGCGCGCCAGGATATGCACGGCATCCACGCCATCGGCGCGCAGTTCGACCTTGACGCCAGTGAGCATCAGCGGGTGGCACAGGGGGATCAAGTCACTGGTTTTTTTCGCCGCCTGGATCCCGGCAATGCGGGCCACGGCAAACACGTCGCCCTTGGGATGGGCGCCGTCGACAATCATTTTCAGGGTGTCGGGCAACATGCGCACCCGCGCTTCGGCCACGGCTTCACGGAACGTCACGGCTTTGTCGGTGACGTCGACCATGTGGGCGCGACCTTGGGAATCGAGATGAGTCAGCACAGCGATACTCCTGATCAGGAGCAGCGATTGTAAACCCAACACGGAACAAAATGTGGGAGGGGGCTTGCCCCCGATTGCGGTGGGTCAGTCAACAGAGATGTTGAATGTGCCACCGCTATCGGGGGCGAGCCCCCTCCCACATTGATCGCGTTTACAAATGAGACTCGGCGTACTCGGCCAGAATCGAACGTGGTACGCCCTGCAGCGCGATGTGCACGCCGTTCGGGAAGTCCTTGAAGCGTTCCGTCAGGTAAGTCAGCCCGGAGCTGGTCGCGGACAGGTAAGGGGTGTCGATCTGTGCCAGGTTGCCTAGGCACACCACTTTGGAACCGGCGCCGGCACGGGTGATGATGGTTTTCATCTGGTGCGGGGTGAGGTTCTGGCATTCGTCGATCAAAATCAGGCTCTGCTGGAAGCTGCGACCTCGAATGTAGTTGAGGGATTTGAACTGCAACGGCACTTTGCTGAGGATGTAGTCGACGCTGCCATGGGTGTTTTCGTCATCCATGTGCAAGGCTTCGAGGTTGTCGGTGATCGCCCCCAGCCACGGCTCCATTTTTTCCGCCTCGGTGCCGGGCAAAAAGCCGATTTCCTGGTCCAGGCCCTGCACGCTGCGGGTGGCGATGATGCGGCGATAGCGCTTGGTCACCATGGTCTGTTCGATGGCGGCGGCCAGGGCGAGGATGGTTTTCCCCGAACCTGCGGCGCCCGTCAGGTTGACCAGGTGAATGTCCGGGTCGAGCAGCGCATACAGCGCCAGGCTCTGGTAGATATCACGCGGTTTCAGGCCCCAGGCTTCCTGGTGCAACAGGGGTTCCTGATGCAGGTCGAGGATCAGCAGCTTGTCGACCTGAATCTCCTTGATCCAGCCCACGAAGCCCTGCTCGTCGACGATGAATTCGTTGATATGCACTGCCGGCAGGTTGTCGGTCAGCTGCACCTGATGCCAGGTGCGGCCGTGGTCCTGGCGGGTTTCGACCTTGCTGACACGGTCCCAGAACGAGCCGGTCATCATGTGATAACCACGGGACAGCATCGACACGTCGTCCACCAACTGGTCGGTACTGTAGTCCTCGGCAGCGATCCCACACGCTCGTGCCTTGAGGCGCATATTGATGTCTTTGGTCACCAGCACCAGACGCAGGTCCTTGTCGCGCGCGTGCAGGTCGATCAATTGGTTGATGATTTTGTTGTCGTTGAGGTTTTCCGGCAGCAGGCTGCTGGGCTCGCTGCGCTTGTTCATCAGGATCGACAGCAACCCCTTGGGCCCGCTCTTGCCACGCTGGATCGGCACGCCGACTTCAACGTCCTCGGGCGAGGCTTCGCCCAGGGTCTTGTCGATCAGGCGGATGGCCTGGCGGCATTCGGCAGCGACGCTGTGGTGGCCGCTTTTGAGTTTGTCCAGTTCCTCCAGCACGATCATGGGGATGGCGACGTGGTGTTCTTCAAAGTTAAGCAGTGCGTTTGGATCGTGAATCAATACGTTGGTATCAAGCACATAAAGGATTGGCTGGTCGGAAGAAGGGGTGCGTCCATGATCATCCATACTCGGTCACCTTTGTGGGAGCCAGTCGACGCAATACCTTGGCGGTGCTGCGCCTCGATTCGACCACCGACTGCACCTGGTGTGACGTCAAGTGCAGTGCCCACATTAGGAGTCTTGGAAGACGCCACCTGTGCTGCAGGTTTCGGCGGTCTGACTTCGTAATACCGCAAAACCCATGACAGGAAAAAGCACTTTGACGCTTTTTTGAAGTTTATTTTTCAGGATGACGAATAGCACTAGCCGAGTGCCATGCACCCCGTTAAAGTCGGAAGTCCGCCTGCATCGAAATGTCGCGGCAAATTACCCCGAAAATCCCCCTCGACTAACAGGGCCGGGCATTTCATCGAAATGCTTCACGACAGTCCTGCCAACCCAGGCCACTCTGCGCCGTCGACTGCAACAACATTGGCAATGCCACCCGCGCCTTGTCCTGGGGATCGTGGAACACAATCACGCCTTTGCGCCACAGCAGCATCAGCGTCAGCACCCGCTGCGCCGACTCTTCGGCCTTGAGCTTGCCCGGATCGTCCTGGGAATCGATGTCCCATAGCGCCACTTGCAGACCCTGGGCCTGAAAGAAGCCCTGGCTGTCCGCGCGCCGTTGCCCGTAAGGCGGCCGAAACAGCGGCACATAGTTTTCCGGCAGCAGGTTTTGCACCAGTGATGCACTGCGGGTGATGGAGTCCTGCCAATCGACCCAGTGGCTGTGAGAGCGATACTGCCAACCCTGGATACCCACGCACTGCCCCTGGTACAACGCCTGTACATCCGCAGCGGAACTGCGCTCCACACGGGTTTGCAGGCTGCTGCCGAGGGCGAAGAACGTGGCGTTGATCTTTTGCTTGCGCAGGTAATCGGCCAGCCAGTCGGTATTGCCGCCGACCGTTGCCGGGCCGCCATCGAAGGTCAGCAGAAACATGCGATCGTTAAGCTCATCGCCATTGCGCTCGTGGTCGCCAAAGCGCGCCACTTCGCTGCTGATCTGCGGCATCAGCGCGGCCTTGCGCAGCAGTTCATCGAGATAGCGCTCATGAAAGTGCCGGCTGGGCGCGGCCCAGCCTATATAGAACGAGTCGTCACTGACGGCGAACTTGCCGGCCTGCTCGCGCAGGTCGTCCATGTTTTCCACCAGATAACAGAACGAAGCGTCCTCTTCGCAGCTTTGCTGGGCGAACGTGTAGTTCTCCAACAGCCGCTGCCAGAGTTGGCGGCGCAGGTCGTCAATGGCGGCCAGGTTGATGATCTTCAGCCCCAGGCGCTGCTTGAGCGCGGTTTCGTCCAAGGCTTCGCTGGCGATCAAACCATGGGCGAACATCAGGATTTCCGCCCGCGAGGCCACGTCGAACAGCGCCGGGCTGCCGAGTTTTTCCGGCCAGGTGGCGCGGTCGAGGCTGGCGACATCAACCGGCGCGGCCTGGGCGTTCAGGCAGAGCAGGCAAGCCGATAATAAAAGCGCTAATCGCACACGGGGTCTCCCTCTCCAGAGTTACCGCCCATCATAGCGGACTGCCCCGCCCTTTTTGTGTAGGCGCGAGCTTGCTCGCGAAAAACGTCTGGGCACCGCGTTTATTCAGCCTGCCCGCGTTATCGTTGACGACTTTCGCGAGCAAGCTCGCTCCTACACAAAAACCGGGGCCTATTGGCTTGATAGGTGGAGTCGAACGCTCCAACCCCCTAGAATCCCGCACACGATTCCAGGAGCCAACTTCATGCTGATGGTGATTTCCCCCGCCAAAACCCTCGACTTCGAGTCCAAGCCGGTCACTGCGCGCTTCACCCAGCCGCAGTACCTGGACCATTCCCAGGAACTGATCGAGCAACTGCGCGAACTGAGCCCGGCGCAGATCAGCGAGTTGATGCACGTCTCCGACAAGATCGGCGGCCTCAATGCCGCCCGCTTCGGCAGCTGGACGCCCGCTTTCACCCCGGCCAATGCCAAGCAGGCCCTGCTGGCGTTCAAGGGCGATGTATACACCGGCCTTAACGCCGAAACCTTCAGCGATGCCGATTTCAGCTACGCCCAGGACCACCTGCGCATGCTCTCCGGCCTCTACGGCCTGTTGCGCCCGCTGGATTTGATGATGCCTTACCGCCTGGAGATGGGCACCAAGCTGGCCAACGCCCGTGGCAAGGACCTCTACGCGTTCTGGGGCACGCGCATCAGCGAATGGTTGAATGAAGCGCTGGCCGCGCAAGGCGACGACGTGCTGCTCAACCTGGCTTCCAACGAATACTTCTCGGCGGTCAAGCGCACGGCCCTGAACGCGCGCATCATCAACACCGAGTTCAAGGACCTGAAAAACGGTCAGTACAAGATCATCAGCTTCTACGCAAAAAAGGCCCGGGGCATGATGAGCCGGTTTGTGATTGAAGAACGCATCAACGATCCGGCCAGGCTCAAGCAGTTCGATATGCAGGGCTATCGCTTCAATGCGGAGCAATCCAAACCGGATAACCTGGTGTTTTTGCGCGATCACGCCCCGGAATAAGACCGCACAGATACTGACGATCAAATGTGGGAGGGGGCCTGCCCCCGATGGCGGTGGATCAGTCGATACTTTACATAGGTATCTACACAACTCTGAAGCGCCCAACCGTAACCACGATGCGAAGCGAGTCGCTCTTGATCTTGATCTGCTTTTGATCTCAGGCGCCCCGTTAAACCACGCTGGCCGAACGCAGGCTTGAATCCGTGGGTAACCCGGCAGGACGCCGGGTTAGCCGCCCCGCGCCATGGATGGCGCGTGGCGGCGGCCCACGGATTCAAGCCTGCGTTCGGGCACACCGAGCCTAGGCGAGGTGCCGAGTGGTGGGGCAAGAGCCCTTTTGGTTACTTTTGGGGCTCTTTTCCAAAAGTGACCCGCTGTAAAAGCGGAACCAATAGAGGCCGTTACCGCAGAAACGGATATGTACTCGGTCTGATCCAGCATCCTGGTCGGCCCTGAGGCCCCCATCGGGGGCAAGCCCCCTCCCACATTTCGCTGGTATTCCAAACCAGCAAAACGTCACTTATTTGGCGCCAGAAAAACACCCAGACACAACCCTAACGATTTATTCACTCGACATTCATCGTTTTTTTTCGTAGTGGCACCAATTTTTTTATTCAGTAGTGGCACAAAACTATCCCCTCTCGCCAACTCCCCATAACTACTGGCCTAAATAGCAAGTGCTATCAATATACTACCAGTGCCATCCTCCCTAATATTTCAAGAAATTTCCGGAAACAGGATGAGTGGCCAGGAACTTCGTCCTGAAGCACCGCTCATACCACCGGTAACGAAATTCTCTGCTGCTGTAAGAGATGACTTACATAACGACCAATGGAAGTAGTCAAGTTGTCTTAAAACACTTTGACTCTATGGTCACACCATCAACTGATCGAGTTAAGGGTGGCGATAAGTACGCATTGCTATCCCCTACAGGCCAAGGCAGCGCTGACCTAAATGAGCCCGTGCAACCACTCAAGGCATTGAAAAAAAAGGCAATTTGCCTGCATCAATACCTTGCCGCACCGGCGCCGAAGTCTTCCTCCAGGGAAGCACGGCTGCATTTCAGGGCAAGCCCCAATAATAAGGCCTGGCTGCGCACAACTTGAGTGCACTAGTGAGTCACTCGTTTATTCAACATGCCTGCACGCGATAAGTCGGCGTCTATTCGCCTAACTTTTGCGGCATCAGTGACGCTTGTAAACATGAACTCCGGCCATCTAATGGCATGATTTAAATATTGAGGTAATTGCGATGCGCATCAGCATATTCGGTTTGGGTTACGTTGGCGCAGTATGTGCCGGTTGCCTGTCTGCCCGTGGCCACGAAGTGGTCGGCGTAGACATCTCCAAGGAAAAAATCGACCTGATCAATGCGGGTAAATCGCCGATCGTTGAGCCGGGCCTGGGCGAGCTGTTGAGCCAGGGTATCCAGACGGGCCGACTGCGTGGCACCACCAACTTCGCCGAAGCCATCCGCGATACCGACCTGTCGATGATTTGCGTGGGCACGCCGAGCAAGAAAAACGGCGACCTGGAACTCAACTACATCGAATCGGTATGCCGCGAGATCGGTTTTGTCCTGCGTGACAAGACCACCCGCCATACCATCGTGGTGCGCAGCACCGTACTGCCGGGCACCGTCGCCAACGTGGTGATCCCGATCCTCGAAGACTGCTCCGGCAAGAAAGCCGGCGTCGATTTCGGCGTTGCGGTCAACCCTGAATTCCTGCGCGAATCCACCGCCATCGCCGACTACGACCTGCCACCGATGACTGTTATCGGCGAGTTCGATACCGCCTCCGGCGATGTCCTGCAGTCGCTCTACGAAGAACTCGACGCGCCGATCATCCGCAAGGACATCGCCGTTGCCGAGATGATCAAGTACACCTGCAACGTGTGGCACGCCACCAAAGTCACTTTCGCCAACGAGATCGGCAACATCGCCAAGGCCGTCGGCGTCGATGGCCGTGAAGTGATGGACGTGGTCTGCCAGGACAAGACGCTCAACCTGTCCCAGTACTACATGCGCCCGGGTTTCGCTTTCGGCGGCTCGTGCCTGCCCAAAGACGTGCGCGCCCTGACCTACCGCGCCGGCTCCCTGGACGTGGAAGCGCCGCTGCTCAACTCGCTGATGCGCAGCAACGAATCCCAGGTGCAGAACGCCTTCGACATCGTCTCCAGCCACGACAAGCGCAAAGTCGCCCTGCTGGGCCTGAGCTTCAAGGCCGGTACCGATGACCTGCGTGAAAGCCCGTTGGTAGAACTGGCGGAAATGCTGATCGGCAAGGGCTACGACCTGAGCATCTACGACAGCAACGTCGAGTACGCCCGCGTGCACGGTGCGAACAAGGACTACATCGAAGGCAAGATCCCCCACGTGTCGTCCCTGCTCAACTCGGACTTCGATGATGTGATCAACAACTCCGACGTGATCATCCTCGGTAACCGTGACGAGAAGTTCCGTGCCCTGGCGCATAACGCTCCGGAAGGCAAGCAAGTGGTCGACCTGGTGGGCTTCATGTCCAAGGCCACCAGCGTAAGCGGCCGTACTGAAGGTATTTGCTGGTAACAGCAACGGCAAGTTTCAGGCTGCCAGTGGCTTTATCCCCAGCGCTTGCAGCCTGAAGCCTCCTCCCCTTCCGGATGACGCTTATGTCCAAGTTAAAACATGTATTTCTGCAAGCCGCCGGCTGGCTGTTGTTTCTCAGCCTGCTGATGGGACTCGCCCTGCTGTTGCCGGCGAGCACCTTCGATTCGCAATCGAAGAATTTTATTTTCCTGATTGGCGCCGTCGGTATCTGGCGCTACTCGATGGGTGCAACGCATTTCTTTCGCGGCATGCTGTTCCTGTACGTGGTGTACCCGCACCTGCGCCGCAAAGTGCGCAAGCTGGGCAAGGCCGCCGACCCATCCCATGTGTTCCTGATGGTCACCAGCTTCAGGATCGATGCGCTGACCACTGCGCAGGTCTACAGCTCGGTGATTCGCGAAGCCATCGAATGCGGCTTCCCCACCACCGTGGTCTGCTCGCTGGTGGAAATGTCCGATGAGCTGCTGGTCAAGAGCCTCTGGGAAAAAATGAACCCACCGGCTCACGTCAAGCTCGACTTCGTGCGCATCGCCGGTACCGGCAAGCGCGACGGCCTGGCCTTCGGTTTCCGCGCCATCTCGCGCCACCTGCCGGATGACCGCGCGGTGGTAGCGGTGATCGATGGCGACACCGTGCTGGCCGAAGGCGTGGTGCGCAAGACCGTGCCGTGGTTCCAGCTGTTCGGCAATGTCGGTGGCCTGACCACCAACGAATTCTGCGAAGTGCGCGGCGGCTACATCATGAGCGAGTGGCACAAGCTGCGCTTCGCCCAGCGCCACATCAACATGTGCTCCATGGCCCTGTCCAAGCGCGTGCTGACCATGACCGGGCGTATGTCGGTGTTCCGCGCCAGCGTGGTGACTGACCCGGGCTTTATCGCCGACGTGGAAAGCGACTCGCTGCAACACTGGCGCCTGGGCCGCTTCAAGTTCCTCACCGGTGATGACAAGTCCAGCTGGTTCAGCCTGATGCGTCTGGGCTACGACACCTTCTACGTGCCCGATGCCGCGATCAACACCGTAGAACACCCGCCGGAAAAGAGCTTTATCAAGGCCAGCCGCAAACTGATGTTCCGCTGGTACGGCAACAACCTGCGCCAGAACTCCCGCGCCCTGGGCCTGGGTGTGCGTCGCCTGGGTCTGTTCACCAGCGTGGTGCTGTTCGACCAGCGCGTGTCGATGTGGACCTCCCTGCTCGGCCTGACCGTGGCAATCATCGCCACCTTCAAATACGGCGGCGCGTTCATCCTCGCGTACCTGCTGTGGATCGGCATCACCCGTCTGATCCTTACGCTGCTGCTGTCGTGCTCCGGCCACAAGATCGGCCCGGCCTATCCGCTGATTCTCTATTACAACCAGATCATGGGCGCGCTGGTAAAGATCTACGTGTTCTTCCGCCTTGATCAACAGTCCTGGACCCGCCAGGACACCAAACTGACCCGCGATTTGGCCAGCTTTCAACGTTGGTTCAACACCTGGTCGTCTCGGACCATGACCTTCTCCGCCGGCAGCATTTTCGTCGCCGTGTTGCTGATGATGGTCTGACCCTGCCAAGCCTGAATTAACTTAAGGAATGCCCTGATGAACAGCCAAGTAAACGCCAACGTAGTCCACGAATCCGAAGCCCAGCGCCAGCACGCCCGGGTCAAAATCCCGGCCAAGCTGCGCTTCTTCAACACCGACCGCACGCAGACCGAAGCACGGGTGATCGACTTGTCCGCCGGCGGCCTGGCGTTCACCGCCACCCAGCCGCTGACCATCGGTGAGGTGCACAAGGGTCGCCTGCAGTTCGTGATCGACAACCTCGGTCTGGCGATGGATGTGGAGCTGCAGATTCGCTCCTATGACCGCCAGAGCGGCCGCACCGGCTGCCAGTTCCAGAACCTCGATGCCCAGGATATTTCCACCCTGCGCCACCTGATCACCTCGCACTTGTCCGGTGACATCGTGACCATGGGCGACGTGCTGGCCACCTTGCAACGCGACAACTTCACCAAGGCCCGCAAGGTCAAGGACGGCGGCAGCAACATGAGCGCCTTTGGCCGCTTGCGCGCCGTGACCTTCAGCCTGGCGATCTTCCTGGTCGGCCTCGCCGCGTTCGGTTTCGTCTTCAAGTCCCTCTACGGCATGTACTTCGTCAGCCACGCCCAGGCAGGTATCGTCAGCGTACCGGGCATGAACGTGACCATGCCGCGTGACGGCACCGTGCAAAGCCTGCTCAAGGGTGACGCGGTAGCGGCCAAAGGCGCGCCGCTGGCGACCTTCAGCACCAGCATGCTCGATGTGCTCAAGGGCCATCTGGACGAAGACCAACTGCAACCGGCCAAGGTTGAAGAACTGTTCGGCAAGCAAATGACCGGCACCCTGACCTCGCCGTGCGATTGCGTGGTCGCCCAGCAACTGGTCGCCGACGGCCAGTACGCCAGCAAGGGCGACGTGATCTTCCAACTGGTGCCGCGTGGCAGTCAGGCCAACGTCGAAGCCCGCTTCACCTACCGCCAGTTTGGCGATGTACGTCCAGGTACGCCGGTGAGCTTCCAGGTCGCCGACGAAGAGCAGGTGCGCACCGGCACCATCGTCAGCAGCACCAGCCTGAACAGCGCCGACCTGTCCTCCGACATCCGCGTGCAGATCAAGCCGGATGCCCCGCTGGACAGCACCTACGCCGGCCGCCCGGTGGAAGTCACCAGTGACCGCGGCCCTTCGCTGAACTGGCTGATCGATAAAGCCATGGCTCACGGTCTGTAAGCGAGGACATGCCTGTGAACCCTATTTCAAGAACAACACAATCCCTGTGGGAGCGGGCTTGCCACAAAAAACCCTCCCACATGGGTTCGGTGGCGTTGCTGGCGGTTGCGGTGAGCCTGGCCGGTTGTGCCGGCCTGCCCGACCAGCGCCTGGCCAATGAAGCGCTCAAGCGCGGCGACACCGTCACCGCCCAGCAGAATTACCAGCAACTGGCAGACCTGGGCTACAGCGAGGCCCAGGTGGGCCTGGCCGATATCCAGGTCGGCACCCGCGATCCGGCGCAAATCAAACAGGCCGAAGCCACTTACCGCGCAGCGGCGGACACTTCGCCCCGGGCCCAGGCGCGCCTGGGTCGCCTGCTGGTGGCCAAGCCCGGCGCCACCGAAGCCGAACACCATGAAGCGCAAATGCTGCTGAAAAAAGCCTTTGCCAATGGCGAAGGCAATACCCTGATTCCGCTGGCGATGCTGTACCTGCAATACCCGCACAGCTTCCCCGACGTGAACGCCCAGCAACAGATCAGCCAATGGCAGGCCGCCGGTTACCCGGAAGCCGGCCTGGCCCAGGTGCTGCTGTATCGCACCCAGAACACCTACGACCAGCATCTGGATGATGTCGAGCGCATCTGCAAGGCGGCGCTGAACACCACCGATATCTGCTACGTCGAACTGGCCACGGTCTACCAGAAAAAAGCCGAGCCGGAAAAACAGGCCGAGCTGCTCAAGCAGATGGAAGCAGGCTACAGCCGTGGCACCGTCACCGCCCAGCGCGTCGACAGCGTCGCCCGCGTACTCGGCGATGCCACCCTCGGCACGCCGGACGAGAAAACCGCACAGACGTTGCTGGAAAAAATCGCCCCGGGTTACCCCGCGTCCTGGGTCAGCCTGGCGCAACTGCTCTACGACTTCCCCGAACTGGGCGACGTCGACCAGATGATGAAGTACCTGGACAACGGCCGCGCCGCCGACCAGCCACGCGCCGAGCTGTTGCTGGGCAAGCTTTACTACGAAGGCAAATGGGTGCCGGCCGACGCCAAGGCTGCCGAGGCGCATTTCGAGAAAGCCGTGGGCCGTGAAGTGGCCGCCGATTACTACCTCGGCCAGATCTACCGCCGCGGCTACCTGGGCAAGGTCTACTCGCAAAAAGCCCTCGACCACCTGCTGACCGCAGCGCGCAACGGCCAGAACAGCGCCGATTTCGCCATTGCCCAACTGTTTTCCCAGGGCAAGGGCACCAAGCCCGACCCGCTCAACGCCTATGTTTTCAGCCAACTGGCCAAGGCCCAGGACACGCCGGAAGCCAATGAGCTGGCCACCCAGCTCGAAGCCCCGCTGACGCCTGAGCAACGCGCCGAAGGCCAACGCCTGGTGCAACAGGAGCTGGCCGCCCGCGGCACCCTGGCCCAAAGCACGCTGCAACTGCACGCCCTGCAAGAAGAAGACGGCGAGGAATCCCTATGAAGCTCAATCCATTCGTCAAGGCCGGCATCGGCCTGTCCTTCGCCCTGCTGTGGTCGTGCCCGACCCTGGCCGCGCTGACCGAAGCCAAGAACTTCGGCCTGGAAGTCAAAGCCACCGCGCAGTCCGAAGACGACCGCGACCTGGGCACCCAGAAAGGCGGCGACGTCAACGGTATCGGCCTCGACCTGCGCCCTTGGATCTACGGCGAAAGCGGCGCGTGGAGCGCCTACGCCATGGGCCAGGCGGTGGCCTCCAGCGACATCATCGAGACCGACACCCTGCAACAGTCGGCCGATGACACGACCGAACAATCGAGCAACGACGACCGCAAGGCGAAGAAAAACTACCTGGCCCTGCGCGAGTTCTGGGTCGGCTACAGCGGCTTCACGCCCTACCCCGGCGAGATCCTCAAGTTCGGTCGCCAGCGCCTGCGCAATGACGACGGTCAATGGCGCGACACCAACATCGAAGCGCTGAACTGGACCTTCGACACCACCCTGCTCAAGGCCAACGTCGGCGCCGCCGAACGCTTCAGCGAATACCGCACCGACCTCAAGGAACTGTCGCCGGTCGACAAGGACCGCCAGCACTTCTACGCCGACGCCGCCTACCAGTGGACGCCGGGCCAGTGGATCGGCCTGCGCGGCCACCATACCCATGACGACGGCAAGCTCGACTACGCCGAACCGGGCGTGGCCAGCGACCCATTGGACAAGCGCGAAAACGGCGACCTGACCTGGCTCGGCATCGAAGCCAACAGCGACGCCTATAACTGGCGCAACACCAACACGGTCAACTACTGGGCCAGTATTACCGGCATGAAGGGCGACCGCGACACGGTCAACGCCTTGAACGCCGATGGCAGCCGCCCGACCAATGCCAAGCGCAGTGATGACGTGAGCGGCTGGGCCACCGATATCGGCGTGCGCCTGCGCCTCGATCCGCAGTGGCAAGTCGGCGCGGCCTACTCCCGTGCCAGTGCCGAGTACGAGCAGAACGGCCTGCAAAGCAACCGTTCGAACTGGACCGGCACCCAGTCCCGCGTGCACCGCTTCGGCGAGGCGTTTCGCGGCGAGATGAACAACATGCAGTCCATGAGCCTGTTCGGTTCCTGGCAGCTGCGCGAGGACTACGACGCCAGCCTGGTGTACCACAAGTTCTGGCGCGTGGACGGCAACAAGCCGGTGGGCAGCAACGGCATCGACGCGGTGCAGAACAACACCGACGACGTGACCGGCGCGATCCTCTCCAGCACCTCCCTGCCCCTTGAAGACGGCAAGAAGGACCTCGGCCAGGAGATGGACCTGGTCGTCACCAAGTACTTCAAGAAAGGCTTGCTGCCCGCCGCGCTGAGCCAGTCGATCGACGAGCCCTCGGCCCTGGTGCGCTTGCGTGCCGGCGTGTTCAAGCCGGGTGACGCCTATGGCAGCCAGGTCGACTCCTACATGCACCGCGCCTTTGTCGACGTGGTCTGGAAATTCTGATGGGAGCCTGCGCAATGAATGCTCAAAGCCTACTCGTCGCGGCAATGCTGGTGGCCAGTGCCCCAGCGTTTGCCGACACGGCGGCCAAGGCGCCGACCATCGCCAAGGAACTGCAACAGGCCAAGACCTACACCATTTCCAGCCCGCCCACCGCGCCGCTGGAAATGGCCAAGCCGGCGCTGCCCGACCTGTCGGGCTACACCGCTGCGGCCATGGAAAAGAAAATCGTCAGAAGCAAACCGGGCAAGATCAGCATCCGCCGCATGATGCAGGAAGACGCGCTCAAGGACTTTATCGGCGGCGACAACAAGATGGCCGAATGGGTGGTGCGCCAGCATGGCATTCCCCAGGCGATCTTTGTCGACGACGGCTACATGAACCTCAAGGACCTGCTGGGCAAGGTGCCCAAGCAGTACTTCAGCGAGACATCGCCCGGTGTGTTCCTGGCCAAGTTGCCCATCGTGGTCGGTCGTAAAGGCATCCTCGATATCGACAAGAACACCCAGGAACTGCGCCTGTCCCAGCAAGCCGGTTCGTTCCTGATCAACGACGGCCAACTGTTCGTGCGTGACACCAAGGTCACCGGTTGGGATGAAAAAACCAACGGCCCGGCGCTGTTCAAGTCGCCCAAGGAGTTCCGCCCGTTCCTGCTGGCCTGGGGCGGCACCGAGACCTATATCTCCAAGACCAAGATGGCCAGCTTCGGCTATGCCAACAGTAAGTCGTACGGGGTGAGTATTTCCCAGTACACGCCGAACATGGCCAAGGTGCTCAAGCGGCCCGAGCCGACCGGCTGGATCATCGACTCCGAGTTCTCGGACATGTGGTACGGCTTCTACTGCTACGAGACCACAGGCTTTGTGATCAAGGGTAATACCTACAAGGACAACATCGTCTACGGCATTGACCCCCATGACCGTTCCCACGGCCTGATCATCGCCGACAACACCGTGTACGGCACGAAGAAGAAGCACGGCATCATCATTTCCCGGGAAGTGAACGACAGCTTCATCTTCAACAACCGCAGCTACGACAACAAACTGTCGGGCCTGGTGATCGACCGTAACAGCGTGAACAACCTGATCGTCGACAACGAGATCTACCGCAACCACACCGACGGCATCACCCTCTATGAGAGCGGTGACAACCTGCTGTGGGGCAACAAGGTGATCAGCAACCGTCGCCACGGCATCCGCGTGCGTAACAGCGTGAACATCAAGCTCTACGAAAACACCGCCATGGCCAACGGCCTGACCGGCGTGTACGGCCACATCAAGGACTTGACCGACACCGACCGTGACATCGCCCTCGACCCGTTCGACGCCAAGGTCTCGCTGATCGTGGTCGGCGGTGAACTGGCGGGCAACGGCAGCGGGCCGTTGTCCATCGACTCGCCGTTGAGTATCGAGCTGTACCGCGTGTCGATGCTGGCGCCGACCAAATCCAGCGGCATCAGCTTCTCCGGCATTCTGGGCGAGCGCCAGGAAGAAATTCTCGACCTGCTGGTGCGCCAGCAGAAAGCCGTGCTGATCGACCCCGTCGAACGCCAGACCGAACTGCAGGACTGAGGATGACCCTTATGCACCCACACATGATCAAACTGCTGAGCCTCTCGGGTCTGACCCTCGGCCTGCTCGCGGCCAGCCAGGGCGTGCGCGCCGATGAAGTGAAGGCACCGACTTTCACTGCCGAACCGTGCTGCAGCCTGTGCCCGGCCGCCCACGACGCGAAGAACTACACCACGCGCTACCAGCAGAACTTCACCACCCTGGTGCAAGCCCAGGGCGACTGGCTGTTCCGTACCCAGGAAGACCTGCGCACCGAATTCGACACCACGCCGGCCGGCTACAAGCGCATGCAGCAGTTGCACGATGCGTTCAAGAGCAAGGGCGTGGAACTGGTGGTGGTCTACCAGCCGACCCGTGGCCTGGTGAACCGCAACAAGCTCAACCCCGAAGAAAAAGCCAGGTTCGATTTCGACAAGGCCCTGGGCAACTACAAAACCATGCTCGGCCGTTTCGCCAAGATGGGCTATGTGGTGCCGGACCTGTCGCCATTGACCAACGAGCAACTGCCCGACGAATTGCCGGCCCATGATTTCTACTTCCGTGGCGACCAGCACTGGACCCCGTACGGCGCCCAGCGCACCGCAAAAATCGTCGCGGCCAAGGTCAAGCAGATGCCGCAATACGCGGAAATCCCCAAGCGCGAATTCGAGACCAAACGCTCGGGCCGCATGGGCAAGACCGGCACCCTGCACAACATGGCCGGGCAACTGTGCGGCACCAGCTACGCGATCCAGTACATGGACCAGTTCACCACCGAACCCAAGGGTGAAGCCGGTGACGGCGACCTGTTCGGTGATTCGGGCGACCCGCAGATCACCCTGGTGGGCACCAGCCACAGCGGCAAGAACTACAACTTCGCCGGTTTCCTGCAGGAAGAAATCGGTGCCGACATCCTCAACGTCGCCTTCCCTGGCGGTGGCCTGGAAGGCTCGATGATCCAGTACCTGGGCAGCGAAGAGTTCCAGAAAAACCCGCCGAAGATCCTCATCTGGGAATTTTCGCCGCTGTACCGTCTCGACCAGGAAACCATCTACCGCCAGATGATGGCGCTGCTCGACAACGGCTGCGAAGGCAAGGCCGCGCAGATGTCGGCCAGCACCACATTGAAACCGGGCAAAAACGAACTGATGGTCAACAGCGCGAACAAAGACCTGCGCAACGCCAACCATCAGGTCGATATCCGCTTCGCCGATCCGTCGGTGAAAACCTTGCAAGCCACCCTCTGGTACATGAACGGGCGCCACGAGGACATCAAGATCGAGAAACCCGAAACATCCGATACAGACGGGCGTTTCGCCTTTGAACTGCGCACCGATGAAGACTGGGCCTCGCAGAACTTGCTGGCCGTGGAAGTGCAGGGCCCGGAAAAGGGTGCTGCCGCGCAGAAAGTCGAAGCGAAAATTTGCACACGCAACGTATTCCCAAGCGGTGGTCAGCAGACCGCCCAACTCGGGAAGTGAGGTTACCTATGCAAAAGTTATTGCTCCCCACCCTGCTGGGCCTGGCCATGTTTGCCGGCGCCGTGAATGCGGCCGCGCCACTGCGTCCGCCCCAGGGCTATTTCGCCCCGATCGAAGCGTTCAAGACCGGCGACTTCAAGGAAAACTGCGACACCATGCCGACGCCCTACACCGGGCCGTTGCAGTTTCGCAGCAAGTACGAAGGCTCGGACAAGGCTCGCTCGACACTGAATGTGCAGTCGGAAAAAGCCTTTCGCGACAGCACCGCCGACATCACCAAGCTGGAGAAAGACACCAGCAAACGCGTGATGCAGTTCATGCGTGACGGCCGCCCACAGCAGCTCGAATGCACGCTGAACTGGCTGGTGTCGTGGGCCAAGGCCGATGCCTTGATGTCCAAGGACTTCAACCACACCGGCAAGTCCATGCGCAAATGGGCACTGGGCAGCATGGCCTCGGCCTATGTGCGCCTGAAGTTCTCCGAGTCGCACCCGCTGGCCAATCATCAGCAGGAATCGCAACTGATCGAAGCCTGGTTCAACAAACTGGCCGATCAGGTGGTGAGCGACTGGGACAACCTGCCGCTGGAAAAAACCAACAACCATTCCTACTGGGCCGCCTGGTCGGTGATGGCGACCTCCATCGCCACCAACCGCCGTGACCTGTTTGATTGGGCCGTCAAGGAATACAAGGTCGGTGTGAACCAGGTCGACGACCAGGGCTTCCTGCCGAACGAACTGAAGCGTCAGCAACGCGCCCTGTCGTACCACAACTACGCCCTGCCGCCGCTGTCGATGATCGCCAGTTTTGCCCTGGTCAACGGCGTGGACCTGCGCCAGGAAAACAACAGCGCGCTCAAGCGCCTGGGCGACAAGGTGCTGGCCGGGGTCAAGGACCCGGACATCTTCGAACAGAAGAACGGCAAGGAGCAGGACATGAAGGACTTGAAGCAGGACATGAAATTTGCCTGGCTCGAGCCTTTCTGCACCCTCTACACCTGTGCCCCGGAAGTGATCGAGCGCAAGCACGGCATGCAGCCGTTCAAGACCTTCCGCCTGGGCGGCGACCTGACCAAGGTCTACGACCCGACGCATGAAAAAGGCAACAAAGGCAGCTGACGTAACGCGGTAAAAAATGTGGGAGGGGGCTTGCCCCCGATGGCGGAGTAACAGTCGCCATCTGTGTTGAATGACACACCGCTATCGGGGGCAAGCCCCCTCCCACATTTTTGAGCCGGTTTCGACAGTGAGATTGCAACACAACCCTCCCCGAATTTCGTGGGGGGGTTTGGGGGGGCTGCGGCCCTTGACTGTTGGTTTAAACATGGAGAGATCGGGATGGTTTTCTCGTCCAACGTGTTCCTGTTTCTGTTCTTGCCGATCTTTCTCGGCTTGTACTACTTGAGCGGGCAACGCTATCGCAACCTGCTGCTGCTGATTGCCAGCTACGTGTTCTACGCCTGGTGGCGAGTGGACTTCCTGGCGCTGTTCGCCGCCGTCACGCTGTGGAACTACTGGATCGGCCTCAAGGTCGGTGCCGCCGGTGTGCGCACCCAACCGGCGCAGCGCTGGCTGCTGCTCGGCGTGGCCGTCGACCTGTGCATCCTCGGCTACTTCAAGTACGCCAACTTCGGCGTCGACAGCATCAATGTGATGATGAAGTCGGCGGGCCTGGAGCCGTTTATCCTGACCCACGTGCTGTTGCCGATCGGGATCTCGTTCTACATCTTCGAGTCCATCAGCTACATCATCGACGTGTATCGCGGCGACACCCCGGCAACGCGCAACCTGATCGACTTTGCGGCGTTCGTGGCGATCTTCCCGCACCTGATCGCCGGCCCCGTGTTGCGCTTTCGCGACCTGGCCGACCAGTTCAACAACCGCACCCACACCCTCGACAAGTTCTCCGAAGGCTGCACGCGGTTCATGCAGGGTTTCATCAAGAAAGTCTTCATCGCCGATACCCTGGCGGTGGTGGCCGACCACTGCTTCGCCCTGCAAAACCCGACCACGGGTGACGCCTGGCTCGGCGCGCTGGCCTACACCGCGCAGCTGTACTTCGACTTCTCCGGCTACAGCGACATGGCCATCGGCCTGGGCTTGATGATGGGTTTCCGCTTCATGGAAAACTTCAAGCAGCCGTACATCAGCCAGTCGATCACCGAGTTCTGGCGGCGCTGGCACATCAGCCTGTCCACCTGGCTGCGTGACTACCTGTACATCACCCTGGGCGGCAACCGCAAAGGCACGCTGACCACCTACCGCAACCTGTTCCTGACCATGCTGCTCGGTGGCCTGTGGCACGGCGCCAACATCACCTACATCGTGTGGGGCGCCTGGCACGGCATGTGGCTGGCGATTGAAAAAGCCATCGGCCTCAATACGGCGCCACGCAGCTTCAACGTGCTGCGCTGGGCCTTCACCTTCCTGCTGGTGGTGATGGGCTGGGTGATCTTCCGTGCCGAAAACCTGCACGTCGCCGGGCGTATGTACGGTGCGATGTTCAGCTTCAGCGAATGGTCGCTGTCGGAACTCAACCGCGCCAACCTGACCGGCCTGCAAGTGGCAACGTTGGTTGTGGCCTACGTCACCCTGGCGTTCTTCGGCCTGCGCGATTTCTACCGCAACCGCCCTGCCGAGAAGAGCAAGCCGAGTGATCCGAGCCTGATCAAGGCGGTACCGGGCGACAACCCCGGCAGCATCCACGAGCCCGGTTTCAGCGTGGGCCGTGACGCCGCCGTGCAACCGGCCTACTGGACCGCTGACTGGCCACGCTACGCGATGCGCGCGGCGGTGCTGCTGCTGTTCGTGGCGTCGATCCTGAAACTGTCGGCGCAGAGTTTCTCGCCGTTCCTTTACTTCCAATTCTGAGGGAGCCGACCATGACCCGTTCATTACGCATCCTCTATATCAGCCTGTTCCTGGCGCTGCTGCTGGCCCTGGGCGCCTGGTCGCTGCGCAGCTTCTTCGGCTTCAGCACCAACGCCGACGCGACCGTGCTCAACGGCCGCTGGACCAAGGCCGTCGAGACGCACTACGACGAGGCGTTCCCGATCAAGCGCCTGGGCACCAACCTGTGGGCGGCGCTGGACTACAAGCTGTTCAATGAAGGCCGCCCTGGCGTGGTGCTGGGCCGCGATCACTGGTTGTACAGCGACGAGGAATTCAACCCCGCCGTCAACGAAGACCAGAACCTGCAAGGCAACTACGCGCTGGTCGAAGGCGTGCGCCAGAAGCTCAAGGCCCAGGGCATCCAACTGGTGATGGCGATCGTGCCGGCCAAGGTGCGCCTGTACCCGGAACACCTGGGTGAGGTGAAACCGGCAAGCATCCACGCCAACCTGTACCAGGATTTCCATGCCCGTGTCGCGGCAGACAACATCCCCGCCCCGGACCTGCTCGGCCCACTGCAACAGGCCAAGCTCGCCGGCAAGCAGGTATTCCTGCGCACCGACACCCACTGGACCCCGGACGGCGCGGAAATCGCCGCCAGGCAACTGGCCAGGGCGATTGCCGACAAGACTCCGCTGAGCGGCGAGCCGCAGCGCTTTGTCACCGAAGCGGAAAAGACCGAACCGCATAAAGGCGACCTGCGCCTGTTCCTGCCCCTGGACCCGCTGTTCGAAAACCTGATGCCGCCCAAGGAGCCGCTGCAAAAACGCGTCACCCACCTGGCCGAAGAGAAAGGTGATGACGCGCTGTTCAGCGACAGCGAAACCCCGGTGGCCCTGGTGGGCACCAGCTACAGCGCCAACCCCAACTGGAACTTCGTCGGCGCCCTCAAGCAAGCCCTGGGCAGCGACGTGGTGAGCTACGCCGAAGACGGCCACGGCCCGATCCTGCCGATGCTCAGCTACCTGAAAAGCGATGACTTCAAGAACAACCCGCCCCAGGTGCTGATCTGGGAGTTCCCCGAACGCTATCTGCCCGTCAACAACGAAATCGGTGATGCCGACCCCGCGTGGGTTGCGCAGCTTAAACAAGCCGGTTCGCGCCAACAGAACATGGCAAGCAACACCCCTGCTTTTAAAAATCAGAAATCCGAGACGCCCGACCGGGCGCAAAACTGAAAGAGAGGTAACTCACATGACTTTCACTACAACTCCTCGTCGTCTCGCCAAGACCCTGGCTATCGCCGCCGGCCTGAGCTTCGTATCCATGTCCGCCTTCGCCGGTGGTGACGCCGCGCTCTACGGCCCAACGGCGCCGAAAGGCTCGAGCTTCGTGCGCATCTACAACGCCAGCAACCAGGAAGTCAGCGCCACGGTCGGCGCCACCAACCTCAGCGACGTTGCGCCACTGGCCAGCAGCGACTTCAGCTTCATGCCGGGCGGCGACTACAGCGCCAAGGTCGGCAGCCAGACCGTACCGGTCAAGCTCGCCGCCGATCACTACTACACCCTGGTCAACAGCGGCAGCGGCCAGCCTCAGTTGATCGAGGAACCGCCGTTCAAGAACAAGCAGAAATCCCTGGTGCGCGTGCAGAACCTCAGTGACAAGGCCCTGACCTTGAAAACTGCCGACGGCAAGACCGACGTGGTCAAGTCGGTGGCCGCCAAGGGCCGTGGCGAACGTGAAATCAACCCGGTGAAGGTGAGCCTGGCGTTGTATGACGGTGACAAGAAAGTCGGCGATGTGAAGCCGGTTGCCCTGGAGCGCGGTGAAGCGGCGGTGCTGTACGTCACCGGTTCCGGTTCAAGCCTGTCGCCGGTCTGGGTGAAACGCCCAGTGTCGACCCGCTGATTATTTCCCGAACCGAACGCAATCTACTGCAGGAGCGGGCTTGCCCGCGAAGAACGTCAACGATGACGCAGCGCCTTTGGTTTATCGCGCTGCTCTCGGGTTTTTCGCGAGCAAGCTCGCTCCTACAGGGGATCGAGGCGCCGGTTCGGACCGAGACAAAAACAAGAGTGAAACGACAAACCTTCGTAGCTCTGACCCAAACTGATTCAAGGAGAAACACCCATGATTCCAGTCATCCTTTCCGGTGGTAGCGGCTCACGTCTTTGGCCGCTTTCGCGTAAACAGTTCCCCAAGCAATTCCTGGCCCTGACCGGCGAGCACACGTTGTTCCAGCAAACCCTGGAACGCCTGGTGTTCGAAGGCATGGACTCCCCCATCGTGGTCTGCAACAAGGACCACCGCTTCATCGTCAACGAGCAACTGAGCGCGCGCAAGCTTGAGTGCCAGCGCATCCTGATGGAGCCGTTCGGCCGCAACACCGCGCCGGCCGTGGCCCTGACCGCGATGATGCTGGTCAATGAAGGCCGTGACGAGCTGATGCTGGTGCTGCCTGCCGACCACGTGATCGACGACCAGAAAGCCCTGCAACGCGCCCTGGCCCTGGCCACCGTGGCCGCCGAGCGCGGCGAGATGGTGCTGTTCGGCGTACCGGCAACCCGTCCGGAAACCGGTTACGGCTACATCAAGTCCAGCAACGATTCGCTGCTGCCTGAAGGCGTAAGCCGCGTGCAGCAGTTCGTGGAAAAACCCGATGAAAAACGCGCCGTCGAGTTCGTCAAAAGCGGCGGCTACTTCTGGAACAGCGGCATGTTCCTGTTCCGCGCCAGCCGCTTCCTGGAAGAGCTGAAAAAGCACGATCCGGACATCTACGACACTTGCGTGCTGACCCTGGAACGCAGCGAGCAGACCGCCGACACCGTGACCTTCGACGAAGCCACCTTCGCCTGCTGCCCGGACAACTCCATCGACTACGCCGTGATGGAAAAAACCCAGCGCGCCTGTGTGGTGCCGTTGAGCGCCGGCTGGAGCGACGTGGGCTGCTGGGCCTCGCTGTGGGCGGTCAATGACAAAGACGCCAACGGCAACGTGAGCAAAGGCGACGTGGTGATCCAGGACAGCCGCAACTGCATGGTGCATGGCAACGGCAAACTGGTCTCGGTGATCGGCCTGGACAACATCGTGGTGGTGGAAACCAAGGACGCGATGATGATTGCCCACAAGGACAAGGTCCAGGGCGTCAAGCAGATGGTCAACACCCTTAACGAGCAAGGCCGCAGCGAGACCCAGAATCACTGTGAAGTCTATCGTCCGTGGGGCTCCTACGACTCGGTGGACATGGGCGGGCGTTTCCAGGTCAAGCACATCTCGGTCAAGCCGGGCGCCTGCCTGTCGCTGCAGATGCACCACCACCGCGCGGAACACTGGATCGTGGTCAGCGGCACCGCTGAAGTCACCTGTGACGACAACGTGTTCCTGCTCTGCGAGAACCAGTCCACCTACATCCCGATTGCCTCGGTGCACCGCCTGCGCAACCCGGGCAAGATCCCGCTGGAGATCATCGAGGTGCAATCGGGCAGCTACCTGGGCGAAGACGATATCGAGCGCTTCGAAGATATCTACGGTCGCTCCACGCCGATTGAACGTGGCGTGTCGGTGAAAACTATCGCGCAGTAAAACAGTCGTACAAGAAGCCCTCACCCAGCCCATTGCGTCCCCTATCCGCAGTGGGTTGGGTGGGGGCTTTTACCTGACGGTTCACTGGCCGCCACCAATCATCTCAGCGCCCATTGGGAGAGCGAACTCATCAGACCTCTGCCGGGCTTTATGCCCACCACGTAGACCGCTCCTTTGATATGGCGGTTTGCGCCAGCTTCGGTGACATTCCGTTTAACGATCGAGTATCCACGCTTCTTGAGTTGCACAACCGCTAGATCAAGGTCAGGCTGATGGCCAGTGTAAAACCGCACCTCGCCACCGGGCACGAGCAACTCATTCGCGGCGTTGAACCATAAATCGAAGTGATTTTGCGTGAAGGGGTGTCGCGTTCCTCGGAACAAGTACTCGAAGCTGACCGTATCGAATTGACCAGGCCCATTTATTCCGAGGGGAGTACCTTTGTATAAGGTGAAGTCAAACGCCAGGTCAGGCCGGGCGCCACTGTCGATATCCACCGTAAAATCCCGCGCATGTGTGCGTCCCAACGAGCAGGCAAACCCGGGAAATCCCATGACGGTGGTGCCTTCAGGGCTGGCACCGCAACCCACCACCAGGTTGCGTTGACCGGGTGGAACCTTGCGCAAGTACCCCTGTATGGTCCATCTGGGCTTGCCATCGACTGCCGGCAGCGCGGCAGCGCCTTCGGGTGACAGGGCGGTAGAGGAGGATGAAGCGGCTCCCGGCGCCTCCTGCTCCCGTTCAGGGCTGCTGACCACTTCAGCGGGTTCATACGGTACCGCGCCATTGACCAACTCTTTGACCAGCCCACTATTGTCGCGGTAAACCAGCGGCCGATTACCCACCATGCAATAAAGATTCAACCCGTCGACGGTGCCGGCCGGATCCGGCGCCGACCACCGCTGTAACCCGCATAGGTAATAACGTCGACCAAAATAATAGAGGCCTGTAGCGTCCTGCTCCTTGCCCGAATAACGCAACGTGCGATAACTCTCCTCGCTCGAATCGCCTCTCTCGGCGAACGCGGTACTGCCAAACGGATGATAAGTCTCGCGACTGATGACCCGCGCTTCACTGTCCAACTCCAGCGAACAGGAGCCCAGGTGGTCACTCAGGTTGTAGCGGTACTGATCTTTGGCAAGCTGCCTCGGTGGTGGGGTTTCCCAGTGCAGCACCTGCACGGTCTCCCGCCCAACCTGCACCTTGATGACCTGCATCACGTCGGCATCGACGCGGCGAACCTCCAGTCCCGCTGGCAAGTAGCGCGTTTCGCTGATCACGGTACGCGTGTTGGTCTGGCTCGAAGAGATTTTACGTTGGCGCATACCGTCGGCACCGTAGACGTAGCGCTCGGTGTCATCCAGGCCCAGGGTTCGTTCCACGGTATGCACGTGGCTCAGTTGATTACGCGCATCCCAGCTCAGTGTGCGGCCCCGATCCAACACCAACAGGTTACCGTTGGCATCGAAGCCTTCGGCGATCTGCGCTTCAGTCGGCGGCCTCCCCCCCACCTCGGGCAAGCAGCGATTACTGTGCTTGGCCGCCGTCAACATCCGCCCATGTTGCTGCGGGCCATGGTGAATCAGCTCCAACAGATTACCGCCAGCGTCATAACGATAGGTTTGACGATAGTTGGCCACGGCAGCTGGGTCTTCGATATGGGCCGGTCCGCGATTAGCGCTACCGGCCTCCCAGCCGGTGGCTTCGATCAACTGGTAAAGGCTGTCATAGGTATAGCGGTTGATCGGCTCGATGCGTTGGTTGGCGTAGAAACGAACCGGCAGGGCTTTGTCCTCCAGGCTCAGGATATTGCCTACCGGGTCATGGACGTAGCGCAAATCCTGTAGCGGTTCGTCGCCAGGTCCTGCAGCCCACAGACGGATCAATAGCCCGGTTTTCGGGCAGTAATCAAACCGACTGGTGACCTTGTTGCCTGCCGTTTGCCGTTCGACCTGCCCTTGCGCGTTGTAGCGAATTTCATGCACCAGCCGTTGAGGGGCAGTCGCGTTTTTCAGCTGCAGCCAGGCCTCGCGCAACTGGCCGTCGATGGTGTGATTGAAACGCTGCCGATTACCCTGCGCATCGGTTTGCTCCAGCACATTGCCCAGCGGGTTGAACTGCAAAGTACTGCGAGCACCGGCTGCTCGCTCAAGCAAATCATCACGCTCATCAAGGGGCAGTGGCCAGTCGGGCACGTCCAGGCGTTGCAGAAAGTGTTGATGCTGCTCCAGCACCGCGCCGGCTAAGCCGAATTCATTGAAATGCTGTGTTCCGGCAGGATTATCGTGGCGAATCAACTGGCCGCACTGATTGTGCGCGCCGAAGTGCGGCGCGGCCTCGTCGTAGTGCAAACGTTCAACGCACGCGGCCTGCTCGAACACCGCCACAGGCCTGAGCAACGTATCGTACTCAATCCACCGCTCATTGCCGCGGGCATCCCACCCGTGTACCTGTTGACCAGCCTCTGCAAACAGACTGGCCCGCCACCCCGCATCAACACTGTCGGAGCCCAACACCTTGTTGCCGAGCGAATACACCCGCGTCAGGTTGGCCGGTGCCGCAGGTTGCGCGACTAAACGCGGGTCCCATTCAGCCACGACGCGACCGACACTATCGATAACACTGCGATTGACCCGTGCCTGAGCCGGTGCCAGCGCACTGTCGCGCCAATAGCTCACGGCGCGAACCGTGAGGCCGCGAGGGTCACGAACACTCAACCCCGGTGTCTGCCGATGTACCGCCGGCGCGTTCATTGCAGTGTCTCCCCCTGAGCCTCTTTCATCGCCATCACCTCTTCATAGGTGTCGTTTTCATCCTCGTAAATGCTGTACCAAGGCCAGTAGGTATGACGCCGCAGGTAATCTTCCTTGGCGAGGACGGTGCGGGTAGGCCGGCCTAACGGGTCATAGAATTGGCGATCGCTATAACCATGCTGCCTGAAACTGACATCGTTGATGTAGCGATGATGATCGGCAAAATAGGGCCGGTACATGCGCACGGCCAGCCCTTTGTTGTTGTACTCGATCCGTTCGCTGACCCGCCAACGCGCGACATCCTGCACCATCACCGGCCGACCCTCGTCGTCAAGGGCCAATGAACCATCGTCCTGCACATGGTAGGCGTACCCGCGCTCGACCTTTTGCTTGCTCTGCAAGGCACGCCCGAAACCGTCCCAGCAGCCCAAGGTGATGCGGATCTGTTTTTCCGGGTCGAGCGGGTAGCGATCCGCCTGCAAGCTGACGGCATGCACAGGCTCGCGACGCACCTGCGGGATCAAGTTCAACAGGCGTTGCTGCGCGGGCGTCAACGCATCGGATGGCAACAGCAGGCGGGCAGGCGCACGAATATGCCCACTGGGCAGCAGGTCGCCGCGTGCCACGCATTCGTCCAACCATTGGCGGTCCTGCAGGTCGGCGTCAGGCACCCTGCCCATCCAACTGAATGGGTCTTCAAAGTGCGCAATGGCAGCATCCTGCAAAGCAGTGTCCGCCGCCTCAATGACTTGGCTCGGCGTGCTGCCCAGGAGGGGCAGGTAGTCACTGAGCGGTGCAAAACCCACCGCGGCTCCCAGTTCGGTACCGTAGACACTGCTGGCGATCACCTGGCCAAACGCGCCGAAAAGCACCTCCCGGGTGTTTTGATTGGGGTCGATCACTCGCGCCGGTTGCAGCAAGCGGTAGTCGATCGAATCGACATACGTCTCACAGCCGTCAGGTAGGTGTACGCGGGTATTCAGGCACCCATAGGGGTCGTAGCTCAATTGGGTCACACCATGACTGCGGGTTTGCTGCACAGTGAGGGTGTTATAGAAACCCGCAAGGCCAGCGTAGGTATTGAACCCGCGCTTGACCGACCACAATGACGCTTGCGCCCGAGCAATCGACGGCAACACCAGACGCATTTTGTGGTAGCCGACTTCCAGGAGCTTTTGCTCCAGGTCGAACGGCATTTCACCTGCGTCGTTGCGCAGCAAGTCGTAGGCTTTGAGCGCCGTCTCATCCAGTTCGGCAATTTCCAGCTCGTCGGCCAAGGCCAGAAACGTGGCCTCGCCATCCGGTGATGGGTGAATCCCGGACCGGTCCCGATAGCGTTGCACCGACTGCCCCACCAGCGTACGTTGAGCCTTGGGGTTCAAGGGGTTCACGTCGGTTTGCGCGATGAAGGCCTCATAGCTGATCGCTTTGGGTTGCAAGCCTTTGGGGCCAGGACCTTTACCCAGTACCAGCGCGTTTTCCCGTTGCTGGAAAGGCAGGTGCAAACGCCAGCCCTGTGGGTCTGTCAGGTGGATATACTGCGCCAGGTTTTCACTCAGGTAATAAACCTGCTGCGCCGCGTCATGGGCATCACACCACCAGCGTTTCTGCGGTGCGATTTCATTCGGGTCCAACTGGCAGGCAGGATCATCCTGGGCCGTCAGGCGCCGGGCATAACTGACCCTGACGCCATGGGTCAGGCTGCCAAAAGCATCCCAGCGCAGGTTGATCTCGTGCTGGCACTGCGGGTCATCTGCCTGTTGTTCGTACTGGTAGGCAATCGACTCCAGGGCCAAAGCCAGCATCACTTTGTAGGGCGCAAATTGACCGCCCACTGGCCGGTCCAGCACGCGTATCAGGTAGCGGCTTTGCTCTACCGCATAAGGGACGTCGCAGGCGTTGCGCCCCCCATAGGTTTCCACACGCATTACCTGGCCCGCCAGCGCTTGGAGCATGCCCGGTAAGTCATCGGTCTTGGGGACGACGAGTTCATCGACACCATCGGCCTCGTGATAACAGCTGAGCAAGGTTGCACCCAAGGGGTGGGCCGCCTGATCGCCGTGGAAATAATCATCGCCGGCCGGGTCAATCGCCTGTCCGACATGAAACCAGGTCTTGCGCAACACCGGTTCACTGAAGCCCGACTCCCGTAGCTCCTCGTCAGCAACGTCGGCGTCTGTCTCCAGGAGCAGGGCAAAACCTCGAAAGGTTCGCAGTAGACCGTCGTAAAAGCCTTTTCGATATTCGAAACGTTGCGTCAGCCGATTTCGGGTGATTTCGTCAAATTGAACCTGCTCACTCACCACCGGCACGGGGAAGGGTAAACGACACACGGCCGGTTGGTTGCTAGCGAGCAATTGCTGTTTTTCATCCAGCCACTCCTGGGCCGAACTGCGATATTTCACGCTCGCGGCGGCGCCCAGGTTGTTATTGGTGGCACCTAACAAATAGGGTTTGGCCGCGACAAAGTCATACCGCCAATGCCTGGGCGACATATGCGGCACCGTCAGCACCAGGCTGGAGCAGCCCAGCCCTTGCAGGTCGGCGGTGCTCACCTGGCAAAAGCGGTCGTAGAGAACGCCTTCGGGCCAAGGGAGCTCAACGGCGGCATCGAAGCCGTTGCCACCACGGTTCATGAATACCAGCGCGCATTCAGCCTTCAAGTAGATCAGGTCAGCAGCCCCGGAGCCGTCCAGATCCGCCAGCAAGACCCGCGACGCATCGAACGCGTCATAAGCAAAATCCAGGGCGCTGAACGTGAAACCTTTGCCAAAGCGGCCCCGTCCCAGGTTGGGCCAGCATTCAAGCTGGTTGTGGCGGATGCGGATCAGATGCTGCTGGCCGCTGCCGAGCACGTCACTGAAGGCGACCAGTTCGGTGGCGGCGTTACTGATCAATGGCAGATCATCCTCGTCTGCCTGACGCGAAACCTGGGTCGCGGGGGCAAAACCGGCTCGCCGCAGGTTGGCATATAAACGCACACTGCGCGGGCCAATCATCGCCAGGTCAGACAAGCCCGCCCCCATCAGGTTGGCCAACTGCCCCTGAGGATGGAAAAACTCGTGAGGGACAGCGTCCAAGGTCGCGAAGTTCGACCAGCTGCGGTCCGGGTTGCAGGTAAAAAAACCACACAGCCCCGGCTGGGCGACGAGCCATTCAAGGCAGCCATCACCCGTGATTTCGCTTAAAAACTGCCGGGGTGCCTGCAGGCGGTCGGCTACCGGAATCTCTGGCAACTCATGCCAATCGTCATAGGCCACTTCGTCGAGGTCGCTCGTAGCCTTCGCCCGCATGGGCGCACGGTAGTACCAGGCTTTGTCATCCGTATACAAAATGCCCGGCAGCCCTTCGCCGTATAGGTCGACGAACTGATAACGCTGGCCGTCGTTAAGGCCCGGCATTTTTTCGAAGGCTTGATAGCGCAGGGGGTCGGGCGCGAGTTCGAACCGGTTATAGGTGAACTCCAGCGGTGGCCGACTCTGTATCTTTCCCTCTCGGTCAACGGCCTGTTCATGGGCCGCGTGCAACAGGCTATAACCCAGTGACGATGGCCGATACTCCAGCACCAGCCGGCGCACCAGCACGGGCGCCGGGCCCATATCCGGCTCCTCGGGAAAACAATGGAACATCAACACTTGCCGACACAGTTGCCGCGTCCTGAGCTCAAACCCATAGGCATAGCTGGAAAACGGATCGCCGCGTCCTGGCCATGCCGAGGCGGCCTCATAAGGAGGCACGGACAAGAGGGCAGCAGGACGTTCTCCATGGTCGAACACCAGGTGAAAGTGCCATAGCACACCTTGCCAACCGTCCATGCGCCACGCGTACAGTTGGTCATCCGCCAGCGCGTTACCGTAAAGCACCTTGCTCAAATAACGCTGGGCACTGATGCCATCGTCGGCCTGGTATTGGTAGACAATATGCTCGCCACGAGGGTTGAGGCTTTCATCCAGCAGCCACGCCCCTACACGTGCATCATCCAGCGGATCGACACGTCGCGAAGCCGCCGTTTTACCGTACACGTGCAAATTGCCGTCCGCACTGTGAATCAACCAGAACCCTGCCGGGTCGGCGCTATCGGACCAATGCTCGATCAGTGCAAATGCGCCCTCGATGCGAGGCCAGTGACGTACCACGGTGTAAGGCCCCACCGGCAAGCCGTTATAGGCCGTCACGACCCGTGAGAGCTGTGCGCCCGTCGTCGGATTGCGCTCCGGCATCCAGGGTTCCCCGTCCGGCCCCAGGATCACATCTTTATCGGTGTAGGCCGGCACCCCTGTGGACGTTCGTCGAGTGATCGCATTGGGCGTCTTGCTCCAACCGATGCCGAACGGGCTGTTGCCGCCGCTGCTGCTGTAACCCAGGGCCAGATCCGGGGCGAAACCTCGACCGACGGAAATCGGCAAGGGCAGCTCGAACGATGCGTCACCGCTGGTACCGATCGACCCCAGGCCGTTGCCGATACTTTGGATAGCGCCGCCGCCCTTGGGCAGGGACGGCGTGGCGATCTGCACAGACTCGTGGTTGTTCAGCATGCCATCCTCCTAGCCAGCCTTGGCCGTGTAATCCAGTTTCAGGATGATATCGGTCAGCGATTTGAGCTGGCGCTCTCGCGCCACAAGGTCGGTAGAGGTGAATTCCAACGCCCAGCGTGAAATGGCGCCCGTACCTTCAAAGGGCAAGTAACGGTCATCGGTGAAACTGAACGTGAACAGCCCGTCGTCATCCACCCCGCCAGACAAGACGATTTGCTGACTGGCGCGCAGGTTTTCCTTAAGGGTGTCGCCTATCTGCACGGCGCTGTAGGTTTGGGTCAAGGTGGCGTGAATGTCTTCGTAAGGCCCCAGCAGCACCGGCAACGACACGCTGATACGCCTGACGCGACGCACGGTATGCCCTGGGTAATTGCTGTCGAACATCGGCTGGGTCAACTCGAAATCGGCGCGGCCGTTGTCTATCAGGCCAAGCAGGATGGTGTCCCAGTCCTGATTGATGGCGGAGTTCGGATCCTGGGCCTTGAGTTGGCGCAAGGACACCGTTTTGGTGATTTCCAGCAGTCGCTCATTGCGGCTCAGATACGCCGACTCCATTTTCAACAATGACAATTTCAACGCCTCGCCGGCGCTCAGGCCTCGATAGCTGTCCTTCCAGACACCCGCCTGGATAAAGCGTGTGCTGAAGTCGGCCAGTTCAAATTGCCAACAGGCTTCAGCGGCCAGGCACAGCGCCAAGGTGGCATCGTAGGCCTGGTAATAGAAAGTCGCGAACTGGTCGTTGAGCCATTGATAGAGTTGCGCATTGCTGAAACGCGTGCGTAGAAAATCGTAGCTGGCCAGTGCCTGATCCTGGGCGGTGCGGGACTGGTTCAATTGGAGAGTGGTGGCACGGACCTGCGCTTCAAGCACCTGCATCTGGGCCTCGATCTGGGTAATTTCCAACGCGGCTTGATCACGGGCCTGCATCCATTCCTGGTGGCGGCGGCGGAAGTGTTCAGCGCGATCCGCCGCTTCCGCGGTACCATGGAGCCTTGTGGCCGCGGCTGCGGAAAAAGCACTGACCATTTCGGCAACGCCCTCCAGGCGCCACCCGCCGGAGGACCCTACAGCAACAATACCGCCGGCCATGCCAGCAATAGCCCCCCCGCCAGCGCCGAACGCATTGGGAGGGATCTTCATGCCGGCGCCTACGGCCCTGGCTGCGTGACTGACGCCGTCTGCCACCTGACCAACCAGGTGCAGCGACGCTGCGGTGACTTCAACGACGCTCACCACTTCATCGGCCAACTTACTGTAAAACCTCAAGCGCCCCTGGGCCAGCGCCTTACTCGCCTCCAACGCTTTTTTCTGCTCGGCATCGATTCTTTGTGCCTGTTCTTGCAGGTCCACGGCAAATTGGGCGAACTCCCACGCCTGGTGGTATTGCAGTTCTTGCAGCTGCGCCTGCTCCTTACGTTCAATCAACGACAACAGGTTACTGCCGAACTGAATCAGGGTTTCCACTGCACTGCTGGCACGGTTGTGCATCACGCTGAACCGGTAGTGCGGTACCTCCTGGGCCAACAACCGCACAGCACCACCAGAGGCCGCGCCCTGGCCAAACGCAGCCAACAGGTCGCGCGGGTTCAAGGGGGCGGTGAACAGCGGCAGCATCAAGGGTTTGCCATCCAGCGTACGGTTGTTACGCAGGTTCTCCAGGCGCGCCTCGGCGATATCCCAGCTCTGCACCAGCTCACGGTTGAAGGGCAAGCGCAGGTAGGCGTTATCCAGCTCAAGCAATGTTGGGTCAGGCGCAAAAGTGCGCAGGTACAGCGGCGGTTCGGCAAACTGGTAAAGCGACTCGCCATGGTTGGCCGCAGCGCTTTCTTCGCGCAGTTGGTCTTGCCGGATCAGGCGCTGTTCGAACTCGCGCAATGTTGGGTTGCTGGCGTCGCTCAAGGTTTTCAGGGACATGGGTTGCCAATGAGACACCACCTTGACATCCGGGCGCGGCCCCAGCAGGTCAAGGACGCGCACATACCACAGCTTGGCTTCTGCGAGGCTGTCGGGGGTCAGCTGCCGGTAGGCGGCGTCGCCCCGATCCAGCAGGTTCTTGATGTAGAACATGTAGATCGCCTTGCGATAACGCACCGGGTGGCTGCTGGCGATACCGTCCGGGTCGGCAGGTTTGCGCGTGACATAGTCCATTTCCACCGGGTCATCCATCAATGGCCGTACGTTCCAGTAGTCCGGGCGGCCCTTCTCGTCTTTTTTGCGCGAGGGGTCGAAGATAAAGCTCAGCCAATGTTCGGCGCCCTCGAAGTTCTGCTCCTGGTTCAGGCGATGGCTGACCATGAAGGGCAGGTGCAGGAACAGCTCCCAGAAATACAATCCATTGGCACCGTGAAAATCCATCTGGTTAATCATTGCAGGTGGTTCAAGAGGGGGCTCCTCAAGGAGCTGGGTGCCCCAGGACAGGAGGTTTTCCAGGGCGATATTCGCGCGGTTGATCAATTCGCGTGCAAACAGGGTGTTCATGCGGATGGGTTGGCGTGGGGCGGTGCCGGCGTCGTTTAGGTTGATGCCCGAGTCGGTGAAGTCGATAAATTCGGCGGCGCCCAGAGTTGGGCTGACGCGAGTGTTGATACGAGGGGCAATCAGCGGTGTGGTGACTTGGGTGACAAGCTCCAGTTCTACGTAGGTCATTTTCAGGGCATGTCCCAAGACCGCCCAAGTGACATTATCAAATACTTTGATGCCATGGATAATCGGGATTTTTTTCGAACCGGTAGGCCAGGTGCCAGGCCAATCAGGCAACAGGGTCTCAGGGTTAATGGGGAGCTCTAGTGTATGGGTATCGGGAGGATTTATTACTGGAAAACCGGCTGAGTACCAAAGCGACTGCGCGCCGGGGTTAGCTGGCATCGGATCACTCAGATTCACAGGCCGAAGAATAACGTGTTGGAAGGAATAAATACGAGATTTTATAAACTCCAAGGTATCAGACCAAAAAACCTCCCCCCTCAAGTTCCCCTTAATCCTTTTTGCTTGAAAATCTGGCCGATCAAAATATTTTCGCCGCGCACTTTTAAAAACCTTAGAGGCTATTGATATAAAGCCGTTTGCATCCGGCACACCAAGAGTGCAATGCAAAAGATCTGGCGTATCACGTAAAAAATCACGCACTACATATTCTACTATCCCACCGCAATAAATAAATTCAAATCTACATTCCCCCCCGGACGCAAACAGCTGACCACTCAACACTTGAATTCTCGAGCCCTCCAAAAGCACCTCATAATCACTAGTCGATTCTGGAATTGCGGGAAGAACCAATTCAAGCTTATATCGATCATTCGCCAACCAATAATAAGCCTCCATAGTAAACGTCACAGTTCGCATTGAAAAAGAAGCCGAGACTTTAGAGCTGAAGTTAATTACATTTTTAATCTTATCAAATACAACATCAACGCCACGGATCGGACTAACAATCGCAACTTGCCTCCCTTCAAAATCCCAACCATCCAAATTTTGATGCGGTCGATGCGACTCAACACTTTTCACCGCTATACTCAGCCCAGGCACCTCGAACTGAAACCCCCCTTTATTATCCTTAGCAAATAGCCGCCCCACCTTCAAAACATGCAGTTTTTTGATCTCCGTACTATCCCCGACAATGGGCACATACCCTCGGCTGGGAAACAGCGCCGTTATATTAAAGTTTTTGTCGATCATCGCTGTTTTTAAAAACGCATATTGATCCGCCGCCCCGTCCATCGCATTACCTGCGATATACCCTGCATACATAGCCACAAACAGCGAATCCGGCATCGTCGAACTGTCGGCCACGGCAATGCTATCAACCAACTCCGCCAAATCCATAGTCTTGAACAACGGCGACTCACTCCAGGCTTCAATGACGGTTTGCGGCACACTCCAACTGCCATCGTATTTTTTATAAACCATGTTCAAACGCAACATCGGATTACTGTGCACCTTGGTTTCCGGTGAGCCCGCGTCAGGCGGCTTTGGTGTACCTTCGAGATAGCCCTGTACAACCGTCATGCTGGACGGACTGTTATCGACACACTCCACCCAAAATACAAATATGCGGTTATTGAACAACACCGGCCGGATTGTGCGCTCAATGGCACTGGCCGAAATCGGCAGGTTAGCCTTGTGCCAGTCCGACCACGCCCCCGGCTGCGGATAATCGAACTTTGGCCGGTCGGGGTCCGAGCCGTTGAGGTTCACGTAAGTACGCTGGGACATATCCACCGAACGCCAGTAGTACACACTCTCGGCCCGGGACTTGCCAATGAAGTAATACATGCCGTTCTTGAAATCGGCGGTATTGATGTAACCATTGATAATCGTCAGGTTGGCCACTTCCTCGAAGCTCGCCAGATAAGACAGCACCGCCTCTTGTGTCGTGTCGATATGGATCTTGTTCTGGTTGAGGTCGTTTTCCAGCTGCTGGAAGTACTTGGATTTGGTCAGGCGCAACGAGGGGTCGATATACAGTTCCGGGTAATAGCTCAACTGCTGGTTGGCGGCCCAGATCGGGTACTGGCTGTTGATCTCGCGCCATTGACTGACCAGATGATCTTCCATCACCTCGGTTTCATAGCCAGGCTCCATGCCCATCAGCGCGGCATTGATGTACTGCTGAATACTGGCGATGGCCGAGGCCACCGGGCTGGTGGGTACGGCCTGGCTGACCTGCACATCCAACAGTTTGTATTGGTAGAGATCGTTGGCGGTCTTGATTTTGTCGCTTAACTGCGCGTTGACAAACTCCGGGGCATTGGGCACCACCTCATCCAGATAGTAGGCCACCAAGGCATCGCGCAGGGTTTCGTTGAGCTGACTATCGATTGAGCTGGACATGCTCGCTCCTCATTCATCATGAAAGTGTGCAGGCGCTCAGCGCCGGGCAGCCATGACCGCATCGCCTACCGTTTGCCAGGCCGTACCTGTACTGTCGCCGTGCAGGGCGGCGGCCCTGAGCAAGTCCGCCGCAGCCAGGCCACTGGCGGCACAGGTGGCCTGGCTGCGCAGTATCCAGTCGATGTCGGCCATGGAGCAGGCGCGTTTTTGCGCCAGCTGTTGGAAAAGGTGATGCACTTCGTCGTGCTGCCACCCCACCAACCGGGCCAATACGGAAGCGGCCTGGTCGCTGACCGCTGCGCGCAACGTTTTGTTTTTGAGCGCTGTTTTCCCAGGGTTGGCCGCAATGAAGTAACCCAGCAACGCCTCTTCCGCCTGGCTTTGGCCATGAAACCACTGGCTGTAGCGGCTCAGCAGGTAGAAACTCTTGAGATTCAACTCCAGATTTTTACCGAGGACTCCCAGCCATTGGGGGTTAAGCAAAAATACACGCAAGGCACTGGTGCTCAACCGCAGGTCCATCACCACTTTGCCATGGCGCAGGACTCGCTCGAATTGACTGAGCAACGAATCGGTAGCGCTTGCGGTAGCCAACCCCAACACCGCGGACAACAGGGTGTGAACCGAGGTCTGCGCCCAACGTAATACAACCTGGGTGCGGTCCATCGGCAGGTTGATCATTTCTTGTACCAAACCTTCGATCAGCCGCAGTTGGCGGTCATGGCCGGCCAGTAGCAGGTCAGTCAGTACCGCTACGCTCTTCTCGCGCTCATGAGGGAAGAGGTTCAGTTGCCCCACCCGGTATTCAATAGCGTCTTGCAAGTAGTGATGGGGGTCTTCGAGACCTGTGAGCGGAACAGCGTTCACCAGCCCCTGCGGGTCCAGCAAATACTGCAGCACTTCACGCCATTTGATGGGTTCTCTTGCGCCGGCGGAGCTGGGGCGTTCATAGACAGGCAGATTCAGCGCCGAGATCTGCTCGTCGGTAATCAATACCTCTCGCGTCGCGGCAGCCAATAGACCCAAGCGGTCCACCAAACCTTGGGGCGGCAGGTAATCCCCGGGCTCCAGGCCCAAGGCGCGCCGTACCCCGGTAACACTTTGCTTGCTGTCCTTGAGCCAATTCACAGCCCAATCCATCTGCATCAACACATCGAGCACGTCAGGCGCGGGCTCCAGGGCATTCTTTTCCCAAACCTCTACCGTCGGCAGAAGTTTTTTGGGCAGCGCGCCGCACTTCACTTGCAGGTCGTGAATGGAAGACGATTGGTCGGTTATCACTTCCCATGCGGACCTTGAAAGGGTTTTGCCGCTGAGCGACAACGTCCCACCCGCGCTCAACGGTTCAAGCGTGAGCGTGCTGCCATCAAGATTACGCACGAAGCTTACTTCGTCTGAATACTGCGGCTGCCGCTCCAGAGTAAACACCCGCGTGCCAGTTGCTGCTGCAAAATCGGTCCCCGCCAGCACAAACAAGGCGGAACCTGGCAGCAACCGCAATAAGTTTCCTTCTTGCGCAGCATCGACCACCAGCACCAGCCTGATGCTCAGATCATTGTCTCCGCGCGCCGCCAACGACCATGTACTGAAGGACGACAAGGAGGGTTGCAGCAGGCGCCCGGTACAGAGCAATCGCTGGTACTCCACCCCCCCCAGCATATCCACCAAGCCCCAGCCTTCCTCCGCAGACAGACCAAACATTTTCGCAATACGCGCCTGACGGTAGAGAGATGACAGGGTGCCAAGGTCACGGAGTAACGGCCCGACAAAATCCTTCGTTTGGCCGGCCAAGCGAAAAAGCGATGACTCTGTAGGCTCAAGGCCGAGCGCGACACAGAGTTGTGCCACGATTTTTTTGTTCGCAGCGTCTGTCCCACGGACATTGAAGGGGGCTCGATTAAGCACCAATGGCGTATCGAACAGCGCAGAAGGATTAAAGACTTGGTCAAACAGCGGCACCCTGTCACCCGTGGCGTAAGGCGTGAGATCGTGGAGGAACGCTGCAAATTCTTCGGGCTGGATGCCATAACGTCGGCTGAAATAGCGATAAACACCCAGGACCCGCAGGGTATTGGTGTTCAGGTCCATGGTCAGGTTGTGTTCACCCTCACTGCGGATGGCGCAGATGAGCAGTGTGTCCAGTTCGGCAAAGGACAGGTTCATACCCAGGTCCTTTTGCAGCCAGCGCTGCAGCCGAATCATCCGTTGCAGGCGGTCGAACCGCTGAGGGGAGGTTTTAGTCAAGTACCAGACCGTGCGGTTAGCGGTCGTGGTTTCCCTGAGGTCCATGGAGTTGTCGAATTGGTCCGCACGAGTAGAGCCAATGGTTACAGGCACACCGCTGTCATAACGCTCACTGCCATGGCCGTTGACGTAACACGCGCCATAGTGAGAGGCGTGCGGGTATGCCTTGTCGATTGCGCTCCCCGTCCACTGTGGATTGCCGCTAGGGCAGTTGGGGGATACACGGGGGAAATACTGACGCTGAGATATAAGCGCCTCGACCTGCTCGGCATCCAGTTCCGTGCGCTGCATGAAGGTCTCGAGCTGCACCAGTGGGCTGTCAATGTCACTACCTTGAAGACCGTAATTGTGCTGAAAAAAAGCCTGCTGCTCGGCGGTCCACGTCACGTACTCGTCCAGGACAATGGTGAAACTGAGTACCGCCAGTGAAACTGGCTGAGTGGTAGTACCACTGGTGCTGGTGACGGTAAATGAGGCTCGATAGCCTGGTTCGATTGGAAACGGCCCTTCTCCCCCCCAGCGTATAGCCGTGCAGATCGTTGAGGTGTTCGCAGGGTGAAGATAATTAGGTGTCCATAATGAAGACGTGCTCGTATACCTTGGCGACGATGAATTAATCAACAAAAGCCCCTCGCGTTTAGCACCTTCAGGCCCCGAGAATTCAATAGCTGCGGCAGCAGTCAATCCCCCATTGCTGACGAAGGTTTGCGCCTGAGGATCAACACTCTTCAAGCTTGGCTGCGGGGGGATCAGTAAACCAACCCTGATGGCCGAGTGCGGACTCAGATGGGAAGTCCCCGGCCCCCTCCAGACCCCCGTCAGCTCAGCCTTAGAGAGATAAAACGTCGTAAACAACGACGGTTCGATCAACAACTGCTGCTGCTGAGGGCTCAGCCCCGACATCAACAATTGCGCTTGCGCTGCGGCATTCTGCACCACGCCATAATCGTTCAAGCCCCTTTGGCTGATGGGCAACTGCAAGCTGATTCGATAGCTCAACTCCCCCAGCTCAAGCTTCTTTTCGGCCAGGCCCAATCGGCATTGGTGGTGAGGGTAGTAATACGGGAACATGAACGGATAGCGCCGCTCGGCCAGTACCTCGTAGATGGGTTTGTTCTTATCCGGCATCTCACTGCGGTAGCGGGTGATATCGGCCATGAGGATCTCATTGACCAGTTCCAGCATCGGCCTTGGGGTAAAGGTGTTGTGCTGGTCAATGATCAGCTCCTCCAAATCGCGCCGCCGAGTCTCCAACAGGATCTTGGGCCGAGTGCCCTGGCCGGAGCCTTCCAAGGTGCGCGTGGCGAAACGATATTGAGCGCAGAGGTAAGACACCGGCGAGTCGACCGCCGCTATATCGCCCACTTTGCAGAACTCATCCCAGTTTTCCTTGAACAGGTTAGGGAAACTGGGCCCGACATCGACCAACGCACGCACACCGGTCCGCATACCCGGATCCTGGGCTCTCCCGCTAGACACTCGGTGTTCACGGTACAGCCGACCGATCTGCACCGCGTAGCACATGGCATTGTCATAAGCCACCTCGCCATCCGCCTCGCAGATCTCACCCAGACGTTGCACGAAGTGAGGCTTGGGTTGGGCAATGATGTCGAACACCGACTCCATACCCAACTGCTGCATCGCGTTGATGAAGCTGACTTTTTCCAGATCCTCTACCTGCAGTTCTGGCTCATCTACTACAAGCGTGCGTAGCAGACGGTCACTTCTCGATTCGTTGTCCATGCCCGCGTATTCCTTCAGATAGAGATACACACCGATATGTCCAACAAACTGAGCGCCACACGAAAAAAAAGAACCTGTGAGTTCTGACAGTAGCGACGAACGGCTTGGCGTTGGTTGAGGCGTCGATTGATGGTGCGCAGGCAGATGCTTCTGCTCAGTAAGTAAGCCATCGCGGGCTTGCCTGCGAATGCGTCCGGCCGGACAACGCAATGCTCCAGGTAACCAATCCAACCTACGCTTAAGTTAGGATGCTCGTTCCCTATGCGAGGTGGTCTCCATGTTCTTCGGCGTTCTCCTGATCATTACCTGGCTGATCCTGCTGCTGCGCTACCCGGCCAAAGCGTTGCCGGTGTCGCTGGCGGCGGCCGTCGGCCTGGGCTTCGTCGCCGTTTGGGTGGTCTGGCTGGACAACCGCGAAGCCGCGCAACTGGCCCGCCTTGAGCTGCGCATCGCCTATGCCCCGCAGGAATGCCCGGCCGACCGTCCTTTGAAACTGACCCTGAACAACGGCAACGACGTGCCCTTGACCGAACTGCGTTGGCGCGTCGCCGCCTATGCACCCGGCGATACCGTGAATCTGGCCGACAACGTCTACGCCGCCCCACGCTATCGCGGCCCCGGCGAATTGCAGGCCGGTGCCACTTGGGACGATTGCCTGCCCACACCGCCCCTACGCCCCGGCTATCGCCCGCAAACCCTGGAATTTCGCGCCGAGCACCTGCAAGGCAGTTTCTCGGACTGACAAAGGAATGATGCATGCCCAACGCACTGATCACCGGTTGCTCCAGCGGCATCGGCCGCGCTTTGGCCGACAGCTTCAAAACCGCAGGCTTTAACGTATGGGCCAGCGCCCGCCGCCCGGACGACGTCGCCGCCCTCGCCGCCGCCGGCTTCAACGCTGTGCAACTGGACGTCAACGACAGCGCCGCCTTGCAGCAACTGGCCGCACAATTGGGCGAGCTGGACGTGCTGGTCAACAACGCCGGTTACGGTGCCATGGGCCCGCTGCTCGATGGCGGCACCGACGCTATGCAACGTCAGTTCGAAACCAATGTGTTCTCCATCGTTGGCGTGACCCAGGCGCTGTTCCCTGCCCTGCGTCGCAGCAAAGGTTTGGTGGTGAATATCGGCAGCGTTTCCGGCGTGTTGGTGACGCCCTTCGCCGGCGCCTACTGCGCTTCCAAAGCCGCCGTGCATGCCTTGAGCGATGCGTTGCGCATGGAGCTGGCGCCGTTCGGTGTACGGGTCATGGAAGTACAGCCCGGCGCAATCAATACAAGCTTTGCAAAAAACGCCGGCGCCCAGGCCGAATTGCTGATCAACGAACAATCACCCTGGTGGCCGTTGCGCGAAGGTATTCGTGCGCGCAGTCAGGCGTCCCAGGACAAGCCAACCCCAGCCAGTGAATTTGCGGAGGATGTGCTCAAGGCTGTGCAGCAAGCACGACCACCGCGCCTGTTGCGCTCGGGCAACGGCAGCCGCGCGTTGCCGTTGATGGCCGCGCTGGTGCCCAAGGGGTTGTTGGAAGCCGTACTGAAGAAACGCTTTGGTTTGAAGGGGAATTTGTAAATGATCGACTACAGCGATTTTTTTGAAGAAGTGATCCAGACCCACGTCGAAATCGAGCAATGGTTCGCCGGCGTTGCGCCCGAGGGCACCTTGCAGAATTTACTGGCGCGCTTCTCGCCTGAATTCAGCATGGTTGCGCCTGCCACCGGCACACGCGTCAATGCAGCCGGGGTCAACGCGCTGTTTAATCGCCTGGGCGGCATGCGTCCTGGGCTGAAAATCACCTTGAGTGAAATGGCCGGGATTGACCGGCATGCGCGCGGTGCGACGGTGACGTATCGGGAGCATCAGGTGGACAACAGCGGCACCCGGACGGATCGTCGCGCGACCGTGGTCTTTGAGAAGCAGGCAAGTGGCGCGCTGTTGTGGCGACACTTGCATGAAACCTTCATCAAGGCATAACACGAGTCTAAATGTGCGAGGGGGCTTGCCCCCGATGAGCATAGGTATCCACACAACTCAGCAGCGCCCAACCGTAACCACCATGCGAAGCGAGCCGCTCTTGATCTTGATCTGCTTTTGATCCTAGGCGCCCCGTTAAACCACGCTGGCCGAACGCAGGCTTGAATTCGTGGGTAACCCGGCAGGACGCCGGGTTAGCCGCACTGGGCCAGGGATGGC